>CALIJJ010000148.1 GCA_938017515.1 uncultured Pseudanabaenaceae cyanobacterium
GGATGTTTCCCACATCAGCGTTTACTACAATGTCATTGACACCCCTGAAGTAAGCAGTATTCGCCAGGTTCCAGAGCCCATGGCTCTCTCTAGCTTGGCCTTGGTTGGTGCTGCTGCAGTGGTGCGACGACGCAAAAAACAAGCGTAATTGTCCTAAACTCTTGCCTGCTTACCCCTGCCCTTGATTTTCTGAATCGAAGGCAGAGGGCTTGGGCTCGAGTGGAAAAGGTCAATGGAGCAGAAGCGGATTTTAGACACGGCTAAGAAAATCCCCCACGGATTGTTGCCAAGTTGATGGATCGACGGTGACGAGGAGATGGTGGCCTGCCTCTGGAAAGGACACGAGTTGAGCGCGATCGCCCAGGTGTTGCATCAACATGTCTAGGTCAGCCTGACGAATCCAAGGATCCTTTGCACCCTGAAGCACGAGGGTTGGGCAAGCAACGGCCTTGGCATCGACACCGGGTCTGTGGGCGAAGCCATTGAAGCCATGCTGTACACCGCCCCAAAACGTCATCAGGTGAGCCATGGGAAAGGCCGGAATTTTGAAGGGCGCGAGGCGGGTGCTGACGGCGTTGACCAGGCTGGTGAAGGGGAGTTCTAGGATGACGGCATCGGGCGTGACGGATTCGTGGGCGATCGCCCGCAGAATGGCGGCTGTCCCCATGGAGACGCCGTAGAGCACCAAGGGAGCTTGAGGGTCTACGGTGGATTCCGATTGCACCTGTTGCCACACCCGTGCCACGTCTTGGGCTTCATGGACGCCGATGGTGGTGGTGGAACCGCTGGAGCCGCCGACGCCTTGGTAGTCAACCAGAATAGCTTGGTATCCCAGGTTGTGAAGGGTCTGGGCGGGGGAGAGCAACTGCTGTTTGCTGCCGCCCTTGCCGGGAAACATCAGCACGGTGCCCTGGGAGGTGTCGCTGGGGATTTGCCAGGTTTCGATCCAGTTCTGACCCTCCCGGTTTTGTTCGTCCACGGCAATGCGCTGGGTGCGGTAGCTGAGGCTAAAGTCTGCTGGCGTTTGGCGGTTGATGGGTTTGGGGGCGCCGAGGGTGGGGCGATCGGGCAGGCTGTGGTGGGTGGCGGCGTAGGCACCGAGGTAGGCGATCGCATTCATGCCAATAAACCCGGCTGCCAGGAGCCGTAGCACCTGTGTCTTCCAGCGCGGGGTCAGGAGGCTGGCGATGATCAAACAGAGCAATCCTCCGCTGGCTAGCCCGATGGCGAGGGGGCCGAGGGGGAGGCTCCAGGCGTTGATGAAGCCCTGTTGGTGGAGGGCGATCGCCAGGGCAAAGATGAGACCCAACAGCAGCCAAGCCATGATTCCGGCTTGGAAAAGTCGTCTGCGTCGATGGGGGCGGGACGTTGTCATGGACGGATAGCTGTGACAGTCAATGGGGTGTTGACTGTCTCAACAGTGTTCCTGTCTGAGATTCCGTAAAATTGCTGACGGACGAAGCCTGTTGGTGATGGGCCGACCTAGAAGTGGCCTTTGAGAAGTGACCTTTTAGAAGTGGCCTGGGAATTGATCGAGATCTCCCCAAGCTATGTTTATGGCGTGGTTGACATTAGACCTCTGGAACGAACTTGATAGCCGCCCCCATCCCCCAACCTCTTGCCCGCAATTCTGGGGGAAGGGGAGCCAAAAAGCCCCTCTCCCAAGCTTGGGAGAGGGGTTGGGGAGAGGGCCAGATGCTTTATGCAAGAGGTCTATTGCAGACAATAATGGTGTGCGATGTAAAGCAAATCTAAACTTGATCCAAACGTGCCCAATGGCGCGACCGTAGGGACTGAAATCCAGATGGCTCAGGAACCTAATCTGCAAGAGGCGATTTAGGCGTCACGCTCAACGGTTATGCAATGGATGGCTATGCAATCCACAGTCCGTCCTCTGAAAAGTGCGTAAATTCTGGATTGTCCAGAGCGGGGTCTGGATTTTACTCCCATGACTCGGTCCTAAAGTACCAACCGTGGTACCAGTCGTCTTGTCATATTTAGGCCCTCAGATCCAGGTGCATTCCAAAGCAAGTTTCTAAGATGGAGACATCAAACAAACACACTTCACTCCAAGGACGCACATTATGAAACTTCGCTCTATTGCAATGCTCGCTGCTGTTATCGCTGTTCCTGTTGCTACAACTGTTTTGATGCCTGACATGGCTGAAGCTCGCGGTCGTGGTAATCGCTCGGAATTGGTCGCTCAACGGGGCGATCGCGGCAACCTGACCACCGAAGAGCGCCAAGCCAAGCGGGCTGAGCGCGCTGCCAAGATGCAGGAGGCACTGGGTCTGAGTGACAGTCAGGCTGCCCAAATTCAGGCGATTCGTGAGCGCTACCAGCCCCAGAAGGAAGCCCTGCGCGAGGAAGCTAAGGCGTTGCGTGAAGGCGGTGCTGACCGTGAGGCGATTAAGGAAGCCCTGGGCGATCGCAAGCAGGCCCTGCGCCAGCAAGTGAAGTCTGAGATTGAGGCAGTTCTGACGCCTGAGCAAGCCCAAAAGCTCCAGGAGCTGAAGGAGCAGCGGGGTGGACGCCGCGGCCAGCGCCAGGGTGGTCGTCGTGGCAATGCAACCGTTTCCTAGGCTCCATGCCTCTGAGCTTTAGACAACGCTTTTAATTTGTTGGTAAGGCATCCAGTTCTTGGGTGCCTTGCCAATATTCGTTTCACGTACTCAATGGGTGCTCGATGGTGATGGGATTATGCGGGGATGGCGGATGAATTGTTGGGCGGTGCGATCGCGTTCATCGCAGCTAATACTCAGGTCTGGATAGGTAAACGGTCCCTGGTCGGTAATGCCCAATTTGGCATCAGAGTTGCGAACTTTGCAGCGACCCCGCAATGGTTCTCGTAAGAGGCTTGCTAAATTCAGCACAGTATCCGCATGGGGCAGTGTTCCCCCTGCTATGGCAAACACGTCCCCATCAAAATATTCGTAGCGTAGGGGTTGTTGGGCTTCCCATTCAAAATATTCCTGGGGTAATCGATGGAAAACAACTTCGGAAGCACCTTGTGTCATGGCACATTACCCAAAAAGCGTGCTTCTATTTTAGGCGATCGTATCTGTAGTGAGCGTTGATCGTTGAGCGGCGTTTTTGATGTTCGGGGGCAGATTGGCGATCGCCCCGGCAAAGACAAGACCCAGCAGCAGCCAAGTCATCATCCCGACCTGAAAAAGTCGTCTGCGTCGATGGGGTTGGGGGGACGGAATATTGTCATAGATAAAGAGCTAGGACAGCCAATCGGTTTTGACTGTCTCAATAGTGCTCTTGTCTCAAACTTTGTAAAGTTGCTGACTCGCTAAATCTGTCGGTGATGCGCTCACCGAAGACTCGGGCTCAAAGGCTATCGAGATCCACGTCAATGGGTATTATTGTCACTCGCATCGACCTGCGTTGACAAAACGTCCGCGATAACCGAGTCGTGGTAAGTAATTGTCCACTCCAAAGATGCCCGGCTCCGCGACTTCGGTTCATCGCATTGTTATGCATTTTTCAATGTCAGTTGCTTAAACAAGCTTCCCGAAAGGTATTTGAATCCTGTGTCGCAAGCGACCGTCAATACGCGACTATCTGGACCAAGATTGGATGCCAAGCGAAGTGCTGCGCAGACGTTAAGCCCGGTCGATGTCCCAGCAAAAAGCCCCTCTTCTTTCGCGAGCCGCTGGCACATCATTCGTGCATCGTGTTCGGGAATCGCCATCACAGCATCGACTAAAGACTCATCATAGTGGGGTGGTACGAATCCAGCTGCGGTACCATCGACCGTGTGTGGGCCAGGCGAATTACCAGATAATGTTGAAGAAGATTCAGGCTCGACCGCCACGATTTCAATATCAGGTAGAGTTCGCCGTAAACGCTTGCCAGTACCCACTAGCATCCCCGCTGTCCCGACAGCCGCACAAAAAGCATCGAAGTGTGGTTGAACGGCGAGAGCCTCATCTGCAAACCTGTCGAACGCCGAAGTGGTGGCGGGATTACGAAATTGATCAAGCCAAACGTGACTACCACTCTCGTGCATCTGCTGGGCACGTTCGCGCATTCTTTGCCACAGTGATGGCGTAATCAGCCCCTGCTCACTTTTTTCGATAATTACATCGGCACCAAATGCTCTCATCGAATCAGTTTTGTCTTGCGAAAAGGCATCTGACGTGATGATTGAACATTGTAGGCCCAACGCCGCACAGACAAATGCAAGTGATGTACCAGTGCTGCCACCAGTGCATTCCAAGGGGATCGCGTCCTCAAGTTTCCCCGAGTCAATCGCGGCTCGAATTTGAGCGATCACCATTCGATCTTTGTAGGAACCAGTAGGATTCATTCCTTCCAGCTTAAGCCAAATTTCCGCCTGGTTCGATTGAATAATCCGTTCTAGTCGAATCAACGGAGTGTTGCCAATGGAGGAAATGAGAGAGGGCATGACATCGCAGTGATAATGAGTAAAGGCATAACTACTGATTCTGCAGAATTTTTCTGAAGATCCCTCATTTAAGGGGGATCGGCAGAATCTTTCGGCATATTTCTAGGGGAATACCAGAATAATTCTGAATATCATGCCGTCTTGGTGGATATTCAGAATTATTCGGTCTATCACGCTAAACTTCCCATCCCGACCCCCAACACCCATTCCAGGATTTTGCGCTGGGGGTCGCCATTCCCCTAGGCGCCCAATACTGCCCAGGTTGCCGGTCCAACAACGCCGTCAGGATCCAGGCCAAACCGTCGCTGGGCACGAATCACGGCGGCACGGGTCAATCCCCCAAAGTCACCATCCACCGGACCAAACAAGAAACCCTGGTCAACCAGGAGTTGCTGGAGGAAGGCCACATCGTCACCGCGATCGCCCACCCGCAACACCGGCAAATCAATCGGTGGTTGAGGATTAGTCGTCCCCTCCAAAGCCTCCCAGGTTGCAGGCCCAACAATGCCGTCCGCCTCCAAACCAAACTGCCGCTGAGCCGAAATCACCGCCTGCTCCGTACCCGGACCAAAGTCACCATCAATGGGACCATTGAGGAAACTCTGGCGCTGGAGCAGACGCTGCAAGTCTTCCACCGCATCTCCTTGGTCACCCTCTCTCAGAGTAGGGCGATCGAGGGGGGCAGGGTCCACAACCGTTTCCGGTAGGGCAGCAATGTCGCCCTTAGGGAACAGCAGCGGACTTTCGATCAGGTGACTCAGAACCGCATCGCCCTCCACCTTGTCGCGTTCCACCAATAGCTTGCGGTAGAGTCGCCCAATTTCCTCGCTGCGCACCTCCCGGCTATCGAAACGGCGCTGCTCCCGCTGGATATATTGGTCAACCTTCGACTGCAGGAATCGAATCGGGTCAGGGCTTTGCAGTGCTTCTAGAAACTGACCCTCAGGAGAATCGCTGCTGGGGTTGAGCCGCTCCAGATTACGGATGGTTTGGCTGGTGAGGTCGTTGTTGCGCCCGGTGCGAAATTCTGTTGGCAGGATATCGTCGGCATTCCAGAGCGCTGCGCGATCGCCTGACAACACCGGCGTTTCCAAGTCCACCGCCAGCACCGCCGCCACAAAAGACTCCGGCACCACCCCATCGTTGATCAACTTCTCGACATAGATGGTATCGATATTGCTGGCCTCCGGTGTGAGCCAAGCGAAGTGAGTGTCGCCATCTTGGTTGCCCAGGCGAGTTTTGCCGCGATTGACGACAGCTTGATATTCTTCAGTATCCAGGTCGGTAAATTCGTTGAATTGGAAGGTTTCAACGCCGATGCCACCCATCAGATCGCTGTTAAGGAAGAACGATATGGGCAGGAAAATTTTATTGTTGGAAGGTCGCCCGTTGCCAAAGGGATGGTTGCCTGCGGTCTCGAAACTGCTCATCAAATTGAACTCGGTCGTGACAAACAGTGGCTTCAGCAACCGCTTGGCATCGGTGACGCGATCGCCATTTTTCATCCCGGCCATCCGCCGCTCGTTGAGTCGCTGGTTGGCGCTCTGGGTTGTGGACTCTAGGGAAACAGCTCCCGCCGGACCATCCTTGAGTGGGCTATTGGTGGCATCGACAACTGGCCACTGATCGCGAGCACCAGGGAAGAGATATTCTGCCTGAAAATTGCGGGAATGCCAGTTATTCCAGGGGGCTTTGAATTCCTTCATCACCATGCCGCCGTCAATGTGGCAGGCCATGCAGGTGCCTTCCCGTGCCGATGCAGAAAGCAGATCCGCCCCCTTAGAATCACCGCGAAACTTCCAGCTCGGCGCTGCTTCACCACGCGCTTCGTTGAGTTTGTAATAGTTGAATTTTCCGTTGCCCTCATCCCAGGCCATGGCCTCGATATCAGGGACACTGGGAAAGGATTCGGAATTAAAGAACACCGACAGCATCACATTGCGATTGAGTTCTTCTCCATCGGTGTTGCCATCAAATGTGATGATACTGCGGCGACTGGCGGGGCTTCCCCCTCCAACGGTTGGGCTATTGTCCACAATCCGCTCATGGACGACGAACGTCTCCTGGCGATCGGGTCTCAGCCGCTGGCTAATGCCATTGACGGTTTGGGTATCGAGGTGATCCTTCAGGAGCAGATTGAAAAATGGATCATTAAGACCCGCAATCTCCTCTGCTGTCATGGACTCTGCGGCGCTGGTGTCCGTGGCCTGCTTAAGCAGTTGTGGCTGCACTTGTGCCCAGGCTTCGGGCATGCTGCTGAACGTGAGGCAGACAATCAGACAAACAACCAGCACCCGCTGGAGTAGATGAGACAAGATTCGACGCAATCCGTAGGGACGAGCCGCGCTCGTCCGGCTGTGGGTTAGGTTGGGAGGGGCGCTGGACGAACGGTGATTCGTCCCGATATCGATTGGAATGCTTGAATGGGTGACCCTGACCATGATGAAATTCCCTGAACGTATTTTGGTAATTCGTTGAGTTGAGGAATGGGCTGATGCTATTGGAAGTCGGATGCAGAAGCAACTAATACGTCAGCCCCCACCATAAGCTTGCGAGCGACCTGGGAACCAGTGCGAATGCGTAGGCCATCTAGCTCCAGCCCTGGCACAAGCCGCAAAACGCCGCGCCGACCCCCTCGGCTCACTGTCCAGATGCCCTGGTTGCTGGCGGGGTCATTAATCTCAATGGGAGTACCATTGACACGCCAGAGTCCCTTCATCTCAACAATGCGAATGCCAGCAGGATCTTTGAGGCTGAGTAAGCTATCACCCTGAACAGCTCGCTGGGCGGTGGAGCAGACAATGGGATCCGAGTTACGCTCGGGTACACATTCAGGGTCAACGATGCCGCACATCTCCTGGGGACTCGCATTTTTGGGCACGCTACAGAGCGTCACCAAATTGAACAGGAAGGGCAGCGTGTTAAACCGTTGCAGCATGCAATAGATGCCGTTCTGACCATTGTTCCAGGGATTTTTGCTGAGCTGCTCCTGGAAAAAATGGCCTGCACCCGTGTAGGTCTGTTGAGCCTTGATGACAGCTCGCTCGGTGCCTGGGCCAAAATCACCGTCCACAACACTGACAAGATTGAGCAGATGCAGTCGCTCCTGCAACCGAGCAACTGCATTGCCGCGATCGCCCCGGAGCAAAAACGGTTCTTTGGCGCTCTCAGAGGGCATGCCGGTCACCCGGTTCAGAACAGTCCAGGTTTTTCCGCCGACCAGCCCGTCCGCAATCAGCGCAGAGGGGGGACTGCTTAGCCCCAGCAACTCCTGGGAGCTGGGATTGGCATCGGGAATGATTTCTTTTAAGCCTGCCACCAGCGCATCGAAGTTGACATCGGCGAGGGCCTCGAAATATTCGGGGAATTCCGTGGTGAACGTGATCGTTTTGATCTCGCTGCCTTCGGTTTCCAGATTCCATTCCACGTATTCTTCCTGGAGTTCACTGCGATCGCGATCGATGCGTGTATCGCTAGAGCCCGCCTGTTTGATGGGAAAGGCTTCCCAGGGAATGACGACATCCTGGGGCTGAACGCCGGGACGCAATTGCTGAAATTTTTCTAGGGTGACAAAGCGAGTGCCTGCTTCTTGGGCCGCTGCTTCGTAGCGCCTGTGTAGCTTGCTGCGATAGGCGTCCAAGGCGCCTTGGCTCGCCAAAAAACTGGTCCCAGTTGGATCCTGATACGGAAACATAGCATCCTCAATTGTATTAATCGTATTCGGTTGATGGGTGGGTTTTGAACGATTTGCCAAAACGCGACCTATTCACCAAAGCGCTGTACAGTTTTGGCGCCAACCAAGACACCAACAACGGTGATCACTGAATCGGGAATGCTCTGGAGCACTTCCCCCTGCAGGCTCGAAATGGCCCAGATGATAAAGACGCCGCCGCCCCAGAGCATGATCAGCAGACGAGAGGAAGAAAGCTTGCCGTTTTCTTCTCGAATAAAGCCATCGAGACGAGCCTGCATGGCTGCTGGGTCAATGGTGGAGCGTTGGGCGGAATGGTTATTCGCAGGCGGATCGCTGTTGCTTTGGGGATTAGATGTTGTTGTTTCCATATCAGTTGCTGTGTGGTCTCGGTATTATCTTGGTCTGTATTCCCTGGTGATAGTGTATTTTGTCCATCACCTCTAAACTTGCGCTGTGTCTTCAGAAAACACAAGAGCAGAACCGATATTTATGACTCGATCTCTGGAAAACGCAAAATAAGTTTGCAAACAGAAGTCATCGGTCGCGAAAGGCTTACTTGGGCCTGTTTGTGTGACACCTGGATTTATCCAGTGATGGGCGATGGGGGCTGCTCATGATGATTTCCTTTGGGGTTGCTGTATTCTTTGACTTCTTACGGAGCAACTGCGTTTGATATGCAGCCTAGGGCATGAAACCTTGCGATCGCTCGGACTGGTCCTATTGCTGCCGCCCCTATTGCTGCTGTTCCTATTGCTGCCGTCCCTATTGCCGTTGTATCAAACCCTCACGGCCTTGCCAGGTACCCGCACGGGCGTTTTGCAAGCGTGGCGTGGAGCGGATCGCCAAGGCCGCAGTGCGACCTCCCCCCACGAATCCGACAAGAGGTAATACAATGTAGTACGAGTCCTGTTCGCAGTGCATTTGCCTTCCCATGGCTTCGTTTCGAGACTATCTCAACTACTTCCGCTCCTACCGGACGCTGTCCATTGCCAGCATTGCCAGCACTAGCGTGTTTGAGAGTGTGGACCTGGTGGTGCCCTATGCCATTGGCCAGATTCTCAATGTGTTGTCTGGGCAACCCTTGGATGCGGCTTTGGCAGTCGTTGTCTCTGATCTGTCACAAGCTTTTGGCCGTGGGCTGGAGGGGACGGCGATCGCTCTGCTCCTGGGGCTGATTTTTCTGGTGACCGTGGTGCGGGCACCGCTCCATGCTCTGCTCGCCAACTGGTATCACTGGGCGATCGCCCTGCGAGCCCGCCGCGACAACCACGAAAAGGTGTTGCGGCAAATCCTGACGCTGCCCCTGGAGTTCTACGACGAAAATAATCCGGGCCGGATCGCGGGTCGGGTGGCGCGGGGCCTAGAAAATCACACCTGGGGCTATCCCGAAATTACGGGCCAGATGATCCCGAAGCTGGCGCGGGTGCTGGTGATTTTCACCATGATTGTGTTGATTGAATGGCGGATTGCGATCGCCTTCCTGCTCTCCTTTGTTCTGATCCTGGTCTTTAGCCTGCGCAACCTCCAGGCCATCATGCAGCGGGAGCGGCTCCAGGAAAGCTACATGGAGAACACTGCCAGCCGTACCTCAGAAATCATCACCAACATCAAAACTGTCAAAGCCTTCGGCACCGAATCCAGTGAGTTGCGACGCCAACGCACCCGGCTAGATCGGGAGTTGTTCGTGGTGCTCAACCGGATTCATCGGGGCTACGTCATGCTGGGCACCTGGCAACGCACTGTGGTTCAGACCTGCGTGTTTGGGGTATTGGCCATGACGCTTTGGGCGACGCTCCAGGGGCAAATTTCCCTGGGTCACTTTGTCACGACCCTGACGGTATCGAGCATGGCCTATGCGGAGCTGGAACCGCTGAGTATCTTGGCGGAAATGTTTGCCCGACGCTACGCCGCCATCCAGCGTTACCACGAGTTTATGCAAGAACCCACGGGCCAAGATGCCCAGTATCTCAAGCTAGAAGGGCCGGTGCCGGTCTATCAGTTTGGGGGCAAGGTGGACTTTGATCAGGTTAGTTTTGAGTACAACCCAGAACGCCCGGTGCTGAATGCGATTGACCTGCAGATTGAGCCGCGTCAGACTGTGGCGCTGGTGGGTCGCTCGGGCTCAGGCAAATCGACGCTGGTGAAACTGCTCTTTCGCTACTTCGATCCGGTCAGCGGCAGTATTCGTATTGATGGTCAAGATATTCGCGAGTTGGATATTACGGGCTATCGGCGGCGGCTGGCGATCGTGCATCAGGAGGTGGATATGTTCAACGGCACGATCTTGGATAACCTCACCTACGGTAATCCTGAGGTGGATTTTGAACAGGTGCAAGCGGCCTGCCAGATTGCTCAGGTGGAATCGTTTCTGAAGGAGCTGCCCCTGGGCTATCAAACCGTTGTGGGTGAACGAGGGGTGAGACTTTCCGGTGGTCAGCGTCAGCGCTTGGGGATTGCCCGGGCGTTGCTGGTGGACCCCGATGTCTTGGTCTTGGATGAGGCGACATCGAGTTTGGACTATGAGTCTGAGCGGGCCATTCAGCTGGCGATGAACTCGATCTATGGCACCCGCACGACGCTCATCATTGCCCACCGCCTCAGCACGGTGCGGGATGCAGACAAAATCGTGGTGCTGGACCAGGGTCGCATTGCCGAAGTGGGGAGTCATGACGAACTGCTGGCTCAGCGAGGTATCTACCATCGATTGCACTGGCTCCAGGAAACCGGCGAAATTTTGGCCTAGCGCTGACAGTGATCCCGCGATCAGCCGATGAATAAAGCCAATCACCTGAGCCTCAGACCCAGTCACATAATACTCAGTCACATAATACTCAGCGACATAAGTCTAAACAGAGTTACAACTTGGCCACAGGAGCGATCGCCCCCTTTTGTGTAACTTTCATCAAGACGAGTTAAAGCTTCGAGAGAGAGTACTCACTTCCTTGTTCTGCCCAGCTCAAAATATTTTATGAACGGAACCTGTTGGGGCTTCTTCGCTTGCCAGGGATGCGATCGCATGGAAATGCTCCAAAATCAGGGGCGATCGCTTGTCCAACCCGCGATAGATAGCGTAAAGAATCATAACGAGATTTGTAATTGTCGGGAGCTGTTTCCATCGGGAATGAAGGAGGAAGTAGCTCGAAGGATGCTATTTCCAAAACGTTCTTGAAGATGCGTTAACATCGGCGCCGGGAAATGCTCTGTAGAGCATAAAGGGTGCTGAAATTGATGGCCTTCTCTCTCCAGAGGTTGATAAAAGATGACTGCTGAACTACTGAATAATTTCTACGTGATCCTGCTAATTTCTTTTAGCCTAATCGTTCTGGGGCCAGTGTTTTACTGGCTCTTTACCGATGGACGTCGCTGGCAACAAAATCGAGCCTAAGGGGTGCTTGCATACTTGAAAATACGCAAGTGAAAATACGCAGGTATTTTGAAACTCCGTGCTTTTAAATGAGTGCAATAATCCTCAATCATTATGTATTGTTCGTAACGCCTAAAGTACGGTTCCTATTGTAGGATTTCTCTGGGTCTGGCGTTGTTCAGGTCCAGTTGCGGTGCCTTTCGTGGCCGTACTCCTGTGATCTCCCCAGGTAATTCCGATGGTGAGAAGTCTAATTGCGATTTTTGCTGGTTACTTATTGATGGCGCTTGGCATTGTGGCGCTCTTTGCCATTGTGTCCAGCGACCTTCTGGCCGCGCCGGAATTTTTGGCGGTGGCCAGTCTCTGTAATCTTGCCCTGGCGACCGCTGCCGGGTATGTGACGGCGCTACTGGCGGGCAATGCGCCCGTGAGTCATGGCCTTGGCCTCATTGGTCTTGCCAGTGGTATGTGGGTGATGTCGGCCATCGCCGCCTCCGGTCAGGAGCCGCTTCTGTTTCAACTGGTCAATCTTGGCATGATGGTGCTAGGGGTGATGGTGGGAGCCTACTGGCGAGCCCATCAGCAACAGGTTGAGGTCGAAGACTCCTCTCTCCATTCCTAGGGCCTTTTCTGATCAGAGCTTATTGCTCAGGACTTATTGTTCAGGGCTTATTGGCCTAGCTCTAGCAGGGCTTGAGAGGCTTGTTTCAATAATTCACGACTATCAAACTCATCCTCCTCGGTCTCATCAATGGTGTTATTAAGGTATGTAAAACGATAGTTTTTCCGAGCAATGTCTTCTGCCTCGGCCCAGGTCCATTGGGGGGTTGCTTCCAGGTCCGCAACTCGCCCAAATCGCTCCATCAGTCCAGTCTGGGCCGTAATTTTGTGGATCTCCCGACCAATGGCTTTGCAACAGCTTTGGGGATAGCGGATGACTTGTTCCTCCGTAAAGCGGATGACGAGCCAGCCTTTTTCGAGAAAGAAGTCGTTGCGATCGCCGTCCTTGGCGTCTCCCAGGTAATGAACGGGTTGCTGGGTTTGGAAGCTGTAGGGCTCATCGATCTCAATATTGATATGGAGGCCACTCAAGGGGTCTACATAGGCGAATTTGGGGACGTACAGATCCTGGCAACCCGAGTGAGATAGGGCTGCTTTGGTTAGAATACGACCGGCAAAATACTTGTTGAGATAGGGCTCTAAAAACTCTTCTGCCCCTTCCCGACGGACACCGCTGTCTTGGATGTCGTAGCCGATTTCAATGTCGTAGCCCTCTGTGGTTTTGAGGGCGGCGAGGACAAGCTGATATTGGTACTGGGCAATGCTCTGGGGATCTTGGGTGGCCTCACAGTAAATGCGGTGGTTGGCTTCCTTGGTAAGATAGATCTTCAATTCTTTTTCATAGCGCTCGACCTGAACTTGAAAGCGTCGCCTGCGGCGTCGATAGGCATCTTGCTGAATCAACAGATGAGTAATCGTGACGACGAGGAAGAGGCCAAATCCGAGGGGGCCAAAGATGATCGCCGCCAAGCTCGTGATGGCCATTTCCGCCAACACAATTTTCCAGTTCACGTCCCGCGGATGGGCGGGAGGACTGGGCTCAAGGCCATGAAATCCTGGAATGGGAGGTCGTTGGCTCCAGGCAACGGTGAGCGCATGGGGGTAGAGAACGATGGGATAGGAAGTGGTCATAAAGCACCCGACTGACAAACCCTGATGACGGGAGATATGACGGTGGATCGCGCGGATAAAAGCGCAGCCCACCGTCTCACTTGTCCTGTTAGAGTGCCCGAATATTTATTGATTAATCGCCCCGAAATTCAATTCCTAGAGACGGTTTATCAAGGGTTTTAGCCGTTTTTTGGAGATGATGCCGTATCTATCCCATGGCGAGAGAGATAGAGATGACCCCAAAATTTTTTATTTATTTCTCGCGCTAAAATCACCCAACTGAGCGGTTGAGTTTCCCATCGTTCTGGGGCGCCATTTCCGCAGATTTAGCTTCCCACCATTTGAGCCGCGAGTACCTTTTCAATGCGTTGGGCAATGTCATCACAGTGGGCGCGGGTGGTGCGATCGCGGCTACGGCGAGCTGCACCGCGCAGTTCCTTTTGCAGTTCCTTGAGATGCGATCGCGCCAACGCCCGGGCATCCTCCGGCGCATTCACGGTCATCATGGCCGCAATCCAGTTCGCCATACTCGTGGCCTGGGCCGGAGCTTGGCTATTGCGCAGCGTCATATTGCTGAGGATTTCCAGGTGCTGGCGCTGAAGGCCCCGCTGGAGTGTGGAGAGTTCGCCTTTGCCCAGGGGGGTTGCCCAAATGCTGTCGTGCAGCGTGGCAAAGAGTTCTTCGATGGACAGTGTCTCTTGGTCCGTGCGACGGAGTTCGGCGTTGCGCAGTCGAGCGAGGCGATCGCCCGAGAGTAAATCGCTCAGCATAAACGTCTGGAACATGGAGACCTGGTCATAGAAGGGATATTCCAAACTTTGGCTCGGAAACTGACCCCAGTGGTACCAGCGCGTCGGAGGCAGTTTGTTCAGCAACTGGGGCGGGAGTTGCAGCGCCTCTGCATCAAACACATTCTCCGACAGTATCTTTAGGGCCTGGCGCTGTTGCTCAATGGGCACAGGGCTCAGGGGCAACTGCCCCGGCGCGTCGCCTGCGCGGTAGCGGTTGAACTGCTGCCCACCGACGTAGTCATTCAGGACGATGGCATTTTGAATGTAGGTATTCAGCAAGATCGAGAACTGCTGACGCAGGTCACTGTAGCTGCTGCCCGTTCCAGGGCCGCGTAGGTTGAGCTTTTCCCACAGGAGGCGAGTTTGCTTGATCTGGTCGGCGTTGTAGCTGAGGAGGTCGTTGCTGAGGTCAAAGCGGTGGACGCGGGGGTCAAGGCCGATGGTGTCCTCGTCGGTGGCGTAGGCAAGACCGGGCTCAGCGGCACGGCTGGCGATCGCCGCCAACATCTGCCGCTCTGCTGTCGGGGAAGCCGGGTCATCCACTGGACGATAGCCGTACTCAATCGCCCATTCATCATAGGGACCGATGACTTGGGGGAAATAGTCTCCCTGGGCCGTTCCGGGGGGCGCCAGATTGACCGGCACGTAGTCCATCACCGAAGCGACCATGCCCCGGCTGCGGGTAATGCTGGTGTCGTGGAGTTCTTCCGGGGAAAGCCAGTCGCTGCCTTGAAAGTTGTGGCGTAAACCGAGCAGGTGACCCACCTCATGGGCCACGAGGCTCTTGAGATATTGGTGAATATATTCCTTCGATTCATCGCTGCTGGGCAGAACCTGACGCAGGGCGGAGAGGGCGAGGGCACCGTAGGCATATTGTTGAGTCGTTTGGGCGGCAAAGCAGCGATCGCCATGGCGAAATTCGGTGTCTCCAAATCCCGGCCGAAATTCAGGTTGTACCTGTCCTTCTCGGAGGGCCTGGAGGTCTGCAAAATTGCCACAGCCGTGATTCTCGTGGAAAGCCTGGGGTACATTTTGTTGTTGAGACAACCGCTGGTGAATGGCCTGGACTAGGGCCGAGGGCTGGGGCCCCGCGGCCCGTTGTCCGGCGGGAAGGCGATCGCGTTGAAGGCCGCCCCTAGGACGGCTGAGGGTCTCATATTCCAGACTGGCATAACGCACGAGACCAGAGCCGATCAAGATGTCACCATCGAGGATCTGACCGTTAAACGGATTCACCCGTGAGGGGCCGAGGGCAAACCCAATGTCCAGGCCGTCAATCCAGCGAATGGTGTTGTAGCGAATGTCTGCGGGGTCCCAGTCGGCATCGTCGGGCATCTGACGCACTTCAATGGCGTCTTCAAAACCAATTTTTTCGAAGGCCTGATTCCACATCAGCGCCCCTTCCCGGAAGGACTGTCGGTATTGTTCCGGTACCGTATTTTCAATCCACAGCACAATCGGTTGCTTGGGTTTGGAGCGAGTGGCTTGGGGATCTTGTTTTTCTAAAAACCAGCGGTTGATTTTGCGCTCAAAGGGGTCGCTCTTTTCCCGGGCTGAAATATTGCGATAGGCCGTGAGGAAATAGCCAATGCGTTCATCGGCAGCGCGGGCCTCATAGCCATTGTTCCAGGGCAATGGGGAAAAGCTGTAGTGAACCCCCAGGCTCAAGGCACTGTTGTCGGGCAATGACGATAGACTCAGCCAGCTCTCCCCCCCCTTGCCGCCCTTAAAGGCGTAGGTCGCATCCAGCTCCAGGTTCTCATCCAGGTTGTTGAGTTTCTTGATCGAAAATTGATCCTGCTCCGGCCGATAGCCCAGGGTTTGCAGCAGCGGGGATAGGGCGGTCAGCGCGATGGGCTCCTTGAGGAACAGCGGACTAATATCAACCAGGAGTCGTTGGTCTTCGGGGTGGGTGGAAATAATAGGCAGGTTGTAGAGGACGGAGTCGCTGAAGGAATCCTTGAGCGTGTCGCCTAGGGGGTCGTCGGGGCTGGTGCGGAAGTAGAGGTTGGGCACCACGACCTGCACCGTGTCATTGTTCTTGCGCAGGGTCAGCGGGAAATCCTGGATGGGCATGCCACGATAGAGACCAAACTCCCCCACACCGCTGCCGATGGTGGTCACCATGAGGTAGTAGCGGTTGAGTTGGTCAGGGCGGATGGCGGCGAGGATCTTGTTCTTTTTGCGATCGCGATACAGCGTCAACAGGCCCGCCTGTTCCTCCAGACCTTTGATCGCGACATCAAAGCTTTGGGCTGAGTCCTCAGCCTTTTTTCCCGGCTTCCTCTCCGGGCCTCCATCGACTTTTAGAATACCTGCACTTTCCTTGGCAGGAGGCGCCTGGGCCTGAGCCAAATCCAGAACAATTCCGGTGCTACTGGCCAGGGTCAAGAGCAGGCTCAGTAAAAGAGCAGTCCAAAAAGAACGATGGCGCATGGAGATGCCGCTGAAAATGCGTAGAAGTACCAGCTCTATTTTGGCAGCAGAATTAGATTTCAGACCAAGTGTGTTGCATCTGTCGCTCTTGCTTGGAGATTTAATCCTTGAGCGAATGGGGGTTAACAGCGTTGAGGTTTGGTATGACGAATCTATTCAACGGTTTTGAGACACATTTGCCGCGATTGGGCTGCCTTGCTCAGAACGTTCTGAAATTGTGTCATTTTTACAACTTTGTTAAGTGCCTCGTCGCCGGGGAAAGTTTCTGCGTGATTGTGCTTCGTAATCGATGAACGGAGTCAGCGTAATTGCAGGCATACATCACTGAGGTGATGGCCCATCACTATGCCAAAAGGCGGATTGATGGTTTTTACGGGTCTAATTTTCCAGAACTGCCACGATAGATTTGTAGTGTCTAAGGAGGTCAGTTTGGTCGCGTAAGTCACCTAAATGTGAATTATAGATACTTAGGACTTGATCCCCAATGTTGCTTTTAACGGACACCCAAGTTCAGCCCTGCCGGGTTATTCGTCGAAATATTTTTGAAGAGATCGTATTGCCCGGTTTGGCCTACCGAGACAGACTTTTTTTTCGGGTGGGCCAATATTCTCTCGAGCTGGCAGCAGAAGCAAGGCAGCAAGCGCTCGCCGTTTTCCAGGAAGCGAAGGAAACGTTCCTAGTCCTCGTTGTGCGCATCGAAGACCAATGGACCCTGTGGCTAGAGGACCCGGAACTCCAGTACTGTAGTGCGGTGCAGGCCAAGGCCAAGCGTGTGGAACAGATTGACCTCGTGGCGTTGACCCAGCGAATTCGGGGGTGTAGAGGGCTGTTGGAGATTCGCGATCGCCGAATCGGCCTTAAGCTCAATAAACGCTGCTTCCGCGCCGATCAACTGCTCGATTGTTTGGTGGAACAGTACGAACTGCCACGCAAAGAAGCGATGCGCCTCGGACAGCGTTTGATTAACGAGCGACATATCTATCACCTCGACCACAGCAAAAATCTTCAGGACGGCAAAGCGCTCTACCGTTTCTACGAAGACGAGCTGTAGTGCTTTGACCGACCTCGGTCCTCGGTCCGCTTAACCCTGGGACAGCTTGACTTTGAACAGCAAAAGCTGGGTTTTCTCGAAGGACTTGAAGTTGTCATCGCTGATCAAAATCAGAGACCGACTTCCATCCGCCAATTGAGGTCCCCAGGTCATTCCCTCCAAATTATCCAGGGTGACACCCGGTTCTCCCTGGCTGAGTTCGCTCAGATTCATCACGAGCTGCTTTTGAATGGTCTCCACCCCACGCATATTGCCCCGTAGGCCCAAACGGTTGGAGACATCGCTGGCTCCGGCGAGGGTGAACTGGAATAGCTTGACTTGAAAGCGGATGGGGGCAAAGGAGCGCTCCAGGGCCAAAAAGTGGCCATTGCCATCGAGGGCGAGCATCTCGCTGAGGCCGTGGACGAGGGCGGCGGGGGCAGGGTCCAGTTCATAGACATACTCCCCCAGGAGTAGGGGCCGACCTTCGCCCAGGTAATAGTGCAAAAAGCGATTGCGGGGGGTGCCGTTGATGCTGCCTGCGGTTTTGTCCTGAACAAGGGGGCCTTCTGTGGCGGTGAACAGGTGCAGGGGCTCGCCGGGAACGGTGCCCGTGGCTCCCAGGGTGAGTGATTCGAAGCCGAGGTTGCCCTGAACTCCCCGGGTTTGTTGGGAGGAGTCCTGAGTTTCACTGCCCGTTACCGCATTGCCCGTTACGGCATCGCCCGTTACCGCATCGCCCGTTACGGTATCGCCCGTGATCACATTGACGGTTGCGTTTGAGTCCGCATCCGGTTCGCCAAAGGCGGGGATAAAGCGCTCGGGGATGGGCAAGGTGCGGATTTGTTGGCCGCTTTGGAGGTCAAACTCGGTCAAACCTGGGGGGAGCAATGTGCCAGGATTTCCTTCGCTGGAAACATAAAGTGAGCCCTGGGGCGTCAAGGCCATGCCCTCAGGGTCAAAGGCACCGCCGTAGCGCTGGCCAGTTTCGTCCGTTAGGTAGGTGACCGCTTCCACCGTTGCCCCCTGGATGCCTGTGTCATCGAGGTCGATGTCAAGTTGGTAGAAGTGGGCGTCGGCGTTGCCATGTTCGTCGGAGAGGGCGTAGAACTTGCCGGTTTTGCGATCGTAGGTAATCGCAGAGAGTCCCCCAACCGTGGTGCCTCCAAAGTCCTGGGGCGGGAGCACGTACTCGTTGACGAACTCGACGCAGAGGGTTTGGACAAAGCGACGATCCGACTCAGCGAGGGCCCTAGGGGCGAAGAACGGTGTTGCCCAAAGCAGCAGGCTGAGGCTGCCGCAGAGCAAGAGTCGGGGAGAGAGCGGACTGGAGTTGGGCAGAAGGGAGGTGAGCAGGAGATTGGACAGACGAAAGTTTGGCAGGCGCATGAACCAGAACAAGCGGAGGGGCTACAGTCAGACTAACGAATATTTTGACGAGACTTGCAGACCGCAACCTATTGGTACGAAGGCATCTGTCCCCAAACGGGCGAGCAACTGAGACTACCCCGCACCAGGGAGGTGGAGGCGATCGCCCGATCCCTCATAGCAGAACTCGCCGCCGCTCCCCAGGACAAGGCTCCCTACCGCCGTGAAGGCAAAATGTACGGCGTGTTGCTGGCGGTGGATGCCCAGGGCCATCGCCACATCCTCAGAGCCTTTTCGGGTTTGCTGGGTGGTGAATCGGAGCTGCCGGGGTGGGTGCCCCCGATTCCCGGACGCGATCGCGTGGCCCTGCAGGAGGCCAAAACCCTGGCCCAGTTAGAGATGCTGAAGCAGCAGATCATTGCGCTCAAAACTATTCCTGAACGATCGCACCTCGCTGAGTTGGCTCCAACATTTGAACAGCGACTGAGGGAGATGGGCGATCGCCATCGGTGTAATAAGCAACAACGCCAAATCCGCCGCGAACAAATCTCCCGCGAACAAATCTCTTCAAAACAAGATGCTTCAGCAACCGAGAGCTTGGCCGCCGCACAAGCAGAACAGGAAGCGCTAGATGAGCAGAGCCGCCGGGACGGCATCGAGCGTCGCAACCTGAAGCGAGAGCGCAAGCAAACGTTGGGACCCTTGCAGGCGGCGATCGCCCAGGCAGACGAGCAGATACGTGCCCTAAAACGCCAGCGTCGGGAACTGTCGCGTCAGCTCCAAGCCCAGATGCATGCGGCCTATTCGATCACCAATTTTGGCGGGCGATCGCAATCCCTGGCGTCCCTAATGCCGAACGGTTTGCCCACGGGCACCGGAGACTGCTGCGCACCCAAGTTGCTCCATTGCGCGGCAACTCAGTGCCTGAAGCCCTTGGCCATGGCGGAGTTTTGGTGGGGACCCAGCGAGGGAGCCATGGCCCAGGGTGAGACGGCTCAGGGCGAGACGGTTCAGGGGACGGCCCAGGGGGACAAAATTCAAGGGCAGTTCTATGGGGCCTGTGCAGACCGCTGTCAGCCATTGATGGGATTTTTGTTGAGCGGGAGCCGGGCGGCCCTCACCCCCAACCCCTCTCCCAAAGCTGGGAGAGGGGCGTTAAACCAAGAATTTGACTCCCCCTTCTCCCCAACTAGGGAGAAGGGGGCTGGGGGGATGAGGGCCAGTGACCTGCCTGTTCTCTACGAAGACGATCATCTGCTCGCGATTGATAAGCCCGCTGGCTTATTGTCCGTTCCGGGGCGGACGGGCGATCGCCAGGACAGCGTTCTCAGTCGTCTGCGCAATACCCATCCCCAGGGGGCCCACCTCACGCCGGTTCATCGCCTTGACCAAGCAACCTCTGGCATTCTGCTGTTGGCGAAAGACCCTGACACAAATCGATATCTCTGCGAACAATTCGAACAGCGCCAGGTGCAAAAAGTTTACGAAGCGATTCTGGGCGGTTCGGTCTTGCTCAATGACGGTGAAATTAATCTGCCGCTGTGGGGAGATCCCCGCGATCGCCCTCGGCAGTCTGTCCACTGGGAGCTGGGCAAACCGAGTTTGACTCGATTCCGGGTCTTGGTACGGGAAGAGAATAATAAGGTCCGCATTGAATTTTTCCCGATAACCGGGCGTACTCATCAGCTGAGAGTCCATGCGCGGGAGGGCCTAGGCTGCGTCATTCTGGGCGATCGCCTCTATGGCTGCACGGCCCCGGTTCCTCGCCTGCATCTTCACGCCAAATGCCTCTCATTTACGCATTTCCACACCGGATCACGGGTGGAACTCCGATCGCAGGTCCCCTTTTGATGGCGTATGCTTGTATGACGCATGTTGGGATTAGGACTGACGGTATGGCTAGTGCATCGCCGCAGCAAACTGTCGAGCTGCTCGATGCTCGGCGTCACGCTCGTACTAACGATAAAAATGGAAAAGCAGCCCGCTCGGAGGCTATGGAGCCGACCATCAAGAAATTAGATCTGAAGGCGCTCAATCGGACCTACGTCGATGCCACGGCTCAGGCCTTGGTGCAATGGGGGGCCGAGACCTTTGGCGATCGCATGGTGCTCAGCACCAGTTTCGGGATTCAGTCAGCGGTGATGCTCCACCTCGTCACGAGCATTGCGCCGAATACGCCAGTCATTTGGGTGGATACAGGCTATCTCCCGGCGGAGACCTACCGTTTTGCAGACCAGCTAACGGAACGGCTTAAGCTCAATCTCAAGGTGTACCAGTCGCCCCTCAGCCCGGCGCACATGGAAGCTCGCCACGGTCGCCTCTGGGAAAAGGGCACGGTGGAAGCGCTGAACCAGTATGACCAGCTGCGGAAAGTGGAGCCCATGCAGCGGGCGCTGAAGGAGTTGGAGGCGGAAGCATGGCTAGCGGGGTTGCGATCGAAACAAACCGATCATCGCAAAACCCTCGATCGCATTGGTACCCAGGGCGGTATCTATAAGCTGCTGCCGATTCTGCAATGGCACTCCCGCGATATCTATAAGTATTTGACGGAGCACGACCTGCCCTACCATCCCTACTTTGATCAGGGTTACGTCACGGTGGGGGATTGGCATTCCAGTCGGCCTCTCTCTGCGGATGATGGTGACGAGCGGGATACGCGTTTCCAGGGGCTCAAGCAAGAGTGCGGCATCCACTTGCCTCAGACACCGGAAGAGGCCGAGAGTCTCGATTCCAGCGCCCTCTAGGACCCACAATCGCATCTCGTAAACATCCCTCCCGTAGGGACGAACCGCGTTCGTCCGGCTGTTGGCCTAGGTCTTGGGTTAGACAAAGGATGATTGGCTTCTGTGTCTCAGCAGTTGGGGCAAAGGATGATTGGCCTCTATGCCGCAACAGTTTGTATTGGATAGCTGATACCGGACAGTTGATATCGGACGGTTGATATCGGACGGTTGATACCAGATCGAATTCCTAATGCCCTATTCATTGGCGTAGCGATAGTTCACACCGAGGTGCTGGGCAATCTTTTCGAGCAGGATTTCCCGCCGAAATGGCTTGCCCATAAAGTCATTGCAACCGGAGGTGAGGCTGCGATCGCGGTCGGTCTCAAACGCACTGGCTGTCAGAGCAATGATGATGGGATCAGGGCCTCGGGAGGGAAGCTCTGGGGTACTTGAATCTGGGAGATGGGGACCTAGATGTTCAGGGTCTGATACCTGGGTTTCCGCTGCGATCGCTTGCCGAATTTTTTGGGTCGCCTCATCCCCATCCATCACCGGCATTTGCATATCCATAAAAATGAGATGGGGTCGCCAGGTCTGCCAGAGGGCGATCGCCTCCTCACCGTTGGCCGCTTCTTGGGTCTCAAATCCCAGGGGCCGCAACACCTTGAGTAAGAGTAAGCGGCTGACCCTATCGTCCTCCACAATCAGAATTCGATAGGTATCCTGTCCCGGTGCCAAACCGATGATTTTGCCGAGGGGAGATGCCTCTGCGGGTTGTATCGCTTGACCTGCTGGGTCAGCCTCCTCTGCCTGCGCAGCCCGCTCCACCGGAATGCAGAACTCACATCGTGTGCCCTCTCCTACGACACTGCTGAGCTTCAGCTTGCCTCCCATTAACTTCACGAACTGTTGGCTGATGGGTAGCCCGAGCCCTGTCCCTTCCTGGGATGATGTCTGGATATTGCCCTGGGTGAATGCATCGAACAATCGGGGAATATCTGCTTCGGGAATGCCTTCTCCTGTGTCTTCAACACAAAATTGGAGATGGATGCGAGGATCGGTCTTATCTTCGCAGGACCGACTGGTGGCGGTGCCAAGGGTGATGGAGCCCGTTGTGGTGAATTTAATTGCATTGCCAACTAGATTGATCAGGACTTGGCGCAGTTTTGCTTCGTCCGTGATAATCCATGTGGGTAAATTGGGCTCGAGGTCGAGCTGGAGGGTGAGCCCCTTGGCCGTTGCCCTCAGAATAAACAGATCGCGTAGGTTCTCTAGGAAGGGATACAGGGCAAAGGCTGCTTCTCTGAATTGGATTTCCCCGGCTTCAATCTTTGACATGCTGAGCACGTCATTGACGAGTTCTAAAAGATGCTCGCCACTACGATCGATGATGTCGATATAGTTTTGGAACTTTGGGTCTAAGTCAGCATCCGCTTTCATCACCTGGGCGAATCCTAAAATGGCATTGAGTGGTGTACGCAACTCATGGCTCATGCGCGACAGAAATTTTGTCTTGGCCTGGTTGGCGGCCTCAGCAATTTCCTTGGCGGTGGTTAGTTCTAGGGTGCGCTCTTCCACCCGCTGTTCTAAGTCTGCATTGGCTTTCTCCAGCGCCGCAAAGGAGGTATTGAGCTGTCCGACCATGGCGTTGAATGAGTCTGCCAGGGTCTCTAGTTCGTAAATGCCCTTGACTGAGATCTGTTGCTGGGTTAACTCGCCCTGGGCAATGGCTTGGCTGGCCTGGTTGAGACGGAGGATGGGGCCGGTGATCCAACGGGCTGTCAAAATGCCGAGGCTGGTGGCGACCAGCAGGGACGCCAAACATAGCCACAGGGTTGTTTGGCGATTAGCATGGATCTTGCCCATAAAGTCGTCTTCAGGAACGATGACAACGACGAGCCAGTCTAGACCCCGTTGATCGCTGAAGGGGGTGACCTGAAGAAACTGACGCCCGGAATAAAGCTCGCTGTCGAGGGTGAATTCCAGTTGGACTGGCGTGGCGATCGCGCTCAACGCTCCAAATTTTTGCTGCAAGCTAGCCGCTGCATTACGCAATAAAGGATCCTCGCTTTCTATGGCGTTAATGCGCCTCAAGCTTCTACTTTCCCCATCGCGCGTGAAGATATCCTCCGCCATTGATGAAGCAACAACTAATCCGGATCGTTCCAAAATAAAACTTTGACCGGAACGGCCAATGTCTAAGTCCTGAAGAAATTGACCGATGTGAGACAGTATCAGATCGACGGCTAAAACACCCTGGAATTTGCCTGCCGCATCATGAAGGGGGTAAACCGCCGGAATGCCTGAAACCTGCTCTGCAAAATAGACATAAATCCCTCCCCAACTCGGTTGTTGGGATGCAACGCCTGCCCTATACCAGGGCCGGAATCTGGCGTCATAGTTGGGAGTGGCACTTAGCCGTTCTGTTCGCTCACCCTGATGATTGGCGGCATAGATGTTGTAATCACCGGCCGCAAAATCGTCCGTGGCTTCAATGACAAGGCTGCCGTCCTGGCGACGCCCCGGCGCAATGATGCCGCCCTGGGTGCTGCCCATGTAGATATAGCTGACGGAGTCGAATAGATTAATTTGCCTAGCGAAATGGCGTTCAATTCCTTCGTGATTTTCAATCGTTAATTCCCCATTGGCAAAGGCATCAGCATTGAGTTGGTTAATGACGTGGGGAAGCTCTAGATAGCTTTCGAGGTGTTGCTTGATTCGTTCGGTTGTTTCGGTGCGTAATTGCGTGGCGACTTCGTTAACGGCCTGTTGTCCGTTGCGCAGGGAGAGCCATCCTGTCAATCCCACCGCAGCAAAAATTTGCAGGACAAAGGGGACGACGAGAACAGAACGGAGTGAACCTTTGCCGGAGAACTTAGACCATCGGGCTTTGGACAGTGCGGTGGCAGCATTGGCAGCGTCCCCCGGGGCATTGGAATTGCGTTGCTGTGGCTGTTGCGGGGGCTGTTGCTGTGGCGCGGGGGTTGGCTTGGTCTCAATCATGGCGATCGCCTCTCTTGCCTGACCAATCGGACGAGATAGGGTTCTGCATCGATCAAAAGCTGCGGTTGCTTCAGCGCCAGCGCCGTCACCATCGTGCCCTGTAGCGTGCTGATCAGGTGCTTGGCCAAGTCTTCTGCCCCTGATAAATCTCCTAAGGCTGTACTGGTCCAACCAATGAGCCGCACAAAAAAGTTGCTGACGGCTTCCGAGACGACAGGGGGCAAGTCGAGGCTCTCTGCACCGAGAACGCAGCAAAGACAGGGGACTTTGTCGTGGGTTAGGGCATGTTGATAGCCCTGGCACAGTCGCCGTACCCGGTCTTCGACTGAGTTCTTGGGGGCATCGGGGGCACCGAGAAAGCTGAGAAAGTTATCGGTGTAGCGTTCAACGACGGCTCGGCCTAGCTCGGATTTCTGGGGGAAATGGTAGTGCACGCTCGAACTTTTGATACCGACATCGGCGGCGAGGTCCCGATAGCTCACTGCATCAAAGCCACCTCGGCGCATTCGCACCTCGGCAGCCTCCAGAATTTCGAGTGCCTTCTCCGAGTAGTCTTGTTTGCCCATGGGCCCCGGAATCATCCCTAGAACGTTTTCCTTAGTCTAACGATTGGTGTCTAACGAGCGATAGGTGTTGACAACCCGTTTCACGTCGGTGATCATAAGTTTGTCTAACGAACGTTAGATAGATGACCTTTTTTAGTAATTCACCAAAAATCAATGAAAATCTACGAATTCAAGGGGTTCCCAAATCCCTACCGCGTGCGTGTGGCCTTGGCAGAGAAAGGTCTGATGGATAAGGTCGAGTTTGTGCAGGTGAATGTCCCGGCGGGGGAGCACAAGCGGCCTGAATTCCTGGCAAAGAATCCGGCAGGGGCTGTGCCCGTGTTGGAACTAGAGGATGGGACGACCATCGCGGAATGCACCGCAATTACGGAATACCTCGACCATTTGATCGGTGAGTCGGTGCTAACCGGGACAACCCCCAAGGAGCGGGCGGTGATTCACATGGCCCAGCGTTGTACTGAGGCGAATTTTCTGGATGCTGTGGCAACCTACTTCCACCACGCAACGCCGGGGCTCGGACCTGATATTGAGGGCTATCAGAATAGAGAGTGGGGGGAGAAGCAGCGAGAGCGGGCGATCGCCACGATGCACAGCCTCAACGAAACCTTGGCCAAGCAGCCCTACATTGCGGGGGATCGTTTCTCGGTTGCTGACATTACGGCCATGGCTGGATTTGTCTTTGCTGGGTTTGCCAAGATTGAGATGCCTGAGAGCGCAACCCATCTGAAGGCATGGCATGAGCGGGTCAAAGCTCGTTCGAGTGCGCAGGCTTAATTGTTCTGTTTCAGGGCATCAGAAATTGCCCTGGGTGCAAAATGTTGCATTGGGCGCAGGATTTGCGCCCCTACCGAATTGGGGGATTTCGATGAAAATTAACGCTGATTTTGACCAACCCGTTGTGGTTCATAGTGCAGGGCTGGATTGGGTGCCATCGC
>CALIJJ010000149.1 GCA_938017515.1 uncultured Pseudanabaenaceae cyanobacterium
AGCACGACGGAGAAGACAAAGCCTCGCAGCGTAATGGGCAGGACATTGAGGAGCTGGATGAGGACGTGCTGCCAGAATGGAAAGCAGTAGCGGCGGCGCTTTTGGGCGATCGCCCCGGCAATTTTTTCCACGGCCCTATCCGCCGCCATGCACCAAATGCCAGGCACCTGCTGTTGTGTCGTCATCTCTGTGTCGATAAACCCCGGACAAAGGGTCGTCACCGTAATGCCCTGGGGCTTGAGATGCCAGTGGAGACCTTCCAGTTGATAGGTCAACGCAGCCTTGGTTGCGCAGTAGCTACCCATGCGCGGAATGGCATGGAAGGCAGCCAGACTAGAGATCGCAACGACTTGTCCTTGCCCTCGGGGCAGCATGGCGTCAATGGCGGGCACCAGCGTATGAAACACACCTTGGACATTGGTTTGGAGCAGTGATGTGAAGGCGTCGAGATCGAGATTATGGGTGAGCTGCTGGTGGGCGATGCCCGCACTGGCAATGACCAAGTCGAGGGGACCGAGATCCCGTTCGACGGTCTCAACCACGTTGGCCATTCGCCCACGATCCGTCACGTCAGCGCTGTAGATCTGGAGCGTACCGTTGTGGGATTCTGGGGCCTGATAGAGTTCGGTGAGTTTTTCCGAGCGCCGAGCCACCGCCGCCACGGTGTGACCCTGGTTGAGGTAATGCAAGGCCAGTTTTCGACCAATGCCTGAAGATGCGCCAGTCAGTAAAATAATCATGGCTTAGGCCCTCCCCTGGGACGGGTGTGGGGTTGAGAGGGGAGATGGGGCTAGGACCTGATTGGGGCTAGGTTGCGTTTGCAAGGAATTGAGATGGTCGAGCTGGGGATGGACAACCCGTTGAAATAGCGGCGGCACCAGGGCCAGCAGATACATGATGGAGTAGTTGTAGGGGTATTCTGGGATGACGTTTTGCGAGTCGTTGCCGGACTGATGGTCGTGTCTGAGGGTGGGATAGCTTCGCTGGGGATTGGCGTGGTGATCGCCATGTCTCAAAAGATTGATCAGGACCAGGTCGTGTAGGAATAGACCGACCGACCAGGCATGGTGGAATTGGACGGGTTCGTAGCGGCCAGCGGCATCCTGCTGCCGGGTCAATCCGTAGTGTTGGAGGTAGTTGATCAGGTCGAGTTGGAGGATACCGATGATGGCCTGACATCCCCAGAAGAGAGCGCCCTGCCAGCCTCCGATCGCAATGGCCAGGGTCAGCCACAGCAGGCTGCATAGGGACCAGAGGAGAAGCTCGCTTTTCCAGAAGGGCTGGTTGGTTTTGGCGCGGTCTTGGCGATCGCACCGCACTGCTTCGCTCCAGTTGCCCATGAGACTTTGCCACCAAAAGGAATAGATACTTTGGTCGCGCTGTGCCGTGGCAAAATCCAGCGATGTGCCCACATAGCGGTGGTGAATGCGCAGATGGACGAGCTTGAACGTTCCAAAGCCGACAGTGGACAGGAGGAGACCACCCAGGGCGCGATCCAAGCGCTGCTGATGGTGAATCAACTCATGGGCAACGGTGATGGCGAACATCCCGCTGTACATCCCGAGGGAGACCAGGTAAATCAGACTGCCCCAGGGGTTGAGTAGACCGCAACCCCAAATGTTGAGTGCGCAATACAGCATGGCCAACTGGACCGGGAGACAGAGCCAGAGCAGTCCACGGTAGTAGTATGACCAACCCTTGCTGCGGCTCAGTTCCTCCGGCGCGGATGGAACGCCGTAGGGAAACCAATATTCTAGGAGCGGCACAATGCCGTAAAAAACCAGGAGTGGCAGCAGGCTAAAAAGATTGGGATGATGCGTCTTGATTCCCAGCCATACGCTGACGAGGGGAATCGCGGGAATGCCAAAAACCAGTAGATATCCGATGCTGGTGAGATAGAGCTGCCAGGGGTGATGCTTAGCCATGACCGATGCGTGAGTTGGGATGGGAAGGGGGAGTCTGGAGACTAGAACTTCAGCTGAACCAGGGAGGCAACGATTCCGGCACTGACGGGAACCAGGGCAATGGGGTCATTGCGCTTCAGGTTGCCTTCGGCCTGGGCGAGGCTAAGACCGACGGGAATGCTGGCGGAAACAAGATTGCCAAACTGGGGATAAACCTTGAGGTAGAGTTTTTCGACCGGAACGCCAAATTTGGGCATGTATTCTTCGTAAATCTTTTTTGAGGGGGCATGGGGAAAGTACAGAACGTTTTTTGAGGGGTCGTCCAGCGTGGTTTTGATCAGTTCACCCAAGCAATCTGTCCCTGCTTCAAAGATTTCTCGACCGTAGGAAACAAATTTGTGGATGCCGTTGTGGCCGACTTTTGGGCTGGGCTCGACGAAGTTGTCGTGGCCGGGTAGGGGAATGGTGCAAAGGTCAGCAAATTCTGTCTTGGAGGAGTAGGCGTATTCCCAGTCGGTGTTGCTGGGTTCCAGAATGGTGGCGGTGGCGGCTTCGCCGATGGTGTACATGGGGAAGGAGTATTCCAGCGATCGCAACCCTCGAATCTCCCAGTTGTCATGAAAGCCGAGATGGAATTCCCCGTTGATGATCATGGCTCGCTTGAAGGTTCCAGCCTTCAGCATCAGCTGAGCAATGTGGGTGGCCCGAATCCAGCTCATGCAGGCATCGGTGATATCAAAGCAATTGGTTCGATGCATGCCCTTTGCATGGGCATAGAAATAGGCGTTGGCCGGTTCTAAGAAGCCACGCCCCACGCCGCAGTAAATCAGTAAGTCAATATCATTTGGAACCAGATTTGCCTGCTTCAAGGCATCGTCCATCGCCCCCAAAATCAAGTCGGATGCCTTTTCGTCAATGTGCGGATCGCGCCAGTGGCGTGTCTCTGCACCGGTTTGTCGTAGTAACTTTTTTACGACTTTGAGGTAGGGCAGTTTCTTGTGGGCTGGAACGTCGGGGTTGCACTTGTCGATGTGAGTCAATACCGCATCATTCGTAACTTTCCATGAGGGGGCTCGGTAGGCGACAGCTGCGATTTTCATGGTTTGTCTCCGGCAAATGCATTGGTTTGATCATGCCCATGGGGGATGGGAGAGTACCCCTTAATATTCTTTTCTAATCAGCAAATATGACTTTGTGTTTGGCTTTGCTGCAAACCTTGAGTCGGAACGATAATCGGAATCCTGAATCAGCCTTATCTCCTTATTTATGGTGTTTTGGAGAGATGGCTAGAACTGGAAAGGGAGATTCCCTGAGGCTTTGTTTGAACGTCTGGACTTGCCCCTGACCAACGCCATTTTTCCAAGCAGAGGATTAAATTCCCATGAGCGAGATAAAGGTAATTTGATGGGCGATCGCTTTTCCTAAAGAGAGGCTAAAGAGCCTGAGTATTTACGCGGAATAACCATCGTGTTCGAGTAGCTTATAGATGGCCTGTGCATGTAAGTACGGAGACCACCTTCGGTGCGATTGCAACGAGAGCCCCCATCACAATCGTGCGATCTGCAAGGTGCTTAATCAACACCTGATTTTTATGCGTTATTCCTATGCAGCGTTTTTTCGCGGCTTGTTTTATGGGGCGGCGACGCTATCCGTTTCGCCATTCATCCCGTCAGGTTCATAAAAGCCTAATTCGATCTTTCCTACTGCTGGGAGGAACGGCCCTTCTGAGTGTGGTGCTCGCTTTGTTGGGATTGCTGGTGACCTCGCCCTGGTTCTCTCGAAGATCCCTGGTGTTCTCTCGAACGGCTATCTCAACGCCTACCCCGATATCCCCTCGGGTGTCAAAGGTCCACCCCACGGCTTTGCCCTGGATCGAGACTGAGGCAGAGTGTACTGGTCAAACGCGCCAGTGGCGAGATGGTCTTTGCTTCGACTCAGATCATGATCCGACGTTTTAGCTCGGGATCAGTTTTAGATACATCTAGGCTGTCATCCTCAAGATAAAAGAGCGTGCAACACTCAGTGCTGCACGCTCTTTTTACTGGATGTTTCTCGTTGCTCGATGTTCTTGTCTAGACGCTTGCATCGATGAATGAAACATTCCCGATGACTCAGCTCTCTCCGCTCTCCTAGACGAAGGTGAAGCCTGCGCTGAAGTCCGAGACGACGATTTGTTCCAGTGTTGCGATCAGCTCTAGCTGTGCCGATGACTCCATGAACCAAAGTGAGGTGGATTGTCCGCTGTTGTTGGTTCCCAGAACGTAGTCCGTGGATAGACCAGAGAGCTGAATGGTGTCCTCGGTGATGTCGAAGTCGAGGATTTTGGCGTAGTCCTGGTCGCCAATGGAGAGAACATTGGCATCGCGGTAGAAGATGCTGTTGGCCTCTCCCAGGACGAAGCGATCCGCACCGCTACCGCCGGTTAGGATGTCTAGCTCATCGAGACCGAGGGCGATCGCATCGGTTCCCATCAGCACATCATCACCGCTGGCCCCGTCCAACACATCACTGCCGCTGCCGCCGTTGAGATGATTGTTGCTGGCACCACCGGTCAGGGTATCGTTGCCTGCTTCACCGGACAGATTGCCCAGTTCGCGGCTCAACTGGTCATCCGCATCGCCACCATGGAGCGTGCTGTCATCGTTTTGATAGACCCGGATGTAGTCGATATCGAACTGGCTGAGATCCGGCGTCGTGGCATCAGTGGCACCGGGGAGATAGCCGCCGACGGCTAGGTTGGCCAAAAGGTACATGGGTTGCGTGGCGATCTCATTCTCGACGGAGTAGATCTCGGCGCCGTCAACAAACCAGGTAATGGTG
>CALIJJ010000150.1 GCA_938017515.1 uncultured Pseudanabaenaceae cyanobacterium
ATTCATAGCCAGCGTCAGCGTAATGAGAACGATTCCAGCCGCAGCCGCATTGATCTCAAATTCGATATTGGGACGAGACATCCAGCTAAACATTTGAATCGGCAACACCGTAAAGGGAGCCATCAGCCATTCAAAGGAAATAAATGGGGGTTCAGCCTTGAGCGGTGATTCGGGCAAAAATGTAATAAATGTCAGAGCACCAATGGTCACCAAGGGAGCCGTTTCGCCAATGGCGCGGGAGAGACCAATGATGATGCCGGTGAGAATGCTGCCTGCGGAGTAGGGCAATACATGGTCTTTGACCATGCGCCATTTGCTTGCACCCAGGGCATAGGCTGCCTCTCGCAAACTGTTGGGGATGGCGCGTAGGGCTTCACGGGTTGTGACAATGACCACCGGCAAAACCAGCAGCCCGAGGGTCAGACCTGCGGTGAGTATACTCTCGCCCAAATTGAGCGTGTATTTGAACAGACCCAGCGCTAGCAAGCCATAGACGATCGATGGAACGCCTGCCAGGTTGGTCACATTAATTTCAATTAGGTCTGAGAGCCATCCCTTGCGGGCATATTCCTCGAGGTAGACACCAGCGGCAACGCCAATGGGAATCGCAGCGGCAGCCGTCACCAGCATGACTAAACCACTGCCAACGATCGCAATGAAAATGCCTGCCTCCAGCGGCACACTACTGGGGGGAGAGGAGAGAAAACGCCAAGTCAGCCGAGTCCATCCCTGGCTGAACAAATGGACAATCAGCGCCAGCAAAACAATCAGCGAAACCAGAATTGACAGTAGGCCAAAAATGGCAAAAACTTTGCTTTGTAGTTGTCTTTTAGAAACAGACGCACGAATGGCCAGCAATCCATCCTGGGGAACAATAGTTGTCATTTAATAGTTCTCCCGATAACGCTTACTCAGAAAGTGGCCCACGACATTAAAGGTCAACGTGAGTAAGGCGAGCATCAAACCCGCCGCAAAAATGGTTTGGTATTCCGTTGAACCGTGGGGAATATCTCCCAAACTGACCTGAACAATGTAAGCCGTAATCGTGGCCGCCTGCTCAAAGGGATTAAACGTCACAGTGGGTTGTAGGCCCGCTGCAACGGTCACAATCATGGTTTCACCGACGGCTCGGGACACTGCCAAAATGTAGGACGAAGAGATACCCGAGATGGCAGCAGGAAAAATGACCCGGCGAGCCGTCTGAAATTTGGTTGCCCCTGTGGCGTAGGAGCCTTCACGCAGTTCCCGAGGGACGGCTCGCATGGCATCTTCACTGATGGAAGCAATCAGCGGCACGATCATGATCCCCATGACAATGCCTGGGCTCAGCATGTTGAATCCAGGCAAGCTCCAGAAAACGGATTGGAGCAGTGGTGTCACAAACAGCAGTGCAAAGTAGCCATAAACAACCGTGGGAATGCCAGCCAGCATTTCTAAACAGGGCTTGACCCATTCACGGATGCTGTCGGAGGCAAACTCACTCAGATACGTTGCCGCCAGCGTGCCCAGGGGAATCGAGACACACAACGCCACGAGCGATGTGACGAGGGTTCCACAGACGAGGGGAAGAATACCGTAGCGAGGGGGCTCAAACAGCGGCGCCCATTCACGGCCAGTGAGAAATTCAACAATCGAAACTTCCTGGAATAATCCGACGGATTCGCTAATGAGAATCACCATGATTGCAATGGTGACAGCTACCGCGGAAAAAGCGGACAGGAAGAGAACCGCTTCGATCGCAGTCTCACGCAAATTTCGAAATTGCCTACCACGCTGTTGCTGGAGGGATTCAGCCAAATTCAGAGGACGATTATTCATATAGTTAGGGGTCGTGGTCCAAACGCATTGAGCGCAGTGCGTTCATCCAATTTCTTGAGAGATTTTATGGGGTTGCTCAATGACGTTATGCCAAAGGAAGAACGAGTAAAATCCATCAAAAATGATCTAATGACCGTAGGGGTTTAGCAATGCTAAACCCCTACGAAGTCCGATAAAATGCCAGCCATTCAGCCAGCCATTCTCATTCATTTTGGGTCTGAATTTGAATGGCTGGTGGTCAATTACTTGACGAAGGACTGGAACTCCTTGAGGGAAGCGTTGTAACGTGCTTTGTTCATGGGAACGTAGCCCACGCGATCCACGAAGGGCTTCGCATTCTTCAGGTAGTACTGAACGAAGGAACGAACCGCAGGGTCGCTCTTGGCAGCCTTCTGGCTAACGTAGATGAAGATGGGGCGGGCTAAAGGCTTGTACTTACCGTTGAGCACGTTCTCCGCAGTGGGAGCGACGCCATCAATGGACAGGGCCTTGATCTTGTTGCGGTTAGCGAGATAGTAAGCGTAACCGAAGTAGCCCATGCCGCCTTTGTCACGGGAGACACCGCGCACCAGGACGTTGTCATCCTCAGAAGCGGTGAAGTCGGTGCGGCTAGCGCCAGACTTGCCGTTGATGACTTTGGTGAAGTAGTCGAAGGTACCGGAATCAGCGCCAGGACCGTAGAGGCGCAGGGGAGCGTTGGGGAAACTGGAGTTGACCTGCTTCCAGGACTTTACCTTACCCTGGGCAGCGGGACCCCAGACTTTCTTGAGATCGGCGGTACTGATGTTGCTGATGGGGTTGTTCTTGTTGACCACAACGCTCAGGGCGTCCATGGCAACGGGAATTTCCATGTACTTGATGCCAGCAGCGGCACAAGCTTTCTTCTCTTTGGCCTTGATGGGGCGGGAAGCATTGGAGATGTGGGTCTCACCCTTGCAGAACTTTTTGAAACCACCACCAGAACCGGAGACGCCAACGGTAACTCTGACGTCCTTCACGGCCTTTTGGAAGTTCTCAGCCACACCCTCGGTGATGGGGAAAACGGTACTGGAACCGTCGATTTTGATCACTTTAGCCGCTGTTGCGGATTGGATCGAAGGCAGAGCAACAGCAGTTGCGGCCAACGCAGACAATGCGGAGATTGCTGCAACTTTTCTTGCCGTAACTTTCTTGGGGGCGTTCGTCTTAGAAGTCATGATGCGACTTTTCCTCAAAACCAAACAGGTCAAAAATTCACCGGGAGTCATATCCAGGCAATCGCCACAGCAACCCCTCTCTCAAGCGCTTTCCCAACCAGTGGAAAAACAAAAGAATCAGGAAGCCCCAGCGATCTCACAAATCAGGGAGCACATTTAACGCAGCAACTTGCCCGTCTCAGTGTGTTCACAGATGACACCAGTAACAGCAAAAACCAAGCAGGTTAAATTCACGCAAACGAAGCGGTAAGGTTTGGGTAATTTTTGGTTATGGAGGAGTTAAGGAGAAAATTTAATCATTTCTCCCGAATAAAAGCCCTTGGACAACAGATACTTTTGGCGTAAGGTAACCATTGCGACTGAACCGAAGCGAAAGCATTTGAAAGGTGAGCTTTTTGCTTGGTCATGGATTTTAGTTGTCTTTTTTGATTTGTCAAGGGAGCGTGCTCTCCTTCGGTTTTGCTGAGCGCTCAAGAGGACAGTGTCTTCGCGGCAAACGTCTTGGGTTGATGGAGCTTAAGCGTGACCAGTTCGGCCAGCAACACAAAAAATGCCGACGCCCATAAACATCCCACCAAACCAAAGAACTGAAAGAGTAATCCCGATAGAACTGTTCCCGCAAGGCGTCCACCCGAGTTGGCCATATAGTAGAAACCAACATTGAGCGCCACGTCGTCGTCCTCGGTGTAGGCCAGAACCAGATAGGAATGGACTGCAGAATTAAAGGCAAAGATAATGCCAAAGACCATCAGCCCTGTCATGATCGTGGGGGCTGCGGGGCGATCGAGTTGGAGAGCTAGGGCGATCGCCGCAGGAATCGCGGTCAGTAACCCTGTCCAAAACCGAATTGTGCTGGCCTGGGGAGGTCCACCGGCACCAAAACGACGCAGCAACGTCGGTGCAAGGGACTGCACCAGACCGTAGCCAATCACCCAAATCGCAAGGAAACCACCCACCTGCTCAAAGGACCAGTTGAGCACGCTATGGAGGAAAACGGGCAGGGCTACCACAAACCAAATATCCCGCGCCCCAAAAAGAAAAAAGCGGGCGGCCGATAGTGTGTTGATCTCCGGGCTTTTGGAAAAGAGCTGACGAAAGGCAACCTTCGCCTTGACTTTGCCCATGCCCGACGGGAGCCAATGGCCGGACAACAGGACGAAGCAGAGTCCAGCAGCCATCACCAACAGCGCATTGACATAGCCCAGTGTGCCCAGCAACAAACTCCCGAGGAAAAAGCCCACGCCCTTGAGGGCATTTTTGGAGCCGGTCAGCATGGCAACCCACTTAAACAGGGACGACGGGGCATCTTTGGGAATGACCAAACGAATCGCACTCTTGGAACTCATTTTGGTGAGGTCCTTGGCAATGCCAGAGAGCGCTTGGGCCACCATGACGTAGGGCACGGCGAGGGCGATCGCCCAGGATGCATTCACCGGGGTTAGCATCAACAGCGCCACAATTTGTAGGGAAATACCGCCGTAGAGCGTCAGCTTGACCCCAAAGCGCGAGCCCATCCAGCCTCCCAATAGGTTGGCCACAATACCAAAGACCTCGTAAAACAAAAACAGCATGGCCACTTCTAGGGGGGAATAGCCCAGGGTGTGGAAGTGGAGCAGCACCAACATACGTAGGGCACCGTCGGTGAGGGTGAAGCCCCAATAGGCAGCGGTGACGAGGGCGTAATCTTTCAGGTTTGCGCTAGACATGATGGACATAGGGACGAGCCGCGCTCGTCCAAATCGGGGTTAATCAAATCAGTCGAGTAATATTGTCAATGCAACAGCATTAACGCAGCAGCATTGACGCAGCAGCCTGGTGAACAAGAACGAACAGCCGGATGGACTCAGCTCATCCCAGCAGGTTTGGCAAGGACCGAGCGACTTTGCGAGCGAGTTCAGCCATGCGGCAGGAATAGCCCCATTCGTTGTCATACCAGGCCAAAATCTTGACTTGAGTTTGATCAACAACGGTGGTGGACAGCGCATCAACAATGGAAGAGCGAGGATCGTCCTTGTAATCGATGGAAACAAGGGGACGTTCTTCATACCCCAAAATTCCCTTGAGTTCGCCGTCGGCGGCGGTTTTGAGCAAGCCATTCACGTCTTCAACCGTCGTTGGTCGTTCAACTTCAAAGACGCAATCGGTCAGCGAAGCATTGAGCAAGGGCACGCGCACCGCAAGACCATCAAGCTTGCCCTTGAGTTCGGGATAGATCATCGTAATGGCCGTGGCTGACCCCGTCGTCGTGGGAATGAGAGACAGGTTGGCAGCCCTCGCCCGGCGCAGGTCGTTGTGGGGCGCATCCACGAGGGTTTGGGTGTTGGTCTGGTCGTGAATTGTGGTGATAACACCATGCTTGATGCCTAAGCCCTCTTGGATGACTTTGACCACCGGAGCTAGGCAGTTGGTTGTGCAAGAGGCTGCGGTGAGCAGGTGATGCTCGGCAGGATCGTAGAGATCGTCATTAATGCCGTAGACGATGTTCAGCGCTCCTTGCTTCACCGGAGCCGCCACAATCACTTTTTTGACGCCACGCTTGAAGTAGGACGCCAGCAATTCTGGCGTGCGGAATTTTCCCGAGCATTCCAGAACAATATCCACACCGAGGTCATCCCAGGGGACGTCTGCGGGGGTGGGGCGATCGCTAAAGCCAACCGACGAGCCATCGATCAAAACTTGGTCTTCCCCAACGGCCTCCACATCGGGAGCCCAGCGCCCATGGATGGAATCAAACTTGAGCAGGTGAGCCGCTGCTGCCGCACCTCCCTTGACTTCGTTGATATGGGTGAAATTGAGTTCGGGCCACCCCCAAGCCGCCCGCACGAGTAATCGCCCAATGCGACCAAAACCATTCACAGCGACGTTGACCATGCCATCGCTCCCCCTAACTGCGCTGAAACATTACCTTCAGTCTTAAATCAAGAAAAATTGATTTGTCAAGCAAGCAGAACACAGGGGCCTTAGATCGCTAACCCTAAAATCGATCGGGAGGACCCATCATGGGCGAATGCACGGAACGTGCGTCCCAATAAAATGGTTCAAGGGATGAGGCGATGGCTCAATCAAGGGCTGAATCAAGGTCTAAATCAAGGGCTGAAGCCATGAATCAAACGTTTAGCAGCAGGTGTCATCGTCATCACAGACGCGGGAAGGGCGCATGGGGCTAAGACGACGAAAATCTGACAGGAACTGCTCTAGCAGCGACAGTTGCGGCAGGTTGAGGCTGTAGTAGACCCACTTGCCCTCCTGGCGCGATCGCAACAGTTGCGCCTCTTTCAACACCTTGAGGTGGAACGAGATCTTGGACTGGCGAACATCGAGGCGATCGCACAAATCACAGACACACAGTTCCTGATGTCGCAACAGTTCCAGGACTTGAAGCCGTAGGGGATCAGACAACGCCTTAAACCCCATTCCAATGGAACTTGATTGAAGGGAAGTAGAGTTCATCAGACGTCCTATGTACTTCAGGCAGAGGGCCTTGCCAAGATCGTATATGAATAAACGCCTGATTGCCCTGCCGCTTTACATTCAGATGGCGAATGTTAGGGGGCGAATGTTAGGGAGCGAATATCAGAGGGCGAATGTCAAGCGGCAGAATATTCAACTCGGGGCGAATGACCCGTCTCTTGGGCAAGAATCCTCAGGCTGAGAGGGCAAGGACCCCTTCTCGTCGCCATGTTTCAAGGCGTTAGAGCATCAGACCTCTAGGCTGTCAGGGATGCCGCGACCTTGTCCTCTGCTTTGCCGAATCGGCGATCGCGTCCCTTAAAGGCCCGCAATGCATCGGCAAAGGCAGCCCGGTCAAAATCAGGCCAGAACACATCCGTAAAGTACAGCTCCGTATAGGCGAGTTGCCACAGCAAGAAGTTACTCAAGCGCTGCTCACCACTGGTGCGAATCATCAGGTCAGGGCTAACCGTACCTGCTGTGTAGAGCTGTTGCTCGATATGCTCGTCAGTGACTTCATCGAGGCTTAGCTCACCGGATTGAACCTGAGCCGCGACCTGGCGGCAGGCATTGACCATTTCGCTACGGCTGCCGTAGTTCACGGCAACGGAGAAGTGCACCGCTGTATTGTCAGCCGTTTGGGCCATGGCATTCTCCATCGTGCGCTGGAGGGAGGGGGCCAGAGCCGATAGGTCACCGACAAACGAAATGCGCACGCCTTCACGGTGCATCTCCTTCAGTTCGCGACGCAACAATTTGTCAAACAGCGCCATCAAAAAGTCAACTTCCTCCGTCGGACGTCGCCAGTTTTCCGTGGAAAAGGCATAGGCCGTCAGGGCAGGGACGCCCCAATCCTTGCAGCAGCGTACCAGTTCCTTCAGAGCCTTGGCTCCCTGGCGATGGCCTGCAATGCGAGGCATACCGCGATGATTGGCCCAACGACCATTGCCATCCATGATGACCGCCACATGCTGGGGCAACCGCTGGGGGTCAAGGTCGTCAGGTAATTCACGACCGGGACGTGTCTTGCCGGAATCTTTGCCGAGGTTAGCGATCGAGGTGGGCATAAACATAGCAAAAGACCGTAGATGGGCGGCTGAAAATGAACGACGGGACGGGGAACCGGACTCATACTCAGACTTCCCATATCAAGAAAGAATGTTCCATCTCAGAAGCCTGAGCCAGTCCTGGATTTCTCAGTTGCCCCTAGCCTAGGTCGGCTGCTAGGCACTGTCAGTCGGAAAAAGTCGGGTATTGGGAGCCGACCTCAGAGCCTGCGTAAAATCCGTACCCCAACCGCCAACAACGTCGAAAACTTTCTTGATCTCTCCGAAATCTCCCGGATGCCCCCTGTAGATCGCTCTAATTTGCCCCGACACCTTGCAAACCGGTTCGCCGGGTCTAGTCGCCCGTCAATCCTGAAGCGTTTTTCTACGTGTATTTTGCGCGATCGCCTATGCCTACTCATTCCTGGTCCACCCCACAACACAGCTCCTCCCTCGCCCTCCGAGCTGACCCCGAAACAGAGTCGGATTTGCTTTGTCTAGAGTCCCTGTTTCACCACCGCACAGGTGAACATCTCAATGATCTGCAACGGGTCATCCTGCGCCTGGGGCTCAAGGGAAAACGCTACCTCGAAATTGCTGATGTCTACGGCTGTACCGAAGGTCATGCCAAAGATGTTGGAGCCCAGCTCTGGCGCGCCCTCTCCCGAGCCATGGGGGAGAAAGTGACGAAACAAAATCTACGCTCAGCGGTGGCTCGCTGTGTCCGGCGAGCCCGACAGCTCAAACGCCAAGCTACAGGGGCTCAATTCTCGCCCAGTCTGGCCTCAAACCTGGCACCAAGCTTGGCGGCAGGTCCACCCTCCCCGCCCCTCTCAAATCTGGCACCGGAAGGGGGGCCAGAACAGCCCCGACGATTTTTAGACCCTGCTGCTCCTCGACTATTTCAGTGGTCCTGGGAGGAACCGAGCTAGGGTACTGCGTTTTGCTCTCCTTGCCTTTTTCTTGCTCTCCCTGCTTTTTTCTATATGTTGTCTTTTTCCTCTTGTCTTTTTTCCATGACACTGGGTCGCGGTGCGATCGCGAGTCCGTAGCAGATCCGTGGCTTAGGTAGCCTACAATGCTAGCCATAGTCCTAAGGGCGAATCGTCTCGTCCACCCTGCCGCAGCACCTCCTACACCATGCTTCAGATTGCGATCGCAATGCTGATCGTTATCGCCGGTTCCGCCTTCTGTTCTTGCAGCGAAACCGCCCTTCTATCTGTTTCGCCGATTCGAACCCGTCAACTCGCACAATCCCGAAAGCCTGCAGCCCTAGCACTCCACGGCATTCGCGAGCGCATGAATCGTCCGATTTCGACGATCGTGATGCTCAATAATATTTTTAACATCGTGGGTACTGCGGTGATTACGGGCCTGGCGGCCAAGAATCTGCAATCCAACACCGCAGCGCTGATCCCAGGCATTTTGACCTTTTTGATCATCATTTTCGCCGAGATTTTTCCGAAGAATCTGGGCGAGCGCTACGCTGAATCCGTGGGCCTTGCTGTGGCCTTGCCCATTGCGAGCCTTACCTGGCTACTGACCCCCCTCGTCATGCTGCTGGAGCTACTCACCTCACCCATCACCAAAGGGAACCGTGGCCCCACCACCAATGAAGCAGAAATTAAGCTGCTGACCCGCATTGGCTATCAGGAAGGCCTGATTGAAGACGACGAAGCGGACATGATCCAGCGCGTTTTTCGGCTCAATGACGTGACGGCAGGGGATCTGATGACGCCCCGTGTGGCCCTCACCTATATCCATGGCGACGAAACCCTTGGCGACAGCAAAGCCGACATTCTGAATTCCCAACACAGCCGCATTGTGGTGGTGGATGAATCGGTCGATCGGGTGGCGGGCGTTGCTCTACGTTCGGAGCTACTCACGGCCATGATCGATGACAAATACGATGCGACCGTTGCTAGCCTCGCTCGACCGGTACAGTTTGTCCCGGAGGTACAGCGAGCCGATCGGCTACTCAAAACCTTCCGTGAATCCCGCGAGCATTTGGTCGTCGTCCTCGACGAATACGGCGGCGTGTCCGGTGTGGTGACCCTGGAAGATGTGCTTGAGGAACTGACCGGAGAAATTGTCGATGAGACCGATCGCAATGTGGATTTACAGGCCCTGGCTCGCTTACGCCGCCGTCGGCTCCTTCGCAAGCACGGCATTGACAGTAACGAAGAGAGCACAGGATATCCCGCAGATTACGAGACTGATTAGTTCATGTGAAGTAAGTGTGTTGGACTAAACAAGGTTGCGTGAAGTTTCAATGATCACAGTTTCACCCCCTAGTTAATCCATGTGTAATGAATAAATAGCCGCCATCTTGCATCTTCTCCGATTCGGCGCTTCTACCCCAGCTTCTTTTATTTGAGTCACACCCAGCGGCGGTTTTCCATCCTGTTCTGGATTAACGCATGACTCGTCTTTTTGCAGTGAGTTTGCTGCCGCTATGGTTGGCGGCAACAGCTCTCAGTGCGCTTCCGGCGAAGGGAGAAGTGCTGCAACACGCAACGATTCTAAATCTACGTAACCGAGTGCAGCTGCGGCCTCTAGACGAACGTCGGCGGTCAGCCAAACTGCGGGATGCACTCAAGCCTGGGGATCAGCTGGCCACCGGTCGTGCTTCCTTTGCCGAATTCAAATTCAATGACGGTACGCTGGCCCGCATGGGAGAGCGAGCATTGTTTCGCTTCGTGCCTCGCAGCCGCCGTTTTTGGCTGAGTCAGGGGACTGTCCTATTGCTCATTCCCCCGGGACAGGGCACCAGCCGCGTACAGACACCCAGCATTCAGGCGGGGATTCGAGGCTCTGCTCTCTTCGTGCGCCATGATCCCGTAACGAATACAACGTTGGTCGGGGCGTTGACCAATAGCGGTATTGAGGTGAGTGATAACAAGGGGGGGCCGATCCAAAAGCTCAAGGCTGGGCAGATGGTTCGGGCCGTCGATGGTGTCATGGAAGAGCTGTTTGATTTTGATCTAAATCTGTTCTATGAAACGAGCATCCTCTCCGAAGGATTGATGGATGCTGAGGCCACACCACCGGCAGTCCTAGAGGAAATTCAGTCGGGTATTCGGGAGCAAGGCGAGTTTGTCTCCCCCGTGAAACCAGGGGTGATTGTTCAAAATCCTCCTAGTTTCAAACTCTCAGATCCTCCCTTAAATGCGGACATCAGTGCTCCAGCGAATATCGGGACGAGGGAAAGTGAAGGCTCCCTTAGCAGTAACAAGGGTGGAATCGGGGACGTTCCCAATGAGAATGTTCTAGAGAGCATTGTTGCAACTCCGGGACCCGCGACAGGGATTCCATTAGAGCCTGAAAGCGGCTCTGAACTCCCACCAGCAGGACCCACTGTTCAGCCCGGGCTACCGCCAATAACGGCCACTCCAGCTGCGATTCCAGAAGCGCCAGAGCCTCCAGACGTAGCGCTACCCTTGCCGGTACCCCCACCAGTCTCTGCGCAGCCTGAGCTGCCGGAACAGCCCGAAATACCACAGGTGTCCTTGCCCGAACTACCTGTGCAGCCTGAGCTGCCGGAGCCGCCCGAAATACCCGAGCAACCCCAACTCCCAGAACAGCTCCCAGAACAGCTCCCAGAACAGCCGGAAATTCCCGAGATCCCGGCTCCAGCACCAGAGCCCCCCCTGGAAATGCCCATCCCCGTGGAAGCGGACACAGAGTTGCCGTTGCCAGGTCCGAGCAATCCTCCGCTCCTCCCCCCAGAAATTCCAGAACTTCCAGAGGTCCCAGACCCCCCCGAAGTTCCGGAGACGCCGGAAATTCCAGAAACGCCCGAACTTCCAGAAGTCCCAGAGGTCCCAGAGGTCCCAGAGACACCCGAAACTCCAGAGCTCCCAGAAACTCCCGAAGCGCCTGAGACACCTGAAGTCCCAGAGCCCCCCGAAGTGCCTAAGACACCTGAAGTGCCTGAGCTGCCGACGACTCCGCAGATTCCAGCGATTCCGGAGATCCCAGCGATTCCAGAGATTCCCACAGGGCCAGGAATCCCAGCGATTCCGGAGATTCCTAAGATCCCTGGAATTCCCGAAATTCCTAGCATCCCCGGAATTTTAGGCAATCAAGAACAGCCTCAGCAGCTCAACGATATCCCCAGTGAGGCTCCGGAACCGAGTGATGCAGGGGCTTAACAGCTCAAGCGCTCCTGGTGATGTAGTTGCTCTAGCACTAATGCCGTCGCGGGGGCGCAGCGATCGCGCTCCCCATAGCCCAGCCAGGCAATTTCTTCAATCTCCGCAGCGGGCTGAATCTCGCCATGAAACCCACATTCATAACACCGCAACACCACCCGAGCCGTGGGTCCATGGCCATGGGCAGGTGCCTCGATGACGGAGAAAAGACGAAGCGTCTCGGACTCCAGCGTCAGGCTCATTTCCTCACGAACCTCTCGGGCGATCGCCTCCCAGTCCGACTCACCGGGCTCCCGCTTACCTCCGGGCAAATAGAAGGCATCTTTATTCTGACTCCGGGCACAAAGCAATTGTCCTTCTTGCACATACACCCAGCCTAGGGCATCGATAATTTTGACCGTGGAGGGGTTGGGCTGGGAAGAGGACATGGCACGAAGAAATAGCGATCGTGCCCAGCATCTCACAAACCTCATCTCACAGACCTCATCTCACAGACCTCATCTCACAGACCTCATCTCAACAAACCTCTAACTTTGACCGTTTGTCGCGGGGACAGTCTGTAACAAGACAATCCAGAGTGCATAGATTCGTTTCGGCGAGCCCATCAGAGCCAAGAAGACAGGCTAGATTTTTTCTGGTGTAACTTTTGTCTGGGAACCGTATGCCCTTCGTTACCGTCCGCAACGTCGCTCACTATTACGAATGGGTGACCAGTCAGGGAGAAACCCCCACCGGAAAGCCTGTGATGCTCTTTGTCCATGGCTGGGGCGGTTCTGCCCGCTATTGGGAAGCAACGGCTCAGGTCCTCTGCGATCGCTTTGATTGCTTACTCTACGATTTGCGAGGCTTTGGGCGATCGCGCAATAGCGCAGATGCCAGTCGCTCCACCAAAGCCTTGCTTCAAAGCGACTACAGCGTTGAAACCTACGCCGATGACCTCGCGTTACTCCTCGATACATTTGACCTTGACCGTGTCTGGCTCCACGCCCACTCCATGGGCACATCCATTGCCACCGTCTTCATTGCCAAGCATCCCGAGCGAGTCGAACGGGCAATTTTGGCCTGTGCTGGCGTCTTTAAATACGAAAAACTCGCCTTTGCCCTATTCCATCGTTTTGGTGGCTATGTGGTGAAACTGCGCCCAGACTGGCTACGTAAGATTCCCTTTGCCAACCGCATGTTCATGGCACGCTTCCTCCACAAGGCCCTACCGGACAATGAAAGTCAGGCGTTTTTGGAAGACTACCTCATGGCGGATAACGACGCCGCCCTGGGGACCCTCTATTCCGCTGTGAGTCAGCAGGCCGCAGAGGAGATGCCGGGCTATTTTGCCAGTCTCAAACCACCCACCCTCCTGATATCCGGGGAGCACGACATCATCATTCCGGCAGAACTGGGCATCAACGCCGCTCGGCTCAATCCCTCTGTCATCCACTACAGCGTCCTGGCAAGCACGGCTCACTTCCCGATGTTGGAAGATCCCAAAACCTATCGAGCAACCATCAATGGTTTCTTAAATGCCTCGGCTGAATCGCTGGCAGCGTCTAGAGCAACGGGCTTGGCGACGTCCCAGGCTGTTACACCAGATGCACCAGAGTCTCTGGAAACCGAAGTGGTCTCCCTCGCCACCGCCCAAGCAACCGACGGAGATTCCAACCGCTCGGGTACGGATGTTGCCCCAGGTGCAGCCTCCTTTGCTGGCTAGACTGGTCTGGAGTCAGCTTGTCCAGAATCAACAGACCTCCGATGGGCTCTAGCGCTGAATCGATGATCGGCCTCGATCGACATCGCTGATGAACTGGCCTAGGAGCAACTTCGATCGGGACGACGATGGTGCGACTCGCTGATTGATCTGACGGTAACTCTGAGATAAAACCCATGGCAAAGGGCGACCACCTGTATGTTTCCCGGAGAACCTATACCCACCACGGCATTGACTGTGGTGACGGCACGGTGATCCATTATCGAGAGGGAGAGGCCATCACTCGCAGCTCGCGTCCCTACTTTGCCTTGGGGGAAACCATTCGGGTTAAGCCTTACCTCACTTCAGATCCGCCAGACGTCGTGTTAAAGCGGGCTGAGAGTCGCCTAGGTGAACGGGACTACAATCTCGTCTTTAATAATTGCGAGCACTTTGTCAGTTGGTGTAAAACCGGTGAACATCGCAGTGAACAGGTGAACTCAGTTGTTGCTGCATCCGTTGCCGGTGGTGTGGTCGGTGGCATGGTGTTGGGCGGTGTCTTTGCAGCCCCGGCGATCGCAGCAGCCGGTGTTTACGGTGTCTCCAAGTTCATCGAACAGGCCCAAAATGCCAAGGACCCGCATCTCGCCCAAGCGTATATGCAGTCGGCGATCGCCCAGCTCCAAACCACCCATCGGGAGCAACGTCGCGAACAAGAGCGTATTCAGGCGGAAGCCGAAACCTGGGACAAAGCCGCCCGCCTTGCGGTTCAACGCAATCGGGATGACCTAGCCCGTGCTGCCCTCGCAAAAAAATACCCCCTCAAGCTCAAGCTCCGCGAGCTGGAGCCCCGTTTACAGGAGATTGAGCAGTTGCTGGTACAAATTCAGCAGCGATCAAACCAGCGACTGCCGACGACTTAGACTACTGGTTGCGAACTCAGAACGTTGTTGAAGTTTAGAACGCTCCTGAAGCTTAGAGCCGGGCCAGGTACCGTCCTCTCCTAACAACCAGTAGGTCGTCATCTTTCCCTTCCCTTTGACGAGGATTTCGCCGCGCTTTTCTAGGCGATGTTTGTGCAACTGAATTTTCGTTGCAGCACTCATTTGAATGCGGTTGGGCTCACTGCTGGACTCCATGCGAGCTGCAACATTCACGGCATCCCCCCAGAGATCATAGATAAACTTTTTGTGGCCAATGACTCCCCCAACGGCGCTGCCTGAGTTAATGCCAATGCGAATGTCCAGATCTAAATGACTTTGCTCCGCAAACTGCTGAAAGACCCACAGCATGTCTAGGGCGAGGCTTGCGATCGCATCCCCATGGTCTCCTCGTTCCTCCGGCAAGCCCGCCGCCACCATGTAGGCATCGCCAATGGTCTTGATTTTTTCCAGCTGGTGTAGCTCAACCAAGTCATCGAATTGACAGAACAACTGGTTGAGTAGATCAACCACATAGGTCGCAGAATTTTGAGAGGACAGCGGTGTAAAGCCAACAATGTCCGCGAACAAAATGCTGACGGACTCAAAGCTTTGGGCAATGGGCTGTTGCTGTTGTTTGAGCTGCTCTGCGATCTTCCGAGGCAAGATATTGAGCAAGAGGCGATCGGCTTTGTCGGTTTCCTTCTCCAGGGCTGCGGTGCGTTCTAAAACCCGTTCTTCCAAGGTCGAGTTGGCATCTTCCAACGCTGTAAAGGAATGCCGCAAAGAGAGCACCATGGTGTTAAACGAACGGGCCAGCAACTCCACTTCCTGGGTATGACCACCGCCCACCGTTTGCTGGAGATCACCACTGCTAATGGCATGGGCGGCCTGGCTAATCCGATGAATGGGGGCTGCAAGCACGTGGGCAATGACCATGCTGAGGAGAATTGAACCACCGAGGGCCAGAATGCAAAGCTGAATCGTGGCGCGCACATTGGCTCGGATATCTCCCATGAAATCGGCCTCAGGCACGGCCACCACAATCAGCCAGTCCAGTCCCAAGGCATCTTGATAGGGCAACACTTGCACGAACTGACGCTGGTTGTGAGGGTCGCCCCAGTTTTTGGTTGCGTTTGCTGATGCTGTGTTTGGGGATGCTGTGTTTGAAGAGACATTGGCGGCTGTATCCGATTCAGAGACCTGGCTCACCGTTTGCTCGGGTGCCTGCCCACGGTAGCTAAATCGCTCCGCCTGCTGAATCTGTTCAAAATCACCCAATTGGTTTTGGATCGCTTGGGCTGTCCCCCGCATTTGGGGATGAGCGATCGCGCTTTTTCGCGTCTTTTTCTGAGCGGGATTAACTGAGCTAGAATCTCCCTCCTCTTCCACAACAACACTCTCATCCAACGATGTGGCAACCAAGAGACCAGAGCGCTCGACAATAAAAACCTGACTATTGGGACTAATTGTTGTGGCAATCTCGCGGATAAACTTACTGATGTGTTCCAGCCTCAAATCAGCGCCCGCCACGCCCATGAGCTGCTCGCCGGAATTCAGTCGGTCAAAAATGGGAGCCGAGGCTGTGATACCCAGGGAGCCGTCGGTAAACCGGTAAATACCGCTCCAGTTCAGCGCTTGGTATTGCTCGGTGCTCTGGTACCAGGGGCGCTGGCGAGGATCGTAGGTATCTTCAGACAGCAGCGTTTGGCGATCGCCCTCCCCATCAATTTCATAGATGCTGCGCCAGGGGGATTGAGTCACCACTTTTTCAACGGGCTCGCCGGTCGGGCTACCACAAATACAGAGAAATCGCCCCGTTTCATCCCCCCAGTACAGGCCATCGACGTGGGGAAAAATGTTGAGTTGCTTGAGCAGGTATTGCCGCAGAACCTGATCATCTTCGAGACGCAGTTGACCCAGCATCACCGCCGCTGCATTGGCCTCCACCGCCGCCGTCGGCTGTGAAAAGAAAGCGTCTAGGCGCTGCTCCACCTGATCGGTGGCGGCTTCCTGGAGCTGGCTGGTCATTTTTTGCACGGCAGCCTGACCATTCCGAAAGGAAAAATAGCCCACAACCCCAACAACGCCCATGGTCTGGAGCGCGAATGGCAGAATTAAGAGCAGACGAAGCGGTGTATGGCGACGTTCTTTCATGTCCAGGATGAGGGGGCCAAGTTACCTAGACTCTATCAGTAAAGAGAAGGTCTCATCCGGTCAAAACTTAAACGAAGCCATACTTACTTGGGACTGACCACCAATACAGATTTAACGGCACGGCGAATCGGTTGCCCCGATTGATCTCGCTTGCCATAGACCGATTGGGGGGCGAAATAGAGTCCGCTGGAACTGCCCCCATCCAAGTTAAGGGCCTGCACAGCGCCCTGTCCTTGCAGAAAGGTTGCTAGTTCGGGAAGAGACAAGCCAGCGGGGGGAGTGGGCTGGGCTGGGGGCTTCGGTGTTGTGACCGAGGACAAGGGGACAGACTTCACCTTGGGGGGGCTTTGGGCCACCATGGCCATGAGAATATCCCCTCGGGCGGTGAGGGCGATCGCGCTCCTGGCATTGGGGCGGTGCATGCCAATGGCATCCCGCAGCACCTTGCCCTTATCCTCCGCCCAAAAGGCTTCCTCCGTCGCCGTCAGCCGGGGCAGGATCTGCGGACCACCGCCGACCGCGTCACTCAGGGAGCAGTCGGCGGGAATCGGATCATTGTGAAAATTAATCGCGTAATATTCGCTGCCGTCCTTGCAGCGATAGCGGCGGAACTCACTGCGATTGAGCACCTTATCCAAATAGGGCTGAATCCCCGCATTTTTCATCAGCCGTTCATTTTGGGTGGGATCGCCTGTTTTCGTG
>CALIJJ010000151.1 GCA_938017515.1 uncultured Pseudanabaenaceae cyanobacterium
CACGCCCTCTTGAAAAATCAAGTCCAGCGTATTCACCACTTGGCGAAACAACGTCTCAAAATCCCCCGGCGCGAATGCCCCACAACCGGGTCGCCGCTCCCGCTGCCCTTGAGCCAGATAAACAAAGTCGCATTCACAATCATCTAACTGCGTTTCAGCATCAATGTTCCAGGCCTCCACACAGGCCCCGGTCAACTTGGCTCGTCGCAGGTCTGTACCCAGGGCCTGCACCTGGCTGAGGTTTGCCCGCTCTAGCCAGGCCCCTTCTAGAAGGGCACCGTTAAAGTTGGCTCCGGTCAAATCTGCATCTTCTAGATCGGCATAGGCCAAGTCCGTATGGTTGAGATCACAACCGATAAAACTCCGACCGCTGCCGCGATGGCTCACCAAGAGCGATCGCACCCGCTCATCTCGCAAAATCGTGCCGCTGACAATGGCTTCGTTGAGGTACTGAACCAAATGGAATTGGGTGTAGCGAAGCGTTGCCCGGTGCAACGAGGTTTGCCGCAGCGTCGCCCCACGAAAGTTAGCTTCGGTGAGGTCAGCGCGATCAAAACGTGTGCCCCCCTTCGCCAACAGCACCACCGCAATGTGCTTGACCACCTGCTGATTGGGGTCCCCTGCCACCGCCCGCCAAGCAATGTAAAACCCCATGAGCAGGTATGCGATCGCGCCCCCGCCCGAAAACGCAAACGCCTCCCAGTTGCTGTAGCGCAGGACAATGGGCACCAGGCCACAGCCCACAGCCAGGGTCAAAATCCCTAATACCACGGGGATAGAGCGAAGGGTCAGCAGCAAAATCGCAAACAGGACGGGGTAGACGACCACGACTGAAATAATCGTATGGATGGCCACGGCGATCGCCGCCCCCAGGGTATCGGCGTAGTTAAAAAAGTCTGCCAGATCAATAAAGACGGTGCCAAGGCCACTGAGCATGAGCACGATCGCCGCCACGAAGGTCAGGCTTCCCAGGCTTTCGAGCAGTCCCTTGCGTGCAATGATCAGCACCAGAATCAGCGGCGTCAACAGCGTCACCACACCGGGCAAGGCCGTAAATTGCTGGGTCACCTCATCGGTGAACAAATAACCAATATGGAGACCACCAAGGGCCGACAACACACCGCTCAGCAGGACCAAAGCACCAGCCACGAGCGTTGCAACCAGTTGCCAACGAGGCCGCAATCCAGCGCGTGCCCCCTGAAAATTCGCCCCCCTGAGATGAGCGCCTCGAAAATCTGCGCCCCGAATATCCGTCCCTCGAAAGTCCGCTTCGCGCAAATCCTGATCGCGGAAGACGCGTCCCCGTAAGCGCTGATTCGCAAAGTTCTTGCCCATGCCCCTGACTTCACTGCTGGCGTTGATGGTCGTGAATTCCAGCTAAACCGATCCAGAATCAAACCGGCATCACCCCAGCGGATACTATTGGCCAGGATTCATGTCTTGGATGCCTGGGCCTGCCAAGCCATCCAGAGATGGCTCTCAGCTCCAATAATGACCCAGACCCCAGATTCAGAATTGTGCTCGATACGGGGAAAAAGTTGCCGGGTATTCTGCCAATAGGACGTCATCAATTGCGCTTCTAAAACCGCCCCACAATACTTTCCCAAAAAACTTTCCCAAAAAACCATGTCCACACCCTTCGCGTCCAAGCGACTTGTTATTGCAGCCATTCTATTCAGCTTTATTGCCGTCGGCTGTAGCGCCAACGCTCAAAAATCCGCCCAGCCCACCGCAGAGGAAACTGCAGAAGCCGCTGCCAATGAAAACGCTGCGAAGCTCCTGGTGGGTAACTGGAAGATGCAGCTCGGCAACTTGACAGAACTGGAGGGGCTGTCCGAGGAGGAGCGCAAAGAACTCACCCGAGTGGCAGAGGAGATGACCTTCGTCATGTCCTTCACCGACGATGGCAAGGTCAAATCATCCATGGATGATCAGATCACAAACTACACGGTCAAAGGCAATCAGGTCATCGTCAACGGTGACGCTATGATCTTCACGGTCAGCGAAACAGAGCTCACCCTCAAAGGTCCTGAACAGGTGCTCAAGTTCACCCGCACTGACAAAGATCTGGAAAAATTTGCCAACAATGCCTTTGCCTCCAGTGCCAGACAGGCCAAGCAATCTGAAGGTAAAAACTACGCAGGTAGCTTAAACCGGGCCCAGCAGGCTTACTTCCTGGAGAAATCCACCTTTGCCAACAGCCTGGACGAGCTAGGGGTTGGCATCCAAGCGGAAACCGATCTCTACGAATATTCCACCCGTGGCACCGCAGAGATGAGCTTTAACCATGCGATCGCCAAGCACAATGATCTGCGCAGCCTCGTCGGCGGCGTATTCGTCGTGGACCAGGGTGGGGAACAAGTTAGCACAACCCTACTGTGTGTTGCAGACACACCGGGAAGTCAAAAGTTGGATGAACCCAGCTTTAATGGCACCGCAGCCACCTGCCCCAGCGGCAGCAGTTCGATTCGGTAGCAACCAACGTCGGTCCCGGCGGAGAAAGTCTCTGTCCAAGTCTTGTCTGTTCGGCTCAGCCCAACGGACAGGACTATTCTCGCGTGATTAGGACTGGAGCTGACCTAATTTTGCGATCGCCGCCTGCCGCTGCTCCGGCTTGGGGGCAAGGGTCATCACAGAAATCAGCGTCAGCTCTACCAGTTCCATATAGGCCTGAATATCGACTTGATTGGACAGCAGCATGTCTCGGTATTGCTGCTTAATTTGGCTGAGTTTTTGCAGTGCGGCATCGGGGTCCGTCTGCAAGGTTTCTTGCCAGTCATCCAGGAGCAACAGCGTCTCTAGAATTTGTTCCCGTCGATGGGCTTCAATGACAGAACGGCACTCATCGTTAAAAGATTGCGTTCTCTGTTGAACCTGCTGGTAGATTTCATCCGGGACATTGCCCGCAATAAACTGAAGCCGATTATCCTGGCTGAGTTCTTCGATTTCTCGTAGGGCCTCTCCAGGATCCGTCTGAAGGGTTTCGCTAATGCTAGCGATGCGTTGGTTGGTGTTACTAATCAAATACTGCGCTCGCCGCCGCCGCCAATGTTGCAGCAGCATCCCTAGGCCACTGGTCCCCAGCAACAGAAAGATGCCAGCCTGCAAATCACTGTTGCTCTCCCAATAGCGAATCCAGGCCTGACGCGGGTCCCCCTGGTCATAGACCATTTCAGCATCGCGATGGAGATAGAACAGTCCACGCCGCAGCAGTTCAGCAGAGTCCCCGGTTTGAAGCTCTGGATAGAACGTGGCATAGCGCCTTGCGGTGGCAACAATGGACCAAGTGACCCGTTGGATGGCTTTGCTGTTGGCATTGGGGCGCGTCACCAACACCGTCGGGGTTGTCAGCGTGGTGAGTTCGCGATCGGGGATGCTGGGCCGTACCCCATAAATGCCCTTGGGAATCGTCGCAGCTCGATACACCCCTGGATTTTGGGTGACGATGAAATTGATCAAGCTGGGAGAGATGGGCAGTAGGAGCAAGCTCGGGTCCTGGGCCACTGCTTCTAGCAAGCGTTCGTTGGCCCCCAGGCGACCCACGTAGAAAGCAGCATCGATTTTGCGCTGACTGAGCAAGTCCAGGGCATCCCCAAAACCAGACTCGTTCACCTGAATTTGGCCGCTAGTGGAGTCCAGGCGAGCCGCAGCCAGGATCTCATCGGCGGTGAAACGAATGCCACTCCCCAAAGAGCCCACCGCAATCGTCTTGCCCTGCAAATCTTGGAGCGTCGATATAGCTGGGTTCGCTGGTGGCTGGCTAGCTGGTGACTGGCTGGCTGGTGGCTTACTTGCTGGTGGCTTACTTGCTGGTGACTGGCTTGCTGGTGACTGGCTTGCTGGTGACTGGCTGGCTGGTGACTGGCTGGCTGGTAGGTCATCACGGGAGGACTCAGGCGATCGCCCAGACGACTCACCGGGCACAACTTCAGCAGGCTGGCGGCTGATGAGGTGCACATGCTCCTGGGCTAGGACCGCGATCGCCTCCACCTCCCCCGATTTCATGCTCTCCTTGGCCACATCCAGCTGAACCAAAGCCAGATCAGCATCCCCATCTAAAAGCCGTTGCAGGTTATCGATCGATCCTTTGGATTCCTGAATGTCTAAATCAATGTTGACGACTTCCGCTGCCGAGATTTCTAGCTGCTTGCCCAGACGGTGGTAATACCCGGTCGAAGAGCCCGTGGAAAGACGGAGGGTCTGGGGAGCAGACTGGCAACCTCCCAAACCCAAAAGCCCCAAACTCAGCAATGGCACCACACAAAGCCTTGCCCCCCCACAAAACCTTGACAGTGCTGTATTCGCGACGGCGCGGGGAGCAACAGCAGTCTCTGACTCAATCGGTCGATTGAACCGAGAACGCATGGGGGTAGATAGCAACATATGGCCTGAGGGAAAGGAGAGCATCAAACAGGAGCAGTATCAAGCCTGTCGAGTCGAGCGAGTCACCGTGAAACTGAGGTACAGATGCGGCGAATGGTGCCAGAGATTTGGATTACAACTGTATCGCGGAATGGATAGCAGATGAACCGTGGTGGAGGTCGGCCCCCTTAAAATTACGTGAAGAAAAACTGCGTAAAAACTGTCAATTTCAAGCGCCAACAATCCAAACATATACGGGTGATTGATCCCTTCGGCCAAGGTTATGGTTTGTGTAGGGTCAACTACATCTGCCGAAGCCAGCGCCCCTATTGATCTGTGCCCAATACTCATGCCCCCTCGCCCTGCGAGTCATCTCGCCACACCCCAAGCTACAGATAAAGCCACAGACAAAACCACAGATAAGACCGTTGCCCATTCGGTTACGCCACTGTCCGCTTCCATCACTCAAACACTGCGGCCCTATCTCAAGGATGAGGCGATGGTCAGCGATCGCGATGGCCTAGCCCAGGTCCCTCCATTTCCGATGTCGCCGGGTACGGCTGCCAATGCCTCGTTTTTTGGCGATCCCGTCTGGGGCGATCGCTATTTCCAGGAAGAAAACCGCAGCAAGGACTTTGGCGATCGCTGGCGGGTGGCCCACGAGCAGTGGCATCCAAAAAGCTGGCGCGATGCCGTCATCGTCGATGTTGGATGCGGTCCCGGCAATCTCTACGCCACCCTCGGGACTGACTCCCATCTCTCGCCCAACAATTTCTCACCCAAAATCCTGATTGGCGTTGATGTCAGTGCGGGTGCTCTGCACCATGCCAAGGGTTTGGGCTATGTGCCGCTCCTGGCGGATGCTCACCAGCTGCCTCTACGCGATCGCTGCGCCGATATCGTCTGGGCCAATGCGCTATTGCACCACTGTGACGACATGGCAGCGGTCCTCGCTGAAGCCGCTCGGCTGGTGCGTCCCGGTGGCCTCTTGATCACGGACATGGATCCTCAACGCAGTGCTTGGAATTACCAAGGTCTGGGACGCTGGCTCTACCGCAATCGCTTTTGGATGTACAGGTTGACGCGATCGCCCTCCTACAAATCCCCTGAAACCCGCGCCGGACGCCTCGCCACCGAGATCCACAATCGCCAACCCGGCATGGGCGTTGACCTGAGCCTTTACGCCCAAGTGCTGCCCGACCTCGGATTCGACTACCAGGTCTATCCCCACAACCACTTTGTGGATGCCAGCCTCTTCGACGGCAACCTGGGCAGAGCCCCGTTCAAAATGCGATTGGGACAATGGCTCTCCGGCATCAATCCCAAGGAGGCCAGCGCCGGTCTATCCGTAATGTGCGTGGCCCAGCGGCGGCTAGGGTAAGGCTGACGCCTGTTCCACTCAGGTTCCGTCAGACGCCACAACAGACGCCAGGGCAACCCCACGAATCGAGTAATCCAGGAGCTGCATGGGGTGCAGCACCGGCATGGGCGTGCCCTGCTTTTCGAGCTGCTGGGAAATCTGCACAAAGCAGCCAATGTTAGCGGAAGCAATGACGCTGGCTCCGGTGTTGCGCAGATTCGTGACTTTTTGCTGCCCTAGCTCCGCTGCAATCTCCGGCTGCAAGATGTTGTAAATGCCTGCACTGCCGCAGCACAGCGCCGCATCTACGGGCTCACGGAGCTGCACCCCAGGGATTTGCCTGAGCAACTGTCTCGGCTGAAAACTGATTTTCTGGCCATGGAGCATGTGGCAAGCATCCTGATAGACCATGGCCAGCGGTTCGCTCTGCAACGGCGACAGCTCAGCGGTCAATCCCACATCGGCGAGGAATTCCTGAACATCCTTAACCTTGGCCGCGAAGGCTTTGGCTCGCTCTGCATAGTCCGGGTCATCTGCCAGAATGTGGCCATATTCCTTCAGCGTGTGGCCGCAGCCAGACGCATTGATCAGCACAGCATCTAATTCAGGGTCAAAGGCATCGATCAACTGTCGTGCTAGTTCCCGTGTTTGTGCTTCCTGGCCTTGGTGATGGGTGAGGGCACCGCAGCAGCCTTGGGTTGAGGGCACAACCACTTCGCAGCCGTTAGCGGTGAGTACCCGTGCAGTGGCGTCGTTGACGGCGGGGTTAAACAGGCGCTGGACACAACCGAGGAGCATGCCAACGCGATAGCGCCTTTTTCCCTGGGCGGGAATCACCGTCGGAAGGGGATCATCAAAGGCTTCGGCGGGCAGGTCTGGCAGCAGCGCTTCCATGGCTGCGAGCTGGGGGGAGATTTTCTCGAAGAGCTTGAGCGATCGCAGTTGCTTCTGCAAGCCACTGCTCTGATAAAAGCCCACGGGACGCATCAGCCAGCGCAAGCGGTTGGGGTAGGGAAATAGACTAAAAATCAGTTTACGCAGCAGCTTTTCCGGCAGACTGCGGGTTTGATTGCGATCGACCTGGGCCCGCGTCGCTTCGATCAATTTGTCGTACTCCACACCAGAGGGGCAGGTGGTGACGCAAGCGAGGCAACCCAGACAGGTGTCAAAGTGTTGGCTACTGGCTTCATTGAGATCGATCTCCCCCGTATTGATGCCATCCATCAGATAAATCCGACCCCGTGGCGAGTCCATCTCAGTGCCCAAAACGCGATAGCTCGGGCAGGTGGAAAGGCAAAAACCACAGTGGACGCAGGCGTCGATCTTCTTGGCGTCCGGCGGGTTTTGCTCGTCAAATCCGGCCGCCAGGTTAGGGACTGCAAACTGGCTACGAAGCGCAGCCCGGTCAGGAACCGCAGGGTTTTGAGAATCAGTGGCCTGAGAGTCAGTAGTCTGCATCTGAGAAGGGTCTATCCGACGGAAATCACGGTGGAGCCCCTTTAGGATATAGGGATATGGGTCAGGGTTGGCGGCGATGTCCTGCTGATATGGAATCAAAGGCAAGTCGTTGAAAGGCTTCTGGCGCAAGGCATCAGGGGTTCTAGCCATCTCTAAAAAATCTTTATCGAGCCTTTATTGACGTTTCAGTGGGATCACTTAGTATTGAAGTAGAATACTCATCTGGCATCTATCATGAAATCCTCAGAGTCGTTCCCCACGGTCTATCTCATTGGATTTGGGCAAATGCTAGCCCAGTTCCTGGGGCAGCCCCTCGAAAAGGCAATCGCGTCTTCGCCTCAGCAGAAAGTCGTCGCGACCCGCGATCAAGATTCCAGCGGTTTCGACATTACGGAAGAAGCCGTTGCCAAGAAAAAGGTTTTGGTGGGTGCGGGCGTTCGCTAAGCCTGAAACAATATTTGAGAAAATATTTGAGAATCAAGGCACCTTGCCATTGGGGCATATCCTCTATTTGGGCTGTAGGCGCTCAAAAGCGTTGGAGTCCTAGCGAACGCCTCAGTGGCGTAAGACCCACACGTTTGGAGAGTCGCTGCTTTGGAAAAGCAACTGGTCGAACTGTTATTGGGCTCTGTTGCAGCTGTAACAAAGGACCGTGCGGCGGTGACGGGTCAGGCATTGTGGCGGGACGGAAAGATTGACGCCGTTTGGCAATACCTGGGTCCGATTCTGGAAAAGAACGTTGCAGCGAAGGAAGCGATCGCTGATTTTCTTTCCGACCCTGACGACGAAGACTACCAGGCAGCACTGCGCGTCCAAATCAAGAAACGTCTGAAACAGGATGCAGTTCTCAAGCAGGACTTAAAGCGACTGTTGGCACAATCCTCTGAGGCGTCTGGAGGCGTGCAGATCAATCAGAAGGTGAAGGGCAACAACAACCAGGTGATTGGCCAGGTGCAGGGAGGGATTGTCTTTGGGAATGTGTCTGGCGGCAATGTAACGGTTGGGCCGAGTACCCACAAAACAGAAAACAAGACGGAGAACAGTCCACATTTTCCGGGGAGCAAAGCAGGGGCTGCACCGGAGGTGGTTAAGACGATTTTGGTGGTGACGGCTAATCCGAGGGGGTCTAGCCAGCTGCGTTTGGCGGAGGAGATGCGGGAGATTGAAGACAGTCTCCGGGGGTCGTCGCAGCGGGAACGGTTTCGGGTGGTGCAATGTCCGGCGGCACGGACGGAGGATTTGCGGCGGGCGTTGCTGGACCATGAGCCTTACCTGGTGCATTTTTCGGGTCACGGGGTGGGCCAAGGAATGGGTCAGGGTGGCGCGGGTCTAGGGTCTGTGGAGGGTCAACGGAAAACCAGCCGGGTTCCGGAGAGTGAAACGCAACGGGCTGAACCGGAAGGCATTGTGTTGGAGGATGTGGTGGGACAGCCGAAGTTGGTGTCGGCACCGGCATTGGCGGGGCTGTTTCAGTTGTTTGAGGAGTCGATGCAGGTGGTGGTGTTGAATTCCTGCTATTCGGCGGTGCAAGCGGATGAAATTGCAAAGCACATTCCATTTGTGGTGGGGATGCGGCAGGCCATTGGCGATCGCGCGGCGATCGAGTTTTCGCGGGGGTTTTATGCGGGGTTGTTTGCGGGACGGGCCGTGAAGGATGCGTTTAATTTTGGCGTTAATAGCATTCAATTGGAAGGGATTCCTGAGGAGCTAACGCCAGTCCTTCGAAGTTGAACAAAATACTTGCAATGGTGAAGTTATCCGTAAAAACAATGAGCCTCTAATTTTTCACTGTATTCTTTCTTAATAAGTTCAGACCGATCCACTTGTTCAATCAAGGCTTTGCTAAGACGGACTGAGCACCATGGGGAATTCAGCATCGGAACCTGCCGCTAGCGCGGGAATGGGTTCAACGATTAGCCAAGATACAACGGGAAATCAGAACCAGACGTTGGGTCAGATGTCTGGGGGGACGGCGATCGCCAATGCAGGCAACGTCACCATCAACCAGGCGGACCCTGACGCAATCAAGCGCATTGTTCGCGATGAGCTGCGGGTGGCGAACCAGCGAGAATATGGGGAGCCCGTGGGGCGGGGGCTGCTGGCGCTAGCGGATTTGATGCAGCTGCCGGAAGTGCGGGATTCGGTGGTGGCGTTTCGGGTGGATTTTGAGGTGGTGTGTGAGCAGATTGAGGCGATCGCCAACTACAAGCTGCTCCATGACCTGCTCCACACGCTGGAGTTCACCTGTTACAACGTCATTGTTCAGCAGGCGCGGCGATTCCCGGATGATGATCTAGCCGTTGATGCGCTGATGGAATATCAGCTGAATCTTCAGGCACTTTTGAGCCAGGCCCAGGGTTTGGTGGCTCGGGAGGAGCTGGCAGCGCGGGAAATGCTGTGGGTGAAGGAGCTGCAGCAGGCGGATGCGGACTTGGAAACAGCGCTGAGCGATCTGGAGCTGCGTCCACTGCAGCGAGCCGTTCGTAGGCTCAATCGGATCTTGGCGATTCACCCGTCCCAGATCAATACGCGGCTGAACGCGGCGGCACAGCAACTGCGGCTGTCGCATCTGCTTGCGGCGATGGAGCTGATTTGGGAGAAGTTACAGGGGGCTGCGTTGGATGCGGATAAGCTGGCGCAGTTTCAGCAGGGGGTTGGGATGCTCTCACAACTCAATGGCCGTT
>CALIJJ010000152.1 GCA_938017515.1 uncultured Pseudanabaenaceae cyanobacterium
ACCGTCTTGCCCCAAACCGTCTTGCCCCAAACCGTCTTGCCCCAAACCGTCTTGCCACAGAATCTCTGCTTCTGAGGCGATCGCTTGTCCAATCAGTGCTCCCGTCCCATCAGCTTCCGTCCCATCTGATTCTTCACCTGCTTTCCCCAGACACCGATTCGCACCATGGCCAATGTCTGTGCCAATGTCTTTGCCAATCTCTGTGCCAATGTCTTTGCCAATCTCTGCGTAAGAACGAGATTTTGTTCGCGGAGCAGTACGACTGAGCTGCTCCAAATTTTGGAGGAGTACCCCTTGGTCCAGGAATTCCGAAAGTGGAAGGCTTGATTCTTTTTTGGGTTTAGAGGGTTCCGAAAAATCTAATGGCTCAGGGGCAAAGCGCTCGGGAGCTGCAACACTGACTGACATCGCTGGGGTTCCACCGCCCTTGGGCACAGCCCGCAAGCGCAATATTTGCCGTTGAGATGGAGTCTCAAAGAGAGAAGGCGGCGGCGAGGGAGCCGCATCAGCACTGATTGCAGCAACCATAGGCCAGGAGCAATTTCAATAAGATGCATCTTTTGATACTTCACGTCGAGGAAAAATCAATCAGAACAAATTGGGGGCTTCAGGGTAATAAGTCATCAAACATATAAATTTGCCACGAAGTTTTTACGTGTAATTCCTGAGGTGGCATCTCCGGCCATGAAAACCTACAACAAAGGTGAAAATAGGCCCCTCCCTGGTCTTTACCTCCTGCATGTGACCCAAAACTCTGGAATGCCATGTCGTCATCACTGAACTCTTGCCAACGGTCTTCCCAGAAAATTCGATATTGGGCCTGCCTACTGCCTTGGGTTGGCCTCAGTGCGATCGCAGGTGTGATACCAGGGATGGCCCAGGCGGAAGTGACCGTCCCCCAGGTCAATGACACCGTGACAGAAGTTACTCAAGATGGGGACATTTTTCAGATCACGGGGGAAACCGTTTCCAGTGATGGCAGCAATCTGTTCCATACGTTCCAGGAGTTCAGCCTGACCGCTGAGCAAACGGCATTGTTTCTGGCGAATCCCCAGATTCAAAATATTTTGGGTCGGGTCATTGGGGGGAACGCATCCACCATCGACGGCACGCTCAGCATTGAGGGAGGGAATGCCAATTTAGTCCTACTCAACCCGTCGGGGCTTCTATTCGGTCCCAATGTGCAGCTGGATTTACCGGGTTCTTTTACCGCATCCACGGCGGCGGGGGTCGGTTTTGGCGGTGAAAATGCAGGGGAGGCGGTGCAGTGGTTTTATGGCCAGGGTGCCAATACCTATGGGGAGCTCAACGGTGCCCCCAGCGCGTTTCTGTTTGCGCCGGGTAATGCGGCGGGGGCGATCGCCATCCTTGGTCCCCTGGAACTCAGCAACCCTTCTGCCCAGAATCCTGACGGAAGCGTGCGCCCCCAAAATCTAGCCCTGGTGGGTGAAACGGTGGTCGGCACAGAGAATGCCACCCTCCAGACCTCCGGCAACCTCACGGTGACCACCGTAACCTCAGGGACCGTTCCCCAGGCGATTCGCATTGGCCAAGCGGGTCAGGTGCTCCAGCTCGAACTGGATGCCCAAACGTTGAACCTAGAGCAGCCCATTGCTGCATTGTCCTTGCCAGAACTGCTCACCGGCTCCGGTCTGGCGAGTGATGAACTGCCCGCCAGCCTCAACGAGGCGATTGAACAAACCCTGGCCAGGGGAGATGTTCGTCTGCTGGGTTCTCTGAACACGGAGCGCCAAGCAACGGCGGATAATGCGGCTGAGGCGGGCAATGTCACGGTTGTCGCCCAAGGAGACTTATCCGTCGGCTCCGTGACAACCTCCGCCCAGACCACGGGCACGCCTGCCACCAATATCTCCCAGGCTCGGGCCGGAAATGTGACCCTGGAGAGCCAAACCGGGTCGCTGGATGTGGGGGAGGTGCAGGCCACGGCGATCGCCCAAGCCGCTCCCTTTGCGGGAAAGAGCCAGGCCCAAGGCGGAGCAGTCAGTCTGAGCGCAGCTGCCAGAGCAACGTTTGGCAATTTGGATAGCAGTGCTGTCACCGAGGATGGCAGCAGCAGCGAGGCGCAAGCTGGCGATGTGACGGTTCAAGCTAGTTCTCTGAACGGAGCTGATGTGGCTGCCACGGCCACAGTGGATGCAGTACTCAGCAGTGATTCGGTGGCCCAGGGGGGAGCGATTCAGCTGACCAGCGATGGAGATTTGGATACGGGGGCTCTAAACGTAGGTTCCCTCAGCAGTCGTGCCACCCAGTTGGCTGGCAATCAGACCGATACTCAGGCGGGTAACGTGACGGTGACAGCCTCAGGGGGAGCCGTCGTTGGAGAGATTGATGCCACTGCCGACAGTGAAGTGTCCTTTGGCAGCGGCACGGTTGTGGGCGGAGATGTCACTGTTGAAGCGGGAGGATCGTTGCAAACGGGAAACCTTTCTAGTCATGCCAAGGGACTGGCCAGTGGACGCCTCACCGAGGCTCGGGGGGGTGACATCACGGCCTCTGCAGCGGGTGACATTGTGAGTGGAGATTTGGAGGCTGGTGTACGAACTGGGGCGGCTCTAAGCGGCAATCAACTCCAGGGCGGACAGATTCAGGTGGCAACATCAAGTGGGTCGATCCGTGTCGGTGATGTTCGTGCCACAGCCCAGGCAGAGGGGGCACCCGCCGAGGCTCGGGCTGGGTCCATTGGTCTCAGCAATATAGGGGCTAGTGATGCAGTGCCGGAACAGGATTCGACGGTGGAATTCTCCAGTCTTGATGCCTCTGCATCGGTGCGTCGTGTCCTCGCCTTGGGGGCTGGGGGCGACAGCTTGGTCCAGCCCGGCTCCATCGAAGTACGCTCCGATGGCACGCTGCGCGGCAGTGGATTGGTTCAAGCCCTGGAAGGCGAGGTCGATGGAGTCTCCGCTACGATTCGAGCCGAGGCATTGCTGAGTTCCACGACGACCGCCTTCTCGTTCGATCGCAATCGCCTGTTTGCAGACGTCAGCCGCGCTCTGATTGGTTTATCAGGGGAAAACTTGACCCAGTTCTTTACGACGCTGGCGGAAGCGGCCATTGATCCGCTGCCGTTTTTGGGCAATGGGATTTCGGGCGTGAACCTGCCCCTCTCCATTCCAGCGACAACCCCCGTGACGTCCGAGGCGGATACTGCCTCCCCCATTGCTCCTTCCGCCGACAATGCCTCTGCCTTGGAGCCGGGACAAATTACCCTGCAACATCGGGGCGGTCCTCAAAACCTCGATTTCGTGGTGGGTGAGGAGACTGCCAATGGCACGGTGGGTGCCCTGGTGAGCGGTTCCTCCAGGCTGGATGTGGGGCGCTTTCCGGTGTTGGCTGAGGGAGGGGTTGCGGACACATCTTTTGACGATATTCGCATCGAATCGGTGAACACGGCTCCGAGCATCAACGATGTATCACCGGTACAAATTACTTTCCCGGAGGGCGGTGATGCCACTTCCGTCGAAGTGCCCTTTCCCGAGCGATTGGTCAGCGATCGCGATGGAGACCAAGTTCAGTTCACGATTGAAACCCTACCCAGCGGTACCCTGCGCCGCGGCGAGACGGTGCTGCAACCGGGGGATACCTGGTTACCCGGCGATCGCCTCACCTATACTCCGGCACCGGATGCAGTTCCCAATAGTGATGGGGTTGTCAAGGGCTTTTCGGTGGTGGCGAGTGATGGAGCGGGGCAGTCGGAGGCGATCGCCTACCGCTTTGAGATTTCAGCGCTTCCTGATCCGGGAGAGCCAATTGAGCCCGTGGACCCGCTTGAACCAATCGACCCGACGGACCCGACTCAGCCCGTGGACCCGACTGACCCAACGAATCCAACAGAGCCAGTGGACCCGACTGAGCCGACTGACCCAGTGGAGCCGACTGAGCCAGTGGACCCGACTGGACCAACAGACCCGACTGAGCCAGTGGAGCCAGTGGACCCGACTGGACCAACGCCCCCCCTAGATCCCACCGATGGAGCGGAACCGACTGAGCCAACGTTTCCCGTCAACCCCGGTGATCCCGCTTCTGATAGTCCTAGTCCTAGCAATCCTGGCCCTGGCAATCCCACAAATCCCGATAGCCCAAATAATCCAGTAGAGCCGACGGACCCCTCCGGCGATCCGACGACTCCAGTTTTGCCAACCACTCCGATTGGTCCGAACAATCCTGAGCCTGTCACACCGGATGTCAGCAATCCCGGACCTGTCTCTCCCGAGCCTGTTACACCGGATGTGAACAATCCAGAACCAACCACTCCGGTTCCTGAGGCAGACGGATTTACGGAGGAAAGGGTCAAGCAAATTACGGGGGGCATTGCAGCGAATACTGTCGAAGCTGCTGCGGAGGCATCGGGCGAAGAATCGGGGTCGGATTCTGGGGCGATCGCAAGCAACCCCTTCAGTGACTTTGAGCCCACAGCGATAACCAGCGTGGAAGAAGCCACGGCGGTGCTGAACAACGTGGCAGAAACGGCGGGGGTCAAACCGGCTCTGGTGTATGTGCAATTTGTGCCGCGCACGCAGAGCAACGGCCCAGACTTTGCCCAGCGAGAGGCTCAGTTCACCCAGGCGTTGACCCAGTATCTCAAGGGGGAGTCGGGCGGTCTGGAGGTGCCCGAGGCGGACAGTGATGAGCTGGAACTGTTGCTGGTCATGCCGGATGGCAGTGCCCAGCGCAAGCGCCTGGACGTTACGCGGGGCGAAATCATTCCCATTGCCAATCGTTTCCAGCGGGAGGTGACAGACCCACGCAAGACCTGGAGCAAAACGTATTTGCGTCCGGCCCAGGATCTCCACCGAATTTTGATTGATCCGATTGAGACGGAGTTGCAGGCCCAGGGAATTGAAAATATTAGTTTCATTGTGGATTCGGGGTTGCGATCGCTTCCCTTTGCGGCGCTACACGATGGCGAGTCGTTCCTGGTAGAGCGCTACAGCATGGGTCTGATGCCGAGTTTGAGCCTGGCGGACAAGAGCTACCGGGATCTACGCGAAGCGGAGGTGTTGGCCATGGGGGCGTCGGAGTTTGAGCGTCAGTCGGATTTGCCTGGGGTGGAGACGGAGCTGGAACTATTGACAGGGCAACTCTGGCAGGGCAAGTCGTTTTTCAATGATGAATTTACGTTGGCAAATTTGAAGCAGGCGCGGAAGGAACGACCATTTGGCATTGTCCACTTGGCAACCCACGGGGAGTTTCGTGCGGGCAGTATTGACCAGTCGTTTATTCAGTTGTGGGATGAGCAACTGCGCTTGGATCAATTGCGGCAGCTCGGGTTTGGTGATCCGCCGGTGGATCTGTTGGTGCTGAGTGCTTGTCGGACGGCGTTTGGCAGTACAGAGGCAGAGCTGGGCTTTGCGGGCTTAGCGATCGAGGCGGGGGTGAAGTCGGCGTTGGGGAGTCTCTGGCATGTGAGTGATGCGGGGACGTTGGCGTTGATGACGCAGTTTTATCAGCAATTGCGGGCGGTGCCGATTAAGGCGGAGGCGTTGCGACAGGCGCAGATTGCGATGTTGCAGGGGGAGACGCGGATTCGGGATGGGCAGTTGCCGCTGGGGGATGAGGCGATCGCGCTGACGGAGGCGCTGACAGATGATATTGGTCTGGAGCACGATCTGTCGCACCCCTATTTCTGGTCGGCGTTTACGCTGGTGGGCAATCCTTGGTAGGGAATGCTTGTTATCGGGATAAATTTGTAGGGACGAGCCGCGCTCGTCCGGCCGTTGGCATTGTTGCAGACGTCGCTGATGTCTTGCCTTTAGCAACTGGCCTGATGTGATCGTAGCGCTTCAATATCTGTTTGCATCAATTGCCAATCCTCCGTAGACGCGATCGCCTCACCCTCCCCAAACGCCGCTCGCTGCTCCGGTTTGACCAACACATAGGCTCCTGATGCTCCATCAAGCTCTGTCACAGTCGCAGGACAAATGGGGGTGACCCGGCGATCGCCATAGAAGCTCACCGAAGGCCGCTCAACCGTATCCGTCGTAAACACCAGCTGTCCCTCCGGTACCTGCCGCACCATCTCTCCGATGGGTTTCGCCGCAGGCCAACCATTCAGCTCAAACACCCAATGGGGTGACGCCATCAACAGGAAAATTGCCACATACCAAGTCCAGCCCATGACCGGAAGAAACTGCGGGTCTTGTCGCTGCAACAGATAAAGGCTGATGAGTGACCCCAGGGCGATCGCCCCCAACGGCCACCGATAATCCCCCGTCGGATTCGAATCAAAGAAACTGAAATAGACCACACCTGCCAAACCAATTAAGGCCAACAAGCCCACAAAGAATCGCCAAATCGCAGGATATCGCCCCGGCGTAAACGGCTTGATGCTCATGCCGCCGCCCCGGTTCCAGGCGTCTGCAAGGACGGGACCAATGGCGATCGCCCCCACGGGATAAATCGGCATTACGTACCAGGGCAGCTTTGTCTGCATGAGCGTAATCACCCCCAAGAATCCCGCCGACCACACCAACACCAGTTTGCCCCAGCTAAAATCCCGCTGTCGCCAAGCGCCCCGTAACCCCAAGGGGACAAACATGAGCCAAGGCCAAGCCCACTCCAGCAGTTCCAGAACGTAATATAACGGCGAGCCCCTGTGATTTTCCACTGGCTTCCAGATGCGATCGAGGGTTTGGTCAAAGATACTGGTCTGTACAAAGCTATCGCTCTGACTCAAAAATTGGTTGATATACCAACCGATGGCTGGAGCAAGACCCAGGCCCAAGCCACCCCAGAGGAAGGGCGATCGCAACAGCCTCGGCGTATCCCAGGCTAAAAATGCAATGACAATTCCTCCGAGCAGCAGTCCTAAAATCCCCTTTGTCAAACACATCAAGCCAATGCCCAGGCCAATGCCCAAGGCCCAGCGGGTGTCCCGGCGCGATCGCAGCCCGCAGAACACTGTCACCAAACCAAAGCAAAGAATTGCCCCATCCAGCATCGCCATCCGCCCATGGCGCACCACCGGCAACCAGGTTAGAAAAACCATCGTCCCCATCACCGCTGGCAACCGGGTCGGATGCAGTTGCCGCTGAACCCAATAGATCAATGGCACTGCACAGGCCGACAGCAACGCACCCGGCAACCGTGCCGAAAATTCATTTGTTCCAAAGATGCGATAGGCGGTCGCCACCAACCCATGCATCAGCGTCGGCTTATTGGCATAGGGCGCACCAAATAATGTGGG
>CALIJJ010000153.1 GCA_938017515.1 uncultured Pseudanabaenaceae cyanobacterium
GAGTTAGAGGCGACAGTGAGGGGATTTGAGCCGGAGGACTAAAGGCTGGAGAGAGGCAGGGGGCGATCGATGCTGATGCCCCCACTGACCTTATGCCCCCACTGACCTTATGCCCCCACTGACAAAGTCGGGTGATGAGCCAAGTGGCTACGATGGCGAGTCCGCCATGGGCAATGGATTACAGACAAAAGGAGGTCGGATGCGATCGCTTGTGGCTCTTGGGCTGCGGGTTCGGGGGCATTGGATATCAATCTGGGCAAGTGCAGTTCGCATCGTTCTTAACCGACTCCAAATCAGGATGATCTGAAAACTAAAAGTTTCGGATGTTGGAATCTTGGCACTAGTTCCAGATGATAGCGCCAGCATCGTAATGCTGGACATTGGAATGCTATGCAGAAGATTTTTCTACTCTCAGTGAATATATGAAGAAAATTTTCCAGGGTCGAATCCCATTAGAATTTTCGCAACGGCCCTCAGAGACTTATTCAGGGAATTGTTCTCAGGACAGCGAAGAATCATGATTCAGCCAATCGCTCAGATCATCACGAAACCCATAGCCCAACACTGTCACCGTGGTCGCTGGTTCCCAAAACTTGGGGTTGTAGTCGCTTCTAGCTTTTATTGGGCCTTTCCCTGGACCATTCCCCTCTCCTCACCATTAACCCTCACACAACCCGCCCAAGCCCAAGCCACGGTTCACAACCTCGAACTGATGGGTGAAGCCAGCTTCCCTGGCCGATCGCTCGAAATCGACGGCACTGAAGTCGGCGGGCTCTCTGGCATCACCTATGACGCCAACAACAATCTTTTCTTTGCCATCTCCGACGATCGCAGTGAGAAAGCTCCGGCTCGTTTCTACACCATGGAACTCGACCTTAGCCAAGACAGTTTTGGCCCGGAACAAGTCTATTTCCAGAACGCTTCCCTACTCCGTCGCGACAATGGCGATCTGTTTCCCATCTTGAGCCTAGACCCCGAAGGCATTGGTCTCAGCAACCAGGGAACGCTGTGGATTTCCTCAGAGGGCGATGCTAGCCGAGGGATTGCCCCGTTTGTGAATGAGTTTCGCCAGGGGGGTGAATTTTTGCGATCGCTCCCCATCCCCGACAAGCTTTTGCCCGACGCTGCCAACCAGCGTGGCATTGGCAACAACCTTGCGCTGGAGAGCCTAACGCTGACGCCGAACCACCGCTACCTCGTCACCGCCACTGAAAATGCACTGTTGCAGGATGGTCCAGAAGCGAGCCTGACGGAGAGCAGCCCTTCCCGCATTCTGAAATACGACCTCGTGGATGAGGAGTGGGTCGGCGAGTATGTCTATCAAACCGATCCGGTTGTATTACCACCCAATCCCCCCGATGGTTTCACGGCAGCGGGGCTGGTGGAACTGGTGGCGCTGGATAATGAGGGGGAACGATTTTTGGCCTTGGAGCGCTCGTTTTCGGCTGGAGCTAAGGGTACGGCGGGCAATACGGGGCTGACGGTACGGCTCTATGAAATTAGCTTGGCTGAGGCCACGGATGTGACTGCGATCGATAGCCTCAAAACAACGGATGTGACCCGCATCATTCCTGCTGAGAAGAATCTTCTGCTGGATCTAAGCAGTCTGGAGATTCCGCTGGACAACCTGGAGGGCTTGGCGCTGGGGCCGAAGCTGCCGAATGGACAGCAATCGCTGATCATGGTTAGCGACAATAACTTTAGCGATCGCCAGTTCACCCAGATTCTGGTGTTTGGTTTCGATCGTGGCTTCAAGCAGTTGCAGGGCACACCGTAGGGCGCTTAGACACCGGGCGTCTTTTTTGATACGCCTGCGACCAGCAAACCATTCTTCAAACACCCGGTGTCTTAGTGCGCGCCTCAGATCTACTCAATGCTGACGCCTCGGTGGGTCCGTGCTCGCTTGCGTCCGGCCAAGGGGGCTTCCTTTACCTGCCGCGCCTGCACCTGATGGGCATCAAAATGTTGCATCCACATTTCCGGCGCATTCAACGTTGTGCCACCGTGCTTGGTCAATCGCTGGCGCACCTGGCATAAAACTGGCGTATTAATACAGGCCCCCGAGACAATCACCTGGCCCTTCGTCAAAGACGGTAGCTCCTGCAAGAGGTCACGACCTGCCGCCTCCACCCCATGCTTGAGGCTTTCCTGATCCACGGGATTAACAATCCGCATCAAGAACTGGCTCATGCACTGGGACAACACATCCGAGTCCACCTTGCCAGGGCGTTGTGTGATCAACCCAATGCCCATACCAAACTTACGGCCCTCCCCCAAAATCGTTCGCAGCACCTGCTTACAGCGAGCGGGCTCATGGGCTGGGGCAAAGCGGTGGGATTCTTCCAGGATAATGAACACGGGATAGGGCAAGTAATTCTCGTCTTCAGGTCCAATGTTCTCCTTTTGCGTATTCAACCGAGCGTGGTAAGTCTGGCGGAGGACTGCCGCGCAAATCACCTGCTGTTCTTCTTGGCTAATTTCGCTCATTTGCAGAACCGTCACCTGACCCGGTTCCAACAGATTGGGCGGTGTCAGGTGATCGTAGGCATGGAAATAGGGCGATCGCTCCATCTGCCCCAGCTTCCACTCCAACGCCTCCGCCGAAGAGCCCCGCTTCTCGTTACCCTCCTCATCCACAGAGGTATCCGCCTCAAACACCGCTGCAATCAGGTCCTGCACATCCCAACGATGGCCACCGCCGCGCTTGTGCTTCTTGAGGATGGCGAAGGCTTTGCTGAGGATGGCCTGTTGGCGATCGCTCATCGCTGGCAATAGCGTCAAAATGTCGTAGTAATCCAGCGAGGAAATGCGAATGCGAATCTCCTCTGGCGTAATGATCTTCACCTTCGGCGCATAGCCATCCTCGCTCTGAAACGAGGGGTGCCCCCGCAACTCTTCCAGGGTGCTGTACTCACCGTGGGGGTCAAAAATCATCACTGCCGCCCGGTTATAGGGCGACAGCAATTCTTCGATTAAGACACCGCAGGTGTAGGATTTGCCAGAACCGGTCCCGGCCAGGATTGCCATGTGGGTACTGACCACTTCTTTCACGTCTAGGGTCACCTGCACTGCATCTTGCTCACGCAACAGCAATGATCCAATGCGGGCTGAGCCAATATCACCGGGTTGCTTTTTGTGCAGAATACGTTGGAGTTGCTCATCTTCTGCAATAAACACCTTGGCGCCGGGCTGTGGTGCTTTGCGCAGGTTCAAAAAGCCGAGAGCAGGATTGAAATAGCCAATGACATCGACGCAGACTTCGTAGATTTCAGGGTTTTCGTGGGTGAAGCCGACGAGGGAGGCGATTAGATCGGGGCTGGTTTCGGTGTCGGCAAAGATGCGATCGGGCAGGTGGTCGATGAGGCTGAGACCAGAAATTTTGCCAATGATGTTGCGCCGTTCGATGGGTTGCCCCGGCCCAAAGCTTTCTTGCAGGACGTAGTAGACGTACTCACCGATCTTCACCTGGCGGCTGTCCGCGGTGATGAAGACGTATTGATTACCGTTTTCGCCGGGGCCTTTGACGGTGCCAACGATGTTGGTCATGGTCGGCGCATCCAGCAAGCTAGCGGGGGCGGTGTCAAAGGGAGACATGGCAGAAGGGGGCGATGGCGACGCAAGCTTCCGAAGAAATCGCGCCTCGGGACGTTACTTGCCTATAGTACAAAATTTTTACTCGGGATCCGAGTCAACTCCAAACTTCGACATCTAGAATGGTATTACCTTGGAATATTCTCATGGCCTTTTCGCTATGGTAATGACTTTAGATTTACGCCCGAGTCTGGAGCTGACGGATGAGCAGCTTGAGGAAATTTGTCGGCGCAACCCGGATTGGAAGTTTGAACGGACGTCAGAGGGAGAGTTAGTCGTTGTGGCGTTGACGGGAGGCGAGACAGGGCGACGCAACATTAAGTTGACAGCTCGGCTGGAGAATTGGAGTGATGAGGCTGGGCTAGGGGTTGCGTTTGATTCTTCAACGGGGTTTCGGTTACCGAATGGAGCGATTCGCTCACCAGATGCGGCCTGGGTAACGAATGAGCGCTGGGAGAGTCTGACGCCGAAGCAGCGCACGGGTTGGATTCCGCTGTGTCCGGATTTTGCGGTGGAGTTGCGGTCTCCCAGTGATGATTTGGAGGATCTGCGCTCGAAGATGCAGGAGTACATGGAGAATGGACTGCGGCTGGGGTGGTTGCTGGACCCAGAGAGTGGAGCGGTTGAGGTTTACCGGGCGAGTCAAGCAGTGGAGATTTTGCAGGAATTACAGTCTTTGTCTGGGGAGGAGGTTTTAGCTGGGTTTACGTTGAAGCTCAATGGAATTTTGATTTGATGCATTGGGGTGGATTTCCGTTTTATGACACAAGCACCTCTCAGTGGTGGAGTCGGGCATTGTGGAGCTGACGCTGGTGCATGAGGCGGTTCATGCCAGTGAACTGGCGGCTACCACGGAAGAAAAATTCAATCTGAAAGCGAGCGCTTTAGAAACGATTGTTGAACGCTGAGGCTGTAGCTGGTTGGCCCAGGTCCACCACACCAATGACTGACCATTCTCTGTGCCAACATTTGTTGCAGACACACCAATTAGTATATGTAGCTTTCCTACTTGGGAGACTGAAAGCTGGGGAGTGTTGACTCCTACAATAGCCTCCAATATATCCGCCGCTTCTAGCTCGCCCACCCCGAGCTCCTAACTCAAGAAGAGATGGGTCACGCAGTGAGTGACCCATCTCAACCCAGTCCCCAACTCCTCAACCTCAGCCACCCCAAACCCATCCGGCAACCCGATCAACTCCATCCCAACCTCCCCTGGAGCCACGACCGCACTATCATGCGCGTAGTCAATCGGCCCCAAGCTCGATACTCCTGCAACATCGAAGTCCTCAAAAATAACTGGTCCGCCCGAGAACTTGAAAGCCAGAGCAACGATCCCCTCTTCAATCGCCTCTAGCCCAAAGGATTCGAGCCACCTGCAACGAGGAAAACATTATCTTGCAGACTGCCGATGGAGGTATTGTCCTTAATGATCTCAGAGAGAGAGCGGCTGCCAACGTCCGGAGCCAGGTTGCGGATGTACTTGTCATTTTGGTACCAGAAGCGATCGCCATCCCGCAGCCGCGTGAACTGATCCACAATAATGTCCTGGAACGTACGACCCACCACAGCCCCCGGGGCCGCATCCTCCGCCAGACCACCAACCCACAGGTCAATCTCATTGAGTCCTTTGTAAGCCCCCGTCAGCTGATCCTGCACAGCTTTATCAGACGTAATCTGCGACACATTTTTCACTGTGCCTTCGCCCAGGGACTTGCGCGCCTCAACATACCCCGGCAATCCATGGTCGCGGCCCCGTTGAATATTCAACGACGCCAGATCGAACCCACCAGAGCCCGGAGGCCCAAACAGGAAATTGCGCACATCATCCACCAACTGATTATCGAGTTCCTGAGCCGTTTGTGTGGTTAGCCCCCGCAAGAGCGAATCCACACCTTTCTGTTTCACCGTTCCAGGATTAAAGAAAGCATTGCGTAATCGGATTTTCTCCGTTGCTCCATCTTGGCCCACCCGCAAAATCTGGGGCGACAACATCGTATGGCCAAAGCGGAACGCCGCCGTGGAGAACTCGTTGCTGATACTCGGATCAACACCCGACTGATAGCCCTTGTACTTCGGTAATGCATTCTTCCCCACTAGAATGGGCAAGAATTCATTGTAGGTAATGGACTGAATTTGTGCCCCAACAATCCGCTTCGCAGCCTGATAGAGAAAGTCCCCTTTACTCATGCCAACTTGCTGGGAATCCACATAGAATTTCCACACACCAAATTCAGATTTATCCAGACGCTGCTGAAGCTCATCGACCAATCGATTGTGCTCTCGCACAAACAACGTATGAATTGACGTGAGGCCCACCTGCTCATTGGCTCGGACATCACCGGCCAGAAATAGGTTGCTGCCATTTCCTCCAGCATTGGGCAAACCCAGCGTATTCAACGGCATCAACGTCTCGCCATTTTTCGCCCGTGTCACCTTGAGCTTTCCGGTACCGTCATTGGTTCTCAAGGCAGCAGCCCGCTCCGCATCAGAACCATAGACCATCGAGCCATCCAAAAAGGCCGTGATCTCGTTAATCTGCTGGCGGGGATTACGCTTAGAGGTACCGGTATTTTCGTCATAGATCGTTCGATTCAGACCAATCTGTTTTGTTCCGGTTCCTCGGGGGTCAAAATGGCGATCGCCCTTCGGAACTTTGACATTAAACGACTCGAACGGAAACGCCGTTTCAGAAATATCCATGTCATGATCAATGAATTGGCCCCACTGCCAAAACATGTCAGACAAATTGAAAGCATTCGGAATCGATTGACTCCCCTGGGCGGCAACTGCATTACTGACGGCACGGGCACTAGGCAACACAGACTTAAACCCACCCCGTGGGTCTGAAATACCATCGGCATAGTCTGCCCGGGTCAAACGAATCAAGCCAGTATGAGTCGCCCCCCATTTGGTCTGGCGCTGGTTGTTATGGCTACCATCGACAGTGCGAAACAGCTTACGGAACTGCCGGTCTAAAATACTGTTGCGGAAGTTCGAAAAGTCAAAGCCACTATGCCCATCAAAGCCTCCTCCAAAACCACCACCAATCTGGCCAAAGTTGCCGGACACACTGCCCTTAGAACCTGACCCGGTAAAGCTAGCGTCGTCACCCACAGCAGCCCCCCTTCGCAATGAGGTATTGCTGCTGGGCAACTTGGAAACAATGGACAGGCGATCATCCCAGGGAAAGAGATTGAGTTTTCCCTGCGTATCACTCAACTCCAATCCAGGTCCGAGAGAGCTGCGATCGCCCAAATTAACCGTCACGGAATTACTGGCTTGCCCCAGTCTTCCTTTACTAGAAGATTCCATTCTAGAAGACAGCGTTTTTACAAAAGGTTTCATTGCTGAGATCTCCCCCAAGTCTAAAGCACATTTATGATGCTTTAAGCAGAGAGAAAACGGCGGCAAATTGGCAAGTTTTGGGGATTCAAGACGCTTTAAGCGATCGCTTGATATAAATCAAATCAAGATCCATCAGAATCCCCAAAAGGGACTCAATTAGCCTTCGCATCGGTTCATAAAAAGACAAGTCATTTAGCCTTTTCCAAAAAATCCCAGTTGCTCAATTCCATCTTCCTGGACCTTGGCAGATGATTTCGCAGACTTACGCTTTCCGACCTCGCTCTCCCCTTTGCGCATGCCCACGGCAATTTTGCTGTGCTTTTCAATGCGAGACATCACCTGCCGCGCCCGCTTGATCACAGAATTGGGTAAGCCCGCTAGCCTCGCGGCTTCAATACCGTAGGACTTGCTCGCCCCACCGGGACGCACCTGGTGCAAGAAGATAATCTGGTCATCCATTTCTTGCACCACCACCTGGAAGTTGGCAACGTTGGGCAAGATCGAGGCGATTTCATTCATCTCGTGGTAATGGGTGGCAAAGATCGTGCGCGATCGCAATTCCTGAGCAATGTATTCCGCCACGGACCAGGCGATCGACAAGCCATCAAACGTCGCCGTCCCCCGACCAATTTCGTCCAAGAGCACCAAGGAATAGGCCGTGGCATGGTTCAAGATATTGGCCGTTTCGTTCATCTCCACCATGAATGTGGATTGGCCCGTCGCGAGATCATCCACAGCGCCGACACGGGTGAAAATGCGATCGCAAACCCCCAGGGTTGCTGACTTCGCCGGAACAAAGCTACCGACCTGCGCCATCAACTGAATCAGACCTGTTTGCCGCAGATAGCAGCTCTTGCCGCTGGCGTTTGGGCCGGTCAAGACGATTAAGTCAGGCGGTAAATCGGATGCCCCTTCCGTCGGGACAAACGGCGGTTCGTTCGTTCTCGCGTTGTGTGGATACCCCATGCGAGTGGAGTTGGGCACAAAAAAGCCCGTGGGCATGGACTTTTCCACCACAGGGTGACGGCCATCGGTGATGGCGATCGTTCGATCCTCGGCAATTTCAGGCCGACAATAGCCCTGGTAGACCGCCGTCTCCGCCAGCGCAGCCAGCACATCCACCGCTGCCACGGCCTTGGCTACACCGCGAATCAGTTCCGTATGCAACCCAACTTCTTGACGTAGTTCGATGAAAATATCGTACTCAATCTGGTTGAGTGTATCCTGGGCATTGAGAATACGGCTTTCCCGATCCTTCAGGTCCGGCGTGATGTAGCGTTCTTCGTTGGTCAGCGTCTGTTTGCGAATGTAGTCCTCAGGAATTTCCACCTGAACACTTTTGGCACGGCTGACGCTGATGTAGTAGCCAAAGGTTTTGTTGTACCCCACCTTGAGTGTCGAGACGCCTGTGCGTTGGCGTTCGGTGGTTTCGAGATTGGCAATCCATTGGCGATCGCCCTCCACCTGCGCCCGAAAGTCATCCAGCTTCTGATTAATCCCAGGACGGATCAAGCCGCCATCGGTGAGATAGATCGGCGGTGAATCAACCAAATGTTGGTGCAACTTTTGCCCTAGTTCTTCCAACACCTGCGGCACCTGCTGGAGATGCTGAAGATAGGGCGACGTGCTGCTTTCCACCAACCGTGCCAGCTCCGGTAATCGCGAGAGGGAGTCTGCGAGGGAAACCAGATCTCTTGCATTCGCGGTCCCGGACGCCGAGCGTCCCGAGAGACGTTCCAGATCATAAATTTCTCGCAGCAGGCTACGCAGTGCTTGGCGCAGGCTACCGTTGTGAACCAATTCTTCAATCGTATCTTGCCGGGCCAAAATGCCACCGCGATCGAGCAACGGCTGGAGCAGCCAACGCCGCAGCGCCCGCCCGCCCATCGTCGTCATGGTTTGGTCCAGCGCCCACAACAAGGAGCCAAAGAACGTCCCATCGCGCACTGTCTGGGTAATCTCCAGATTGCGACGGGTCTGGTGGTCCAGCACCAGAAACTCGGTTAGCTGATAGGTGTGCAGGGGTTGTAGCCGCACTGGCGTTTCGAGCTGCGTGTCCTCTAGATAATGCAGCAATCCTCCCGCAGCACGAACCGCGAGGGGCAGATGGTCACAGCCCATCCCCTCCAGGGAACGAACCTTGAAACGATTCAGCAGACGAGACTTCGCCTCACTCAGCAAAAAGTTGGACTGGGGCCGCAGCGTGTAGCAAAAGTTCGAGGGCAAACAGTCCGGTACCTCGTCGGTCATCTTTTTCTCACCGGGCCGCAGCAGTCCGACAATATCCGGCGCATCGACGGGATAGAGCACTTCAGAAGGTTGCAATCTCAACAGTTCCTGGGTCAGTTCTTCCAGATTGGAAGCCTGAATCGTCAGAAACTCCCCGGTGGAAATATCCGCGTAAGACAAGCCCCAATGCTTTTTCTCAATCACCACCGCCGCCAAGAAGTTATTGCGGCGGGCATTGAGCATGCCGTCTTCGAGAATCGTCCCTGGCGTAATCACCCGCGTGATCTCGCGGCGAACCATAGGCCCCGCTTTTTGGGAGGCTTCTTCAACCTGGTCACAAATCGCAACGGCGTAGCCCTTTTCCACCAGCATGGCGGCGTAGCGATCGAGGGCATGGTGGGGAATCCCGGACATGGGCACCTTACCCACCTCTTTCCCGGCTGATTTCGCCGTCAGGACCAGCTCCAGCTCCCGCGAAATCGTGATCGCATCCTCAAAAAAGCACTCGAAGAAGTCCCCCATGCGGTACAGCAGTAACGCACTGGGATTGAGCGCCTTGGTTTCAGCGTAGTGGCGCATGCTGGGGGTGAGTAAGTCCCAGTCCACCTCACGGGTGCTCTCGTACTGAACCTTGTATTTGACGAGGGGGTTGAGCTGGGGACTGAGCAGGGGATCACCGGAAGCATCAGACGACTCTGGCAAGGACTGGCCAGCGGCATTGCCCAAGGGTGCGTCAGATTGAGGGGGAGACTGGGTCATAAAAACGCATAAAGCTCAGCGTACAAGCTGACCCCCTCCCCGTTGGAGTAGGTCATTAGCTCTATTGTAAGCAGCCCCCTAGCTTGCTCCAACCGTTCATGGCTGTGGCTTAAGGTATTGAAACCTGAACGTTGCTGGGTAGTGCCTCATGCAATCAACTCATGCGTCCAACTCATGCTTCGGGCTCAGCCCCAAGCCAACGCGGCCAATTTGTTGGAAGATTGGGAGACCGTTCAGGCTGCATTTACGCGATGTGACGAACAGCTTGAAGAGCGATTCTTTCAAGCCATGGAAGATTTTCGAGCAGAAAACGAAAACCGCTGCAATGTTCAAGAACGCAACGCTCGCGACTATGCCCAGCGGCGGCGACAGATGCTAGAGGACCGATTACAACGGTTTCAAGAACAGGGACAAACTCGAATTATCCCTGCCACGGAAGGCCAATTAGCCAAGCTAGAACGAGAACTCGCTGTCAAGCTCAAAACGGTAGACGAGCGTCGCGATATCGAGGATCAAATACTGCAACTCGCGGCGGGCTTAGTTTGGGTCACCGAAACATCGTGACGGTCTCAATGGGCCAAACACAATCCCTGAGCAACCTAGAGAATCACAGGGCAGATCTTCAAAGGCCCATGCTCAGTCATGAATTCGGTGCAGGGGAGCGGACGAGGATGCCAAGGGTAAGGAAAGGGGCGAGGACGAGGGAAGGGGTAAATCAGCCCAGGCACTAAGGGATCCTCGTCAAGCCGACCATCTGATGGAATAAAAGAGAGCCCCCCCTGTAAGGGCGAGGTCTCTTCATCAGAAAGATCCTGCATGGTTTCCAGATCCTGAATCTGGAGCGGAGAAATTTTCATCGTTCTTACCTAGGTAATCGAGGTTAATCGAAACAAGCTCGGCAGAAAACCCCGAGATGTATTTTTACTCTAGAAACAATTATGGGCGAAGCAATTTCTCACATGTTGCCAGTTTGGCAATCATCAAACGGGCAGAGGGTTACAAGCCCTTTGGCGAATTGTTCAGGTTGGCACCGTACAACTGCAGGAACGACGCTGTAGGAAGCCAAGATAATTTCCTAACGCTCCAGCGATAGCCACCTTAGATGCATAACGCTCGTCCTATCAACCGATAAGAGATGCATCAGGTGCATTCGTTTCATCCACTGTCGCCAAGCAATATCTCATGAGAACCACCGCTTCTCCCGACAACGTCATTCCTCTCTTTCAAAAAAATGGAGAGCAGGAAGATCCAGGGGAATCCGTAGAACGCCCCTTCCCGGTCCGTCTCCTGCAAAACCAGGACTACACCCTCATCCTCGGACGCTCCTGCGTGTCCCACCATGTTCCGCAGCTCCCCGAGCAATGGCAAGCGGCCCAGAGCACCATCCAAACGCTAGGGGAAACCTGCGCTAATCTCGATCGCGATGGCGTCAAGCTCTACGTGGCTTCCGTTAGCGGAGCAGACAACCGTCCAGAGCCCCAGACGGAAGCCTGCCAACTCTTAACCTACGACCAAGTTTCTCGCGAAACCCTGACGCAGTTGCTAAAGCAAAGCTGTCCTCCCACAAGCCTGGACTACGTATCTGTCCTCGAAATCGCCCTCCAGGACTACTTTCAACGCAAAGCTTCGGGCCAAAGCCAGCCCAATGGCGAACTATTTCTGGTGATTTTGGATGGCGAACCGAGCGATCGCCAAGGCCTCATCAATCTGATCGTGCAAACCACCCAACGCATGGACAATCCCCAAGAGCTCGCCATCGGCCTAGTGCAAATTGGCGAAGACGCCATCGCCCAGGGATTTTTCCAGGCCCTCGATGACGATCTGCATATTGCTGGAGCCACCTACGACATCGTTCACACCCAGAACATCACCACCATCGACACCGAGAATCCCCTCGACTTCCTGTGGGATGTGTTGACCGATTAGTCAATAATGGAAGTAGACGCTGATAGCGAGCAGCGTTGCCCCATTGCCCTCCCCTGTTCTCCATGCCCAGCACCATCGATGGCATTCCCATCGACGACCATGAATTCCGCGACGAGCTGCGTGATGCCTACGAAGACCTGCCCCTCGTAGACATGCAGATTCTGCAATTCCTCTCCGTCATGTACCAGCCCGTCAGGCTGCCGCTGATGATGGACTGCCTGCATGGGTTGGAAATCAATGACCTAAACGGCGCACCCTTTATTTCTGATACGCTCCATCCTCGCCTGGAGAAGTTGCGATCGCAAGAACTGGCCCAGCCCAGCAGCGGTAAAGGCTGGGTCTGCCACCCCCTCCTGCGAGAAATCGCCACCCGTGATGCCGTCGCCGAAGGCTGGTTTGAAGCCATGGCCCAGATGGTTCAGAAACGGCGGGGGGTCAGGAGACAGTTCCATCGTCAGGAACGCACCCTCTACCAAAGCCAAGCCGAATACATCCGCGAAGCTCGCATCGCTCTCTATCGGGGCGATCTGGAGAGGTTCTATCGCCAAGCCGAAGACTTCGAGACCTTCTTCCTCTATCAGGCAGACAAGATCAGTCCCAGCGAGGTCTGGGGACAAATCTGCAATAACCCCTTTGATGCCCACTGGTTTTGCACCCTGCCTCCCAGGGTCTATGAAGCAGCGCTGTATAACCTGCTGGGCAGCTCCCTTATGGAGTTGCAACCGGCGAAGGAAGCCTTTGAACTACTCGAGGATGACTGCAGCCCTGGTAGCGAGACCTGCACCGATACGTTACTGGTGCTCTACATCGAGCAGTTGCTGATGCGGGGCGATCGCGAACTTATTAACGAAGTCCTGCCCAATTTCGGCAAAGATAACGAGCCATTCTACGATTTTGCCGAGGGCTATCGGGGGTGGCTGAGCCTGTTGCAGGGCGATGGGGAAACCGCGATCGCCCACTACAGCGACGCCCTCACAGCCTCCCTCAAAAAACAGGACAAACGCACGGGCTTTTTCCAAGGGCTCTGTGGCCCCTTCTATATCCTCGCCCTACTCCAGGACGGCTCCAGCCAACGGCTCAGCCAAGCTCTCCATTACATTCAGCCCATCGTCAACCAAGGGGAACATCAGTTTTGGTATACCTATTCTGCCCTGCATGATTTCATCAAAATCCAGCAGGGTGATCTAAACCCGAAGAAACATTTAATCAATAGCTTTGCGGCCAACCACGGGGAGCGTCATCCCCTGGGCACAATCATCCACGCCCTCTGTATTTACTGGGTTCAGCCCCAAGCCAGCGACATTTTGGTCCGCATTCTAGAGCCGTTCTACGCGAGTGCAAAGGCAGCGGGCTACTACTGGCTGGCGATGGAAACCGCAGACTTGCTTGCCAAGCTCAAGCCCGAGGGCACCTATGACGTGCAAGCTCAGATTCTTCGGGAAGACAGTGGGCTGACACCACTGACGGAGCTTGTTCATTGTCAGGAAACCTGGGAGTTGCAGCTGCAAGCGCTGACGAGCCTTTACCAAACCGAGGCAGAAATCACGAGCGATCGCCGGATTGCCTGGTTCGTGACCTATTACGACGGTCGCTGCGCCGTTCATCCCAGGGAACAAAAGGTCAACGCCAAAGGCGTTTGGAGTAAGGGTCGAGCGGTATCCCTCAAGCGATTGAAGAAAACCCCCGAAGACTTTGATTACCTGACGCCCCAGGATCTCAAAGTCTGCAAAAGCATCCACTACGACTACTTCCGCAGCGGTGCCGATCAGTACTTCATCCCGAAAAACGGGATTTTATCCCTGGTGGGACATCCCCGTGTGTTTTGGCAAGACACCCCCAGCATTCCCGTGGAAGTGGTGCAGGGACAACCCGAACTACGAGTGCTACGGGGGGAAGATAACCGACTAACCCTGGAGTTCTCGCCTGAGCCCGAAGAGGATGAGGATCTGGTGATCGTCAAGGAAAGTCCCACCAGGCTGAAGGCGATCGCCATCACCGACGAGCACCGCAACATCGCCGAGATCCTGGGGGCGAGTCTACAGGTCCCCGCGGCAGCGGAAGAGCGCGTCTTGCAAGCCATTCAGGCCGTCTCCAATGTCGTTACCGTCCAGTCGGACATCGGCGGCGGCAATGACAATGTGGAATCCGTACCGTCTGTGCCCACGCCCCATCTACATCTGCTGCCTGCGGGCAATGGCCTCAAGGTGTCATTGCTCTGCCGACCCTTTGGCGAGGTTGGTCCCTACTATCGTCCCGGCGTGGGCGGCAAAACGGTAATTGCGGAGTTGGCCCAGCAAGGGCGACGGCAGACCACACGGGAGTTAGCGCAGGAGCAGGCATTGGCCGAGGGCGCGATCGCCGCCTGCCCCACGCTGGCAAATTACCGCGAAGACGACGGCGAACACGAGTGGCTGCTGGAAAATCCCGAAGACTGCCTAGAGTTGCTGGATGAACTGCATCACCTAGGAGATGAGGCGATCGTCGAATGGCCCGAGGGCGAAACCCTGCAGGTCAGCCACCGCGCCAGCACGGAAAACCTCAGCCTCAAGGTGGGGCAGCAGCAGGACTGGTTTGCCGCCAGCGGAGAACTGCGCATCGGCGATGAGGAAGTGCTGGACATGCAGCGGCTCCTGGCCCTCCTGAAGGAAGCCCCCGGTCGCTTTGTGCCCCTGGGCGATGGTCAATACCTGGCCCTGAGCCAAACCTTCCGCAAGCGGCTAGAAGAACTGCGGGCCTTCTCCAGCAGCCATGGCAAGGGCCTGCGGTTTAATCCCCTGGCCTCCCTTGCTCTGGGTGAGCTGATGGACGAAGTCGGCGACCTTAAGGCCGACAAACACTGGAAAGCTCAGGTCAAAAAGTTGAAGGAAGTCGAGACCCTAGAACCACAACTTCCCTCCACGTTGCAGGCCGAACTCCGAGACTACCAGGTGGAAGGCTTTGAATGGCTGGCACGGCTAGCCCACTGGGGCGTGGGGGCTTGTCTCGCGGACGACATGGGTCTGGGCAAAACGCTGCAAGCCCTGAGCTTGATTCTTACGCGTGCTCCCGAAGGGCCAACGCTTGTCGTTGCACCCACATCGGTTTGTGGCAACTGGATGATCGAAGCCGAGAAATTTGCGCCGACGCTGAACCCAATTTTGTTTCGGGGGGGCAATCGCCAACAAATCCTTGATAATTTAGCCGCCTTTGACCTCGTGGCCTGCACCTACGGTCTACTCCAGCAGCCGGACGTGGCCAAGATGCTGGCGGACGTCCCCTGGCAAACCGTCGTCCTGGACGAAGCCCAGGCGATCAAAAATGCCGCCACCAAACGTTCAAAGGCCGCCATGCAGCTCCAAGCTGGATGCAAAATCATCACCACCGGCACCCCGATCGAAAACCACCTGGGCGAGCTGTGGAACCTGTTTCGCTTCATCAATCCAGGGCTACTGGGCTCGATGGAAAACTTTAACCAGCGCTTTGCCATACCCATCGAGCGCTTCCAGGACAAAGCCGCTCGCAATCGGCTCAAGAAACTGATTCAGCCCTTCATCCTACGGCGCACCAAAACCCAGGTATTGCAGGAGCTACCCTCACGGACCGAGATTACGCTCAATGTGGAGCTGAGCAAGGCGGAAATGTCGCTTTATGAAGCCCTGCGGCGGGATGCGATCGCCAACCTCGCCGACAGCGACGCCGAAGCTGGTGCCATGCATCTCCAAGTGCTGGCCGAGATCATGAAACTGCGCCGCCTCTGCTGCAACGCCAAACTGGTTGTCCCCGAGACACCACTACCCAGCGCGAAGCTCCAGGTCTTCGGCAACGTCCTCAGCGAACTCCTAGCCAACCGTCACAAAGCCCTGGTCTTCAGTCAGTTTGTCGATCACCTCCATATCCTGCGCGACTACTTGGAGGAGCAGGAGATCAGCTACCAATACCTTGACGGCAGCACCCCCGCCAAGCAACGCCAACAACGGGTTAATGCCTTCCAAGCGGGCGAAGGCGACGTCTTTTTGATCAGCCTCAAAGCAGGTGGCACTGGCCTCAATCTCACCGCTGCGGACTACGTGATTCATATGGACCCCTGGTGGAACCCCGCCGTGGAAGACCAAGCCTCCGATCGCGCCCACCGCATCGGCCAAAAGCGCCCGGTGACCATCTATCGCTTGGTCGCCCAAGGAACCATCGAGGAAAAGATTGTCCAGCTGCACGAACATAAGCGCGACCTGGCCGACAGTTTGCTAGAAGGAACGGAATCCAGCGGCAAGCTTTCGACCGACGCCCTACTCCAACTCATGCGAGAAACATAACGGGCAAGCATCGGGAAACGTGTAGCCAATGATCGACTTTACTCTGCCTGTGGTTTGTGAGCATTTTTGGGAAAGCTAGTGAATAGAAACCTAAGCCATAGCGTTTCTATCATGCTTCTGGATCATGCTCTAGAAGCCAATGGGTCAGGAAATCCACATCTATCAGTCCCCCAATCCTGATTGCTCTTCAGGCTGGTTCGCACAGGCACCAGCACGATAGCAATTTCCTGACAATTCCCATGATTTCACAACTTTTCCGTACCGGTACTATCGCTTCTGCTGCGATCGCAACAGCATTTCTGCTCCACGCCCCTGCCCAGGCATCTGGCTTTACCTCTGTTCTGACTTTCACGGGTGAAGCTCGATTTGAGAATGCTGACACCAACATCAATGGCACAAGCACGCTCAACTTTGATCCCTTCGACAATGTCAATGCTGGTCTTGCAGAAACAGGTAATAACAGCCCTGTTGCTCCGGATGAAGTCTTCAGTATTGAAGATATCAAACTGGTTAAAACAGCTGACAGAGAATGGAGCCTAAGCCCTACCGAAGTACCGTCTTTCTTGTCCAATTTTGCCACCACGACGAATCTACAATACCGCCTCACTCAATTTGATCTTCGCCAGGCCATTGACGACAGCTTTAGTGCAGATTTGGCCGGTTGGCTGAATGATGGAAACGGTGAAGTGTTTTACACAGGCGCATTTTCCTCTCAACCAGCGTTGCTATCGAGTATTGGCACAACGTTCTCCGGCAATTTGGATCGCGAAGATGTGGCCTCTGTCCCGACTCCTGCGATGTTGCCTGGACTCTTGACTGTGACCTTAGGCATGTTGCGCAAGCGCAAGGAACAGTCTGCCTAGGCTCTTAGCGAACCACTAACAACCCTAGCTTTTGTGCTCATGTTTGCCCCCTGGGATTTGCAAGTTGCAAATCCCAGGGGGCACTCGTCTTAAGCGACAAGCCCATGAGAAGCTTAAGAAAAGAACGGCGCAGGTGAGGATTGCTTATGTTTCGGGTCATCACGACCACCGGAGTTTCGGAGGAATACGAACGCTGGATTGATGCTCTCGACGCGGCCAAGGCTCGTATACCGGAATGCAAGGGCTGGTTTGGTGAGGTCCGCATCCTAGAGAATGACAACCCCGTGTGGAGCTTTACGCGATCGAATAAGTACCCTGTTTTCCTGGGACCCGGCACCTACAACCGTCTGGCACGACAGTTTCTTCAGGAAACCATGGAACAGGAAGCCAGCGAAAACTCAACCAACGATGATGGCGTTGACGATAGCGAAGTCAGTAAAGATTAGCCGAGTCCTGTAAATCGGTGGATGATAGAGGAGATACCCGCACCGAGACCGCATCAACCACCATGAAGCTCTCCGTTGAACCCTTTACCGTGCACAAACGCTATGCCCTGCGTATTAGTCGGGGCACGACTGCGTCGAGTACAAATCTTTGGATTCGTCTGGAGCATGACGGGATTGAAGGCTGGGGGGAAGCCTCGCCGTTTTCGGTGAGTAAAGATCCCAAGGTCGAACCCCAAACAACGGAGCGGTTGCAGCAGGAACTGGAGGCGATCGCCCCTCTCCTCACGCCCTACTCCCCCTGGCAGCGGCAGGAAATCGAACAGCTCCTCCTCACGCGACAGGTCATCTCCGGCGTCCGCACCGCCGTTGACATTGCTCTGTATGACTGGATGGGAAAAGCCGTGGGCCAGCCGCTGTGGAAACTGTGGGGATTAGATCGCGATCGCATCGCCCCGGTCTCCGTCACCATTGGCATCAGCACACCGGAAAAAGCCCAGGAACGCTTGCGGGCTTGGCAGGAAACGGTGGACGTGGAAGTGATTAAACTGAAGTTGGGCAGTCCAGAGGGGATTAGTGCAGATCAGGCGATGTTTGAAGCGGTGCAGGCAATTGCGCCGGAAGGCTCCAAGCTCTACGTCGATGCCAATGGGGGCTGGAGCTTAGAGGATGCGGCGGTGATGGCGGAGTGGCTGCATGAGGCGGGGGTGGAATACATTGAGCAACCGCTGCCCAAGGGGCGGGAGGAGGATCTGTTACGGCTGAAGGATCGATCACCCCTGCCACTGTTCATTGATGAGAGTTGCTGGAACATTGCGGATATTGTGCGGTATCGCGATCGCATTGACGGCATCAATATCAAGCTGATGAAGTCGGGTGGCTTAACGGAAGCCATGCGCATGGTGCAGACGGCCAAGGCATGCGGGCTAAAGATTATGTTTGGCTGCTATTCGGACAGCGCCTTGCTGAATACCGCAGCAGCACAGCTCTCGCCCTTAGCGGATTATTTGGATTTGGATAGTCATCTCAATTTGAAAGACGATCCGTTTGTGGGGGCGGCATTGCAGGGCAGCCGCGTTGTGCC
>CALIJJ010000154.1 GCA_938017515.1 uncultured Pseudanabaenaceae cyanobacterium
TTCGATATAAACAGGCTTATCCGGTGCCTGCACAACAAAATCAACGCGGCTCTTGCCATCCCCGCCATACTTGACTTCACTGCGAATATCGCTGTATTCCCCCAGTTCCGCAATCAAATTATTTTCGAGCACCCAGCGCACCACTCGGTTGGGCAAGCCTGTGTTGACACCCACCCAAATGGGCTCGTTGTCATGCAGCTCAATGAGTTCCCAGGTGTACTTCAGCTTGCGCTTGGGGTTATCGCTCTGGGAAACCATCACCCGATTGCCGGGAACGTAGACCCCGGTCATGGGTCCGGTATTGGGGCAATGGGCTGTGACGACTTCGCCGCTGTCCAGCTCAACATCTGCAAAGAATCGCTTATAGCGCTTGACCAGCGTGCCCGCCAACAGCGGCGGGAAGGGATAGAGCAAATCCTTGGAGTCAGACATAGGTTCAGGCTTCGGGAGCACGCGCAAAGTCGGCCCCTACAGTATCACTTTCCCCCTGACGGAGCCATCGGAATAGCGCAAGATCCCGGTGTCGAACTCACGGCGGAGTAGGCGAATCAAGTCAGAACAATTATGATTTAAGAACAATTCAAAAGGAAGGTCACCATGGCAAAGCTGAGCCAGCGCCGTTCCGAGAACGTGGACGGCAACTTCTACGTCGATAGCACCTGCATTGACTGCGATACCTGTCGCTGGATGGCGCCGGATATTTTTGGCCGGGTGGGGTCGATGTCCGCCGTGGAACAACAGCCTAAGGAGGAGGGCGATCGCCATCGCGCCATGCAGGCCCTGCTCTCCTGTCCCACCGCCTCCATCGGCACCGTCGAAAAGCCCCGCGACATCAAAGCCGTCCAAGCCCAGTTCCCGCTGCCCATCACCGACAACATCTACCACTGCGGCTTCCACTCGAAAAAATCCTACGGCGCCGCCAGCTACTTCATTCAGCGGCCCGAGGGCAACGTGCTGGTGGATTCGCCCCAGTTCTCTAAGCCGTTGGTCAAACAACTGGAGGCCATGGGCGGGATTCGCTATCTCTATCTAACCCATCGCGATGATGTGGCGGATCATGCCAAGTGGCAGGCGCATTTTAATCAGGCCAATCCAGAGGGTATGCCCTGTGAGCGCATCCTCCACGCTGACGAGATCAACAGTGGAACTCAGGATGTCGAAATCAAGATCGAAGGCAGCGAGCCCGTGGACCTAGCGCCAGATCTCAAACTCATCACCGTCCCCGGCCACACCGAAGGACACACCGTTCTGCTCTACACAAATCCCGCCTCAAACCAGCGCATCCTCTTCACGGGCGACCACCTCGCCTGGTCCGCCCGCTTGGATCACCTCGTTGGTTTTAATCGATTTTGCTGGTATTCCTGGGAGCATCAGATTGAGTCGATGACACAACTGGCAGAGTATGACTTTGAGTGGGTGTTGCCGGGTCACGGTCGTCGTTACCAGGCGGACGTCGAAACGATGCGATCGCAGATGCAGCGCTGCTTGGCTTGGATGGAAACGGTACGGTGACAAACATGGCCGAGACGATCAGTGCTGCCCCCAGCAGTCCCTGAAGCCCCAGCAACTCCCCCAACAGCACCCAGGCAAACAGGGAAGCCCACACCGGCTCTAGGGTGAACAATACCGCTGACTGGGCTGCGCTGACCCGCTGTTGGCCCCAGGCTTGGAGCAAGGTGGGGGCGGTGGTGCAGGCGATCGCCAGAAACCCCAGTTCTCCCCAGGGCAGCTGGGCCAATTGCGAGCCAGAAAACCAGGTGGGATATTCCACAACGGCCCAGATCGTTGCCACGACTGCGGTCGTCCAAAGCTGAACCACACCGAGGGCCAGGGCTGAGTATTTTTGGCTATAGTGGCCCAGACGAATGATATAGAGGCCGTAGGCAATCGCCGTCCCCAACGTCCACAGGTCGCCCACATTGGGCGGCGTCACATCGTAGGACAAGAGCCCCACGCCCCCCAAGGCCAACAGTGATGCCAGCCAAATTTTGGGACTGATACGATGCCCTAACAGGCCCAGAAACATCGGCACAAAGAAAACGTTCAGGGCGGTCACAAAGGCACTGCGGTGAACGGATGTGTATTGTAAACCGATGGTCTGGGTGGCGAATCCTGCCAGCAGTAGGAGACCCAGCTCAGCGCCCCCAAACCAGAGCTTTCGCGTTGGCTTGAGCGTTGTCGATGGCGGAAAGACTTGGTGACGCCATGTTGGGAGCAGAACAGGCAGGAGACAGACCGCACTGATCAAAAAGCGGAGGCTGATCATGACGCTGGGCGGCACGACTTTGACAGTGTCTTTCACAACCACAAATGTGGTGCCCCACAGAAGCGTCACCACAATCAGGGCGGCAATACCCAAGGCTTGTCTCGGTGGGCGGTTGAAGCGATGGTTCAGGGCCTTACTCAAGGGGCGATCGCCATTCTTGAACCAATTCGCTATAGTCTTCATGCAAAGTCCATCACAGCACAGCTCTCCAGTATAGGTCCCGAGATGGTTCCCCCGAATGCATCGAAAGAAGTAGGTTCTCCGGCAGGTCAAGACCTCGGCACCAAAGAGGCGGGTGCCACGACCCTGCAGTTCTGGATCGCGAGTTTTGCGGTTTTGTTCGCCCTCGCCAAGCTCATGGAATGGCTACATGGCTTCGAGCTGACGATGCCGGTGTTTGTGGTCGGGGGGGTGCTTTTGGCGATCGCCTCCAACTACGACAAGCGCATGCTTTTCCCCTTTTGGCCCCAGAGCAGTGCCGTCTCCCAAGGAACAGAAGCCAGCTTTGCGGTGGATAGCGCTCCATCTTCGACGACGCCATCCATGGGTGCCAGTACGAGCCAAACAGTAACCGTTGAGGGGAAAACCAGATCGAAGTCGCAAGCCGTTCAGTCGCAAGCCGTTCAGCCAAAAGCTGTTCAGCCAAAAGCTGTTCAGTCAAAGGCCATTGATGTCGAGCCGCAACTCCCGCCGTTCAACAACTAAAGCTGAACGCGCCAGCCCCTCACGGTCAAGGCTAGTGTGGTCTTGCGTAACGCGATCGCAACCCTCGGAAACAAAACGTTGGTTAAGGCCAATCTGTTCTTAACCCCATTCTCAAAAAACCGCCCTATGCTGACAGATATAGGGGCAGATTTCGAGTATGGATATCGACCACGTTCACTTTTTTGTTGATGATGCGGTAGCCCAACGGGACTGGTTTATCAACCATATGGGATGGCAACCCGCGGAGCCTGAAAGAGTCCTGGGCGTGGAAACGATGCTAGGGCTGCCCATCGCTGATACCCACACAGAATGCCTGACCCACGGCGACCTGCTGTTTTTGGTTTCCGCTCCGTTGACATCAACGAGCGCTGTCGCGAAGTATCTGCAACGCTATGCCCCTGGGGTCGCGGATGTCGCGGTGCGGGTCACAAACCTAAGGGATATCCTCCGTCAATCGCAGGTTAAGGCACAGGTTAAGGTCACGGCTCAGGCGACGGATCAATCCTGGGTTCGAATTCAAGGCCTAGGCGCAGTCAGCCATACCCTAATCGAAACACCCAGCCCAGAATCGCCTCAGCACCAGCATCAAAGCCTATCCCACAAACGCCAGTCCAGCGGCATCGATCACCTCGTGCTCAATGTGCCTGCTGGAATGCTTCAGACGGCGGTTGAGTTTTATCAACACCTCTTTGACCTTCAGCCGCAGCAGCGCTTCGAGATTCAAACCAGCCAGTCAGGGTTGCATAGCCAAGTCCTCTATTCTCCTCAGACTCAGATCTATTTCAATATCAACGAACCGGCTTCCAGCAATTCCCAGATCCAAACATTTTTAGAGGTCACCCATGGTGCGGGGATTCAACATATTGCCCTTAAAGGTGCTCCCCTCATTAAGACCGTACAGCAGTTGCGAGGACGGGGGTTACCGCTATTGTCGATTCCCAAGAGCTACTACCAACAGTTGCGATCGCGCCTCCTGGACTGCAAGATGCTACCGGTCTGTCCCCAGGAATGGCAACAGATCCAGGCCCAGCAAATTTTGATCGATTGGCAACCGGAGAAACCGGAATCGTTGCTCCTCCAAATCTTTTCTAAGCCCATCTTTCAACAACCGAGTTTTTTTTTGAGTTTATTGAGCGACGGGAGCAGGCTCCGGGGTTTGGGGCTGGAAACTTTTTGGCACTCTATCAGGCTGTGGAAGCGGAATTGGAACAGCGTTCAGTCCACAGCCAACCCGCCAATACACCATGACAGAAGCCGATTTCTCATCCTGGAAACCGCTCCCCGCACCGCGATATTTCCTGGAAACGCCCCATTGCGGCTATCACTGGCACGGACAGCGGCAATTTTTTGAGGGTTGGTATTATCGGCTGACATTGCCAGAGCAAACCATTGCCTTCATGTATTCCATCCAAGATCCCGCTGGAGGAAGCCCCCAAAGCGGCAGCGCAGTTCAGATTTTGGGGCCAGATGAGCAGTATTTTTGCCGAACCTTTGCGGACGTGGGAGCATTTTGGGCCGATGCAGATGGCTTGAGCCATGGTTGCAGTCGTCGCCAATCCCAGCCAAACCAATCCCAGCCAAACCAATCGCAACAAACCCAATCAGCTCCGACCCATTCCGAGGCACATGCCGAAGGCTACTCCGCCACAGCTCAAGTTCATCAAGGCTTCCTGCGTGATCCGGGTACTGGCCAAGTATTTCGTTGGTACTACACCATTGAACCGATCTATGGTTGGGGTAATCCTCAAACTTCACAGCAGGCAACGGCAGGATGGCTATCGTATTTGCCAGTTTTTGAGCCGGGCTGGCAAATCCTGATGGCCCATGGGCTGGCAACGGGTTGGCTGGAGATGGGGGGAAAGGACTATCAGCTCGATCGCGTTCCGTTTTATGCCGAAAAAAACTGGGGCGGCGCATTCCCCAGCAAGTGGTTTTGGCTCCAGTGCAATGCTTTTGGCACTGAGTCAGACTTGACGGTGACTTCCGGCGGTGGGCTGCGGCAGATGCTGGGCCAGGTGGAATCGGTGGGGATGGTCGGGGTTCATTGGCAAGGACAGTTTTATGAGTTTGTGCCCTGGAATAGCCGAGTGAGTTGGGCGGTTTCTCCTTGGGGAAGTTGGAAGATTGGGGCTGAGAATGGGGAGTTTTCCGTGGAGTTGGTCGGCAGCACAACTGAAGCAGGCGTGCTGGTGCGGGTCCCCACCGCAACAGGGCTGGAGTTCTGCTGTCGGGATACGACACGGGGCAAGTTGAGTCTAAAACTGTGGCAGGGAAGCGGAGACTCACGCCAACTGTTACTGCATGCAGTGAGTCATCAAGCAGGCTTGGAGGTGGGAGGAGAGCCCTGGGATGCGATTTGGCATCAGCATTAAGATCAAAGCGTCCTCGCTTTGAGATGCTTTTCCAGTCTTTGATGATGTTTTTTCCATCCGCGAGATAGAAGCTGCGAGATGGGAATGATAAGCCCATTGCGATCGCCCCCCAGATCGAATGTCTTCATCGCTGCTGATTGGCCCACCATCGACAAGAATGCCTCCCTCACCGATCCCGTTGTTGCACGCTCCGCTGTGGGGAGGAATGACTGCCCTGGCCCTACAGGCAGCGCTCATCCCCCCCGTTCAGGCACAGACTGTCACAGCAGATCCGAGCCTCGGCACACGGGTTTCTTCTGGCTCCGATGGTGTCAGCATTAGCGGAGGAGCCATTCGGGGAAACAATTTATTCCACAGCTTCGACACCTTCTCGCCAGAAGCGGCGTCAGTCCTATTTGATTTGACCGAGCCCAGCTATGGAACTGCCAGTCAGACCATTGAGCGCATTTTCAGCCGTGTTACCGGGAGCGAAGCCTCCCGTATCAATGGACCATTAGCCATCCAGGGTGGCAATACGCCCGATCTATTTTTGCTCAATCCCCATGGCATTTTGTTTGGCCCCAATGCCCAATTACAGTTGGCGGGTTCCTTCCTTGGGTCAACGGCAGAGGCCATTCAATTTGCCGATGCAAGTGTCTTTCCTGCGGCCCTAAATCCCAACGAACATCAGCCTTTGCTGTCCCTATCAGCGCCGGTTGGTCTTCAAATGGGCCAGCGTTCAGGACGCATCGAAGTCCAAGGGACAGGCAATAAACAGCTCGCGGTCGGCCTGCTTAGCCGTGCTTCTGAATCCCAACAGCAACCCTCTGAGGCCGTTGGTCTCCGGGTCTCAGAAGGAAAGACGCTGGCTTTAGTGGGGGGTGAGATTGCGATCGCCGGGGGCATTCTCCAAGGCACACCCTCGATCGACCCTGATAGTGGCTTACCCCGTGGGGGGATCCAGCTGACTCTCGGTGCCGTTGCTGACGGCAACATCCGGCTTCAGCCTAGCGCCTATGGATTTGAACTGAACTATGACAATATCGCTGAATATGGAGATATTCGTCTGGGTAATCGCTCTCTCGTCGAGGTCACGGGTACACAACTGAGTCAAGGAGAAATCAGGGGTAAAAATATTACGATTGAAGATGCTTCTATCGTTGCTCTGATCAACTTAGGCAACCAAGCCAATTCCGGTCGTTTGACCGTGAAGGCATCGGAAGACCTAGCAATCCTAAGTCGTAATCCAGCAACACCGTTTACCAGTGGAATTCTGAATCGAACCCTTGGTTCAGGCAGGGGAGCCGATATCAATATTACGGCCAATAATCTTTTGCTAGAAGGTGGAGTCATTGTCAACTCGACCTTAGGGGCTCAGGGAGGGAGGGCTGGCGATATTAATATCTCAGTTGAGCAAGATATTCAACTCCAGGCAGCAGCCATCGCACTAGAGCTCGCGAGTTCAGCCAGTAGTTCTGCGATCAGTTCTTCTAGCCTGGGTATGGGTAACGGAGGAATCATTGACATCAGAGCCAAAAACCTGACGCTAGAGAATGGCGGAATCATTTTATCGAGTGCTTTGGGTCTTGCTGGCAATTCGCAAGCACCCGGGAGCGGCAACGGCGGCGAAATTCAAATCCAAGTTCAAGATGCAACAACCATTCGTGGATTTGATTCACGCTTGTTTCTGCCTTCCGGCATCAATTCTTCCACCGTCACGACCGGCAATGCGGGCAGCATTAATCTCACAACGAAGCAACTCAACATTGAGGGGGGTGGTTCCATTCAGGGTGATAGCTTTAGTCGAGGGAATGCTGGTGATATCACGATTCAGGCAACAGATTCGATAAGACTGAGTGGCACATCAGAAAATGCCGTCGGTCTCAGTTCAAGCATCAGTTCGAGTGTTACAACGGATATCGTCAGAGGACTTGCCGAGGAATTTGAACTACCCGACAGGCCACAGGGGGATGGCGGAAATATTGCGATTACAACCTCAACTTTGGCTCTCAATGATCGTGCTCGTTTATCGGTCTTCAATCAGGGGTCTGGCGAGGTCGGACAGTTAAACATTGAAGCAATCAATATTTTTCTGAATGGCCAAGCTGAGCTTACAGCCACCAGCGAGACAGAGGTGGGAGAACTGAATCCAAGGGAAGCAGCCAGTCCAGCTGAGGGAATTCGCAATTTTTTAGACTTCAACATTGCTTTGAGCGCTTCAGATAGCTTATTCCTTAGCGGCGGCAGCAAAATCAATGCCTCGGCCTTGGGTATTCGCAATGGTGGCAATATTTCCATTGGTGCTAATCGAATCTTTCTACGCAATGGCAGTGAAATTAATGCCTCAAGCTTGGGCGCTCGTGATGGTGGCAATATTGCCATTGAAACCGGTCGGCTGATTGCAGTCCCTCGGGAAAACAGCGATATTAGTGCTAACGCCGTCAGTCGTTCTGGGGGACGAATTCAGCTCAACGCAGCTTCCGTCCTGGGTATCAAAGTGCAACCGCAACCGACGGAAAAGAGTGACATCACGGCCTCTTCAAACCTTGGGACTCAGGGAAGCGTAGAGCTGACCCAGACGCAGACCAAGCCCAGTCGTCGCCTCAAAGCACTACCCAGCAAGCTAGCGGACCAAAGCGATCGCCTCTCCCAAAGCTGCGATGCGGGCAGCAGCCAATTTTCAATCACCGGGCGAGGGAGTCTGGCTCAAGCCAGCCACGCAACGCAGATGCTATCTCAACAGTATGGCGATCGCGGCCATCATTACGAACAGAGCAAACAGTGGCAACAGGCAGACTATCACTCTCGCAAAGCGCTCCAGCTCTCTCAATCCGCTCAGAATCCCTTTCAAAATTATCAGTG
>CALIJJ010000155.1 GCA_938017515.1 uncultured Pseudanabaenaceae cyanobacterium
ACTGTCACTCACCCCGATGATGACCAGGATGCACTGCCGTTCGTCATTGCGAATGTTGAAATAGATGCCATCGGCCCAGATATACACGTAGCGTTTGTGCCGCAATGACCGCTTCTGCCATTGCTGGTGTTCCTCCTTCCATTTGCCCTTGAGACGACTAATCGTCGCTGGTGATAACCCTTTGGCCTCTGGCCCCAGCAAGGCGCTGAGAGCCTCACCAAAGTCTCCCGTTGATATTCCTTTGAGATACAACCACGGCAGCACTTCTTCCACGCTTCGAGTTCGCTTCAGATACGGCGGCAACAGCAACGAGTTGAACTTGATTCCACTGCTACTGCGATCTCTTACCTTCGGCACCTGCACCGCCACTTCTCCCAATCCTGTCGTAATCGTCCGTTCTGGCAGATATCCATTACGCACGACGGCACGACGACCCGTTTCATCCTTGACCTCCTCGTACTGTTCTAAAAACTCATTCAGCTCTGCTTCCACTGCCTGGGCAATGATTTGCCTGGCCCCTTGACGCAACAGCTCGCTGAGAGCATCGCTAAAACTTTCTGAGCTTTCTGGTGTTTTGAACTCAACTACTTTATTCTTGCCCATGGTGTATTCCTGCTCTGGTCTTTTTTCTCTGTCCAGAAGGGTACGCCTTTTTTTCGCTCCGTTTCCATACACCAGAAAGATCTATAACTCCTTGGGAGATATAGCGTTTCCTTCCGTTATTTAGATACACATCATGATCCTCTAAGCCTGTAATAATTTCATCGATTTCAAGTGTGCGCAGAATCCATGAGAACCGCTGTATAGCGCTCATCTCTACATCAATTGATTAAAACTTTAGTGAATTTTTTATTGCGAGATTATATTTAGGTAGTGACCGACGCCTTGGGCGATCGCTTCTGCCATTTGAGTACGAAACTGTGGATTACGAAAGTTGTTTGAGTCTTCCGTTCCAGTGACAAATCCAGTCTCAACCAAGACAGCAGGCATTGATGTTCGTGTTAGTACATAGAAGCGAGCTTTCCGGACACCTCGGTCTTGCATTCCAGTTATGCTCAAAATGCTCTGATGGATATCTTCAGCCAATTCCAATCCAGAGTCATAATAGTAGGTCTCTAAACCGCTGACATCAGGCCGTTCTAAACTAATTGAGTTTGCATGAATGCTTACAAAAAGAGCGGCATTGAGTTGCTCTGCCATGCTGACCCGAGGTGCTAAATCAAGATCATATTCTCCCGTACGCGTCATTTGGGTTGCAATACCCATACTTTCTAATTGCCGAGAGAGCTGTTGTGCAATATCTAAATTGATATCGGTTTCCCGAAGATTGTCTCTTCCGACAGCACCTGGATCAGGCCCTCCATGCCCTGCATCAATCATGACTAAGGGCTGGCGATTAAACAGAGAAGTAACAGGATTAACAGATTCTTGGGGCAAAGGATAAGGAGGCAACGTCACCGCAATAGACTCAGCTTGCTCACTGTCCTCGCGAAGAGGCAGTTGCTCTTGATCAATTTCAGGATTTTCTGGCAGGTTCAGCGGGACATCTTGCTCACCAACTACATCCGAGGACACCGCTGTTTGCTGAGCTAAATTTGGGGAAGTCTCAGTTAAAATTTCGACGATCCACTGTGTTTTTGTGACACTTCGGATTTGAATTTGACTAGGATCGATTCCCTGTATTGAATTTAGCTCAACGACTAAACGTGCAGTATTAGCGTCTAACTGACCAAGACGAAACTGTTGAACCACTCCTTGACCGCTTTGTCTGACGGTGGGGCGATCCAGCATCACCCCCGGCAAGTCAATTACAATTCGTGGTGGGTTGAATAGGAATTGAGCCCGAGGCTTCACAGGGACATCGGTAACGAACTCCAGCGGTATCTGCTCAGTGCCCAGTTTCCACTGCACCAGCTGAGCCGCCTCTGCGGGAAGCGCCAGTGTCGTAATAGTGAGAGACGTGAAAAAGCAAGTAGTGAGGTTCTGCCAAGTGGTAGACAGGGAAGAGAACATGGTCAGCAAGCAAACGCTAGAGAGACTTGATGATCGGCAGCGAGGACATAACAGAGAGGAATGCCTTCAGAAGCATAGCTGCTGTAGCGAATAATGCCCAGTGGTCTCCAGGATTTTTCGCTACAGCATTTGGGTCCTGTTCAAAAAAGATAGGTTAACGTAAGACCCGACCCGCATTCAGGATAGCTAGCAGCGCTACCCCTACATCGGCAAATACAGCTTCCCAAAGTGTTGCAACACCAAGAGCACCAAGTATCACGAAAATTGCCTTAACAGCCATTGCTAGAACGATATTCTGCCAGACGATCCGCAGAGTCTTATGAGCGATTTGAATGGCTTCAGCCACCTTAGAAGGCGCATCGGTCATCAACACGACGTCGGCAGTCTCAATGGCTGCATCAGAACCTAGTCCACCCATGGCCATACCCACATCAGCTCGGGCAATCACGGGTGCATCATTAATGCCATCCCCGACAAAGACAACTTTGCTCTGCTTTGAACCAGTACGGGCCAACAACGCTTCCAGAGCGCTAACTTTATCTTCCGGTAGGAGTTCGGCTCGGTACTGGTCTAACCCCAGTTGCTTGGCAATGCTGTCAGCCACTGCTTGGCTATCCCCAGTGAGCATAGCGGTTTCGATGCCCTGAGAATGAAGGGCGCGAATAGCGTCAGCAGCGTCTGGTTTCAGTTCGTCCGCAATGACAATCCGACCGCTGTATTCGCCATCTACAGCGATGTGGGCCACGGTGCCGTCTACGGTGCAGACATCATGGGGAATATTCTCTCGGTGAAGCAAGCGATCATTGCCTGCCAGCACGGTACGGCCCTCGACCTGAGCGGTGATACCGTGACCGGCAATTTCTTGATAGTCCTGAACGCCAGCAGTCCCTACATCCTGTCCGTAGGCTTGGCGAATCGATTGGGCGACTGGATGGTTGGATTGGCCTTCAACCTGGGCTGCGAGTGCCAAGAGCTGATGCTGACTAAGACCATTGCAGGTAACGATGTCAGTGACTCGGAAATTGCCTTGGCTGAGAGTACCAGTTTTGTCAAAAACAACCGTTTTAACTTGAGTGAGGGCATCTAGGTAAGTGGAGCCTTTGACCAAAATGCCGCGTTTGGCTGCGCCGCCGACACCACCAAAATAGCCTAGCGGGATACTGATGACTAAACCGCAGGGGCAGGAAATCACTAACAGGACTAGGGCACGATAGGTCCATACAGCTTGAGTTGCTCCTGCAATGAGTAGCGGTGGCAGTATTGCAACGGCTAGTGAGAGGATGACAACAACAGGGGTGTAATAGCGGGCAAAGCGGGTGATGAACTTTTCAGTATCTGCTTTTTTGCTGCTGGCATTCTCGACCAGTTCCAGAATTTTGGAGACAGAAGATTCGCCAAAGGGCTTTGAGACTTTGACGGTCAGCGCTCCGGACTGGTTGATCATCCCTGCGAGAACGGTGTCTCCAGCGGTGACGGTACGCGGCACCGATTCTCCGGTCAAGGTGGAGGTATCAACCTGAGATGCACCACTGAGGATATCGCCGTCTAAGGGAATTTTCTCCCCAGGGCGCACGATGACAACGTCTCCCACGTTGACGGATTCAGGAGAGACCTGGCGTATGTCGCCGTCTATCTTCAGATTGGCTGTGTCGGGTCGTACTTCTAGTAGGGCTCGGATGGAGCGGCGCGATCGCCCCACGGCGTAGTCCTGAAACAGCTCCCCAATCTGGAAAAACAGCATCACCGCGACGCCCTCGGGGATTTCGTGAATGGCGATCGCCCCCAACGTCGCAATCGTCATCAGAAAGTTCTCATCAAACACCCGACCTCGCAAGATATTGCGTCCAGCAGTGGCCAGCACGCTCCAGCCGCTAATCAGGTAAGCGGGAATGAGGACGGCATATTCTGCGATCGCAAACGGCGTATTGTGCAGCGGCTGATTGAAGATGAAGCCAATCAGAAACAGAACAGCGGCAATGACAATCGGGATCAACGCTTCACGCAAGCTGAATTCGCCAGAGCCGTGATCATGCCCGTGGTCGTGGCCGCAGCCGCAGTCTTGGGATGATGACATGAGATAACCTGCTCAATAGCACTGAACATCTGAATACCTATTCAGATAATATACGATGGAAGTGCCAGTGTTCGCGTCAATGTCAGGATATGAAGCTCAAGATTCCACCGGTCGTGGTACTTGCCGTGTTTGCTGTGCTGATGACGGCTGTAGCTCGCTTACTGCCGGGGCTCACTTGGCTGGTTCCAGGACGCCTAATCATAGCCCTGGAGCTGGCCGTATTAGGCGGTGCGATCAGTCTGTCTGGGGTAATTGCTTTTCGTCGGCATCAAACCACGGTCAACCCAATGGCTCCAGCAGCAGCAACGACCATCGTTTCCTCTGGCCCCTATCGGTTTACCCGCAATCCGATGTATGTCGGATTTGTTATGGGGCTAATGGGTTGGGCTGTCTTCCTGTCTAACGTAGGGGCTGCTTTGCTGGTGCTGGGCTGCGTGCTGTACCTAACTCAGTTTCAGATCAAGCCGGAAGAGCAAGCACTACTCACCCAATTCGGAAGTCCTTTTGCTGACTACATGGTGTCGGTACGTCGTTGGCTATAAACAGCTTTCGGGCAACGGGGCAAAACTTAGGACGAGGAAGTGCTCTGGGATTAGTATTCCTCTTTTTCCTTCAATTGTCTGTTCTCGTTTGTCCTTCGGAGCTGACGGAGCCAACTGAGCAAGATTTGGAGCACTTCCAGTTCATGCTTCCAGAATCGATAATTATTGGATTTAGCGACAAAACGCGAAAATGCCCACCGGCTCAGCTCGATCAGCAGATATAGAGCGGCGGCAATGACGAGGTATTGCCAAAGGGTCAATCCCAGGGTCACACCGAATAGAAATCGCATCAGAAACGATGACTCTAGAATGGCAAACGGAATTTCAATCAGCGCTTCTGTCAATATAACCTTCCACCCCACTCCAAAGAGCTTTTGCAAAATAGGGAAACGGTCTCCAAGGGTCTGAAAGAATGAACGCAACCGCAACATAAGAAAAGGGGATTGAAATACCACAGGCTTTTCATAATCCTTTCATAATTTGTGCGATTTGGGATATTCCTTCAGCAAGGAATCAATGGGTATGAAGGAATAACTACTCGTCGAGGTGCTCGGCAACTTCTCGATAAATCGCTGCAACATGGCCGTCTGCCAAGCTGTAGAACACGTTACGGCCCTGGCGACGATACTTGACCAACCGCTGAGATTTGAGCACCCGCAGTTGATGGGAAACCGCTGACTCACCCATTGCCACGGCAGCGGCTAAATCACATACGCATAGCTCTTGTTGGGCCAGAGCAGAGAGCAGCTTAAGTCGGTGTGGATCGGACAATGCGCTAAAGAACTCTGCCATGCGCTGAGCCTTTTCTGTCTCTAAAACTCTCGGCTGTACCTGCCGCACACTCTCTAGATGCACCAGCGACTGGTCGCAACTGGGTGCAGGGGACATACGTTTTGATGCGTTAGCTTTAGAGGGTCTTGCCATCTGGAAGGCGGGTGAAAATGATGTTCAAACAACCTTATGATAGCGAGAATCATTTTCATCTAAAAGTGTGTGCGGTGGCAGTACGATGAGGTCGCCACCGGAAGGATACGAGAGTGGTAGATGCGATGCCTGTCCAAGTGTTAAGTGCTGAAGAGAGAAAGATAGGGCAGTGAGTGGAGGGAAAGCTAGACCCAGAGGGAGATAGAAGGGTCTGAAGATGTTGTCTGAGTTATTGGAACTGTTTGCGAAGGAAAGCCCCATCAGCGTGATGATGCGGGGAATGATGGAAAAAGTGTTCAGGCCGGAGCGCTTGGACAACATCTTCAAGACTCACGCCAAGGTGCAGTATGAACGAGAGCTGTTGTTCTCCAGCTTGGTGAATCTGTTGAGCTTGGTGGTGTGTGGAATTCAGCCATCGGTGAATGCGGCCTATCGAAAGAAGTCAAAGGAGCTGAACGTGACACGCAATGCGGTGTACGAGAAGCTCAATGGGGTGGAGAGTGAGGTGAGTCGTGCCTTGCTGAAGGAAACGGCAGCGGAGCTGTCAGAGTTAGTGGATGTCATGGGGGGTAGGAGTGCACCACTGCTGAAGGGATACGAGGTGAGAATCCTGGATGGAAATGGACTGGCGGCAACGGAGCGGCGATTGAAGGTATTGCGTGAAGTGGCGTCAGCGCCGTTGCCGGGAAAGTCGCTGGTGGTGCTGGACCCAATGAGACGATTGGCGGTGGATATCTTTCCCTGTGAGGATGGTCATGCCCAGGAGCGGCGACTGTTCAAACAGGTGCTTGCTGAGGTGGAGCCGGGGCAGTTGTGGATGGCGGATCGCAACATGTGTACCCAAGAATTCCTCTGCAAGATTGCCCAAAAAGAGGCAGGGTTCGTGATTCGAGAACACCAGGGATTGCCCCACACCGCGCTGACCCCTCTCAAACGGGTTGCCACTCTCGAAGCGGGAGAGCTATTCGAGCAGACGGTCAAAGTCCAGTTTGAAGGAGAGGCCATCGAAGTCAGACGGGTCGTGCTGAACCTGGCCAAACCGACCCGCCATGGTGATAAAGAGATTGTTGTCCTCACCAACCTCCCCCAAGAAGATGCGGATGCAGAATGTGTCGTTCAGCTGTATCGACAACGGTGGCAGGTGGAAGGCTTATTCTTGACGGTGACGATGAACTTCGAGGGTGAAATCAAGACCTTGGCCTATCCCAAGGCCGCATTGTTCAGCTTTACCATGGCCCTCGTTGCCTACAATATCTTGGCAATGGTCAAAGGGGCTCTCGCCAGTGTTCATGGGGTTGAGAAGATTGAAGCGGGTTTGTCAGATTTCTATGTCGTCGATGAGCTTCAGGGGGTGTATCGGGGGATGATGATTGCCATCCCGGCTGTCCATTGGCAGGATTTCCAGCAGCTGTCCCTAGAGGCTTTGGCACAACAACTCCAGGACCTTGCCACAGGGGTTAATCTCAAGCTGTTCTGTAAGCAACCGCGCAAGAAGAAAACAAAAAAGAAGCCTCCTCTCAAGCGCGATCCCCAAAAACCTCACGTCTCCACTGCCAAACTTCTCTCTCGGCAGTGATTTTCACTTGGACAGGCATCGTGGTAGATGCTTAACCTCTAATGGTGGCTTTCATGATGCGGCGGGCGCAGTTGAGATGGCATAGTCATGGAATTGAGCGTTAACCTGATGAGGCTATGTGCTCTGCTGCTTGATTATTTCGCATGAACCGTCGTCAGTTCCTCACAGTTTCCACTGCTGCGATCGCAACCCCTCTTCTCAGCCAGTGCAGCCGTCCCGGTTCCCCTCGCCAGCACCTCACGAGCCAAGATGGACTCCTAGAACTTGATCTAACTGCCCAGACCCAAGCCCGTCGTCTTGCAGGGCAGCGCGCCACCGTAATGACCTACAACGGCCAAACGCCTGGACCCATCTTGGAAGCGAAAGCGGGCGACACCGTTCGCCTCACCCTACACAATCTGCTCGATCAGCCCACCAACCTCCACTATCACGGTCTCCATATCTCACCGGGCATCGACAACGTATTTCGCGAAGTTCCGATCGGTGACAGCTACACCTACGAGTTCCAAATCCCCGGCGACCACCCCGCCGTGACGGGTTGGTACCATCCCCATTACCACCTCAACGTTGCACCCCAGGTATTTGGAGG
>CALIJJ010000156.1 GCA_938017515.1 uncultured Pseudanabaenaceae cyanobacterium
AGGGGTCGGGGGATGGGGGCAGAGGTCTAAACCTCAGCGAGAGACGGTTTTTGGGCTCATAAGCCGACGCTTCGCGTCGAAATGCGGCGATCGCCAAAATTGGGGCTACCCATTTGGAGCGATCGCCGCTATCCTTTGGGCGAGCCTTGATCCCACCCCTACGATCCCTGTCCCTCGGAGCGCCCCCATGAACGAAGCCATGTCCGATGCAACGCCCGTCACCCAAAAGTTTCTGGCCTCTCTGTCTCAGTTCCTAGAGCATCAGCATGGCGGTCCCGGCAAAGGTGACATTTCCCAGGAAGTCAAACAGGCCCTAGAAACAGCTGCCTCTGAAACAAAACCGTCATCGCCCTCAGGGCTCACACCGTCGGACGGTCAAGAATAGCGCTGTTACTACCATCACAGAGTTACCACCACCACAGATTTGATTAAGGCTTCTTGCGATCGCCCATGCAAACCCAGGTGCAAACCTACACTGAGGGAGTAGCGCTGTAGTTCCACTTTGCCCATGGTCGTTGCAACATCGGATTTATCTCAATCGGAACGTTCTGAATGGGAACGTTTTGAAGCTAATCTGCCTGAATCCGAGCATGCCAGCGCGGCCCCTGAAGCCTGCATGTTACCCGTGGTGCGATCGCCCCAAACCTACCAGGCTTTTCGCATCAGCCCCACGGATACCAATCGCATCGTGCTGCTGTTTGACCCCACGGTCACCGACTATTCCATGACCGTCTGTGTCGAAATTTTTGACCCCGGTGGCGGTACGCCCTACCATCGTCATCGTCATGCGGACGAGATGTTTTTCATTCTCCAAGGAGAAGGTGCGGCGCTTTGCGATGGCAAAGAAATTCCCCTCAGGGCTGGCGACAGTATTTTAGTTCGTCCCACGGGAATGCACGAGATTCGTAATGTGGGAGCGGGCAGACTCTATCTGCTGTCAGTCATGGTGCCCAACGAAGATTTTGCAGAATTGGTGCGTAGTGGTATTCCTGCGGAACTTGATGCCGCAGATCTTGCAGTACTGCGGCATCAGTCTTGGCCCATGGTTCTCGCTTAGTAAGACTGACCGAGGGCCAAACCACCAACTTTTAGCCAATCCGAGTCAACACCAACGCGACTTGTCGCTTGCACGAATCAATCAAGCCGCATCGGTGCAACATCTCTACTGATCTTCCTTGCGCTTGCCGAACTTAGCTGCTGCCGCAACAACGGCAATCAGTGCAGCCGCACTTCCAGGCTCAGGAACATCAACACTGGCCTGAGCAATCGATGTCAATGGCACTCCACCAGCAACCGCAAAGGTTCCTTCACCGGACTTACCATTTTCAAAGTTCACCGAGAACGTAACGCCTGCTTCACCGAAGTCATCACCGGCATCGTTCAATGTCGACAGTTCATCATTCGTGAGTGCGTTGAACAGAGACAGTTGGGGAATCGAATCATTGCCCACAGCATTCGTATCGACACCAAAGGTGAACCAATCACCCAACCCAAATGATCCTTCCGCAAAGCTAACCGTCAGACTTGTGGTGGGGTTAGGATTATCAAAATCATTGCGGGTTACGGTACTGAAGCTAATGTCACCCGCTGTCAGACCATTCAACTGTCCGACTTCAGGAGAGGCATTGTAGAAGAAGAAGTCCCGATTATCGAAGGCCGCATCAACATCCACGCCAAGATCAAACGTAATCGATTCAACGAAGGCATCTAGTGGTCCAGCGTTGAAACTCACCGTGAAGAAATCATCAGGGGTCTCGCTATTGAGCAGAACGGGGAGAGCTGCTGCGATCGCATCCAAATCAAAAGGATCGTCCAGCACACCATTTACCTGAGGAGCATCGATAGTTGCTAAGTTCTCCAAAGAAGCAGCTAGGTCAGCATCAAAGCTTGCAATTGCAGGTATGGTGCCTGGTGCCTGAAGAATATTTCGCAGAGTGGTAGTACCACCAAGCTGCGTCGCTATAGCAGGCAATTGCACATTCAAGAAAGCAAGTACAGCGGGATCATTTTGAATCTGTTCTGCAACACTGTCAAAGCCGGAATCAATGCCGGATGTTACAGCAGTAACTGTAGCGGGTCCAGCCAATGCTGCGCTGCTCATACCGAGCGCCAGTGCAGTAGCGCCAACAGTTGCAATAGAAACTTTCTTTAGGGAAGACAAAATCATCATAAACCTCATTTCGGCTGCAAGAAGTGTGGTGGGTTTTAATGCAGGAAGTGGGGGCTAAATCCGAGCATTTGCACTGAAGTGAGTCAGCATCAAGCCAAGCTCAGTTCAATGTCGGTTAAGACGATAGAGAAGCTGTTCGTCTTTCCTTCAGTTCGAGAATCTTAGGCGGTGGAGATCTCGGATGTAACGTAGACAATCTGTCTGTGCGCTTCCGTAATCTCCGTGCCTCACATCACAATAGTGACATTGAAACTACGTAGGTAGCCAGTTATCTAGGTGTAATTTATGACATCTTGATTCTTCGTCTACTTAGTCGAGAAACTTATGAACTTGCGTAAGTCCTTTATGCTTTTCATCGGAAAGTTGCTGTAAAGCTATTGCTGCCAGGGCAAAGCAGCCATAAAGCGCAGTGCTATTGACGGTTTAATCACCGCAGAAATCCGGTTTTCGGATGATTTCTTCGAAGAAAAAGCAGTCTTGAATTAGAGCGATCGGGGGGCTTGAGAGGGGCGATCGCCCTGCGGTTCTCGGGCAAAGATACGGAATGACATCAGGGCAGCTACGGAGGCATCAAAGTGTATCAAATGCACCTTCTATATATAGAAGCCCTCAATGACCCTTCTCTCTCAATCAAGCCTGCCTACTCAGCGACCTTCTTCCGATTCGCCCAAGCCAGTCCCAGAGCTGGCGGCAACATCAGTCCTAAGACGCCCAACACCGTCTTCAGTACAGGGCTCCCCGTCTCTCCAGGTAACTTGGTCAGCAGGACCAAGGCGAATAGACCCACCACCAGACCAATAATCAAGGCAAACACATCGCCTCCTCCGGTGGTTTGGGGCGGGAGCGTCTGTCGCAGCACAGTACCGCAGCTCGGGCAGACATTCGTACGACGGGTCACTTCCGCTGAACACTGCTTACAAGTTACAACTGCCATCAGGATCTTCCTCGGAACGGATTAAGGGGTGGGGGTTGAAGGCGAGCTGATGCCGTAGACCCGTCGGAGCCACATCCCCGCAAAAATTCTACACCCTCAGCAAAATTCTATCGTTATCCCAGCGTTTAGGCCCCCGTTCCAAAGCCCCTCGGGACATTTCAGCCATACTGACCCAGGCTCCCTCGGTGTCTCGTCAAAAGAACGGAGTCTTTGCACGGAGTCTTTGCTCTGTATTCCAACGGTTAAAAGCAAAATTTAGCCGGGTAAAATTCCTTAATTTTTCCACAACAAAATATCCGCGTAATTCCGGCGAGAACGTTTATTTATTTTGGGCACAAATAAATTGACATCGCACACCGCATCCATGGGGTTAACCCTCTAAAGGTTAATCACTTCTAATGCCTGCGCAGATGCCTGAGTAGCTGTTTTGCAGCGTTGCATCCTCTTTGAGTCAAGGGTTTAAATCACGGGTCATGCTGTACGTGTTGCGTCTGCTCATTCTTTTTCCTAGGCTTTTTCCTGGGCTCTTTCCTAGGCTTTTTCCTGGACTTTTCCCTGGGCTGCTCCTCGCGCTGGAGTCTGAAGCTTGTTCTCAAGTGCCTCAAGACTCCCGTTCGGTTGACGTTGCGCAGCGGCGATCGCCCACGGCCCTGCTGCCGTTCCTGCTGCCGTTTTTCCTGGGGGGCTTACTCAGCGGGCTGTTTGCCCCTGCCGCAGAAGCCGCCGTTGTCTCCATCTCACTCCTGCAGGTTGTGGATGGAACCCCCAACTTTGACACCAGTGATGGCCCCGGCCTCGACAGCAGCAGCAGCAACAGCATTGTTCGGGTGAATGACACCATTCAATACACCTGGAACTACAGCATTAACAATCCGTTCCCAGCGGAAAACGTCACCATCACCCTCGATACGCTCCCCGAGGGCGTTGCCTGGACCCGACTGCCCCTAGAATGCGTCGGCCCAGGTTCAGCCATCAGCAACAATGGGCGCAACCTCATCTGTAATTTGGGGGACTTCACCCAGAACATTAGTCGTAACTTTATTGCCACGGCAAAAATTGGCGGTCAACTGGCCAATGGAGACGTTGTGAGAACCGGAGCCACCATTGGTGCCGATAGCTCCACCTCCAGCTCGTCTGTTCCTGTCATCACGGCCGTGTCTGCCCTGCCGCAATACGATCTGCGAAAAAATTATGTGCCTCGACTCTTTCCGCAGGAATTGGATATTGGTAATGGTCCAGAGCAGGGATTGGCCGTTTACTACGGTCTCGGACTTGTCGTTGATATTTCCAACCAGGCCAAAGGGGTTGAACAGTTAGCCAGCCCCATCCCATTGACCGATAGTCTCGCCAACCTCTCGCCCAATGCCACGCTTATTGGTTGTGGCCCCAACGCCTTGAATGGTGCTCCGCCTATTTGGCAGTTACCGGCTGGAGCCGGGGGGGATTTTCGGTCGGTCAATGATTCCGGCAGCTTCGCCTGTACTCAACCCGGTGGACCCGGCGGCGATATTGACATTACGCTCAGTGGAACGGACACCAGCTCCTTCGATTTTCCCACGTCGGGATATGGTAATGCCCCGCTTCCCGCCAATGATGGCTATGTCGCGACAGGCTATGTTGCGGTCTGGGTCCCCGCCAGAGATATTGGCAATAGCGGTATTCAAACCGTCAACCAATTCACAAATTTTGCGCCCCTCAGTATTAGCAATCAGCGCAACTTTAGTCTCCCCGCAGAGCCTGACACCACCAATAACGACTATCCCTTCTTCATTCCTCCGGCGGGCGGCAACTTTGAGAAAGCCTACCGAGATGTCACAGAAGATAAGCTCCCCACCCAAGCGGGTTGGCGCAGTGGTGATGGCTTGGTCACGCCCGGACAGCGATTTAGCCATCGCCTCAACCTCGGCAACCTTGGCGCGTTGCCGCTCAACAATGTCATTGCCTGCGACCGGATTGACCATCCCAATATTGAAGTGACCAGTAGTGGCCTCATCTATGCCCGCAGTGAAACTGATAACTACATCAGCATTCTCGGCAACGAAGGTACGGATTACTTTGTTGAATATGCAGCGGGGGACAACAGTACGCCGAGTCGTCGCCTTGCCACCTGCGGCGACTTCAACGATGCCACCACCGATGGCCCCTGGTTTAGTGATCCGCAAACGGTGCCGGGGGGGCCATCTGCCATCAGTAAATTTCGGGTTCGCGTGCCGACCCTCCCCGCCTTTGCCCAGTGGTACTTTGGGGTCGAAGCCCAGGTCGCAGGCAATGCTCCGAGTAATACCCTGCTAACGAACTACGCCAGTTTCCGAGCGGATAATTTTGGCGATGGCAGTTGGCAACATGCTACCGAGGATGTCACGGACTTTTTCTCCCCGATGCCACAGTGGGTCGATCGCCTCAAGATCACCGGAGCCATTGTCCGCATTAATAAAACCATTGCCCAGACAGATGTTTTGGCCGGTGACACCGTTAATTTTGAACTCAATCCGACGGTGACGGCTGAAAGCAGTGCGATTACAACCCGAGTCATCGTCACCGATACGCTACCCCCAGAACTGACCTACGTTGACCAAAGCGCCAATATTGCACCGACCAGTATTTCCCAAGCGGCCGATGGTCGCCAGGTCCTGATTTGGGTCTTTGATCCCGTCAACACGAACGACACGCTGCCGATGATCAGCTTTGATGCGACGGCAGCACTCGATACCCCCAATGGCACCATTGTCACCAATGAAGTGCAGATCGAATCCCCGGACGATGCCACTTCCGACGATCCGAGCCTGCAACCATCCCAGCGTCCCCGTTATGACGAAGCCAGCGTCACGATTCAAAATCCTGCCGCCTTCAATATCAATAAGCGCACGACGACCCCGGTCATTGAGAAAGACCAGCCCCTCAGCTTTTTCCTGGAGTACGCCAACCTCAGTGCCGTCGATACCTACAATTTCGTCGATATTATCGACGTGTTTCCCTACGTCGGTGACAGCATTCGACCGGGCACTGAAAGCACGCGAAATCCTCCCTCTCAGTACTCCGGCAGCTTGGAACTGGCGACCCCTCCCAGCGGCATTCCTGGCATTACGGTCTACTACACCAAGCAGGATCCAAGCCTCATTCATAGTGACCCGACGGATCCGTCGAATCAACCCAGTCCTGGTGGTTCCACAACCCAATGGTGTGATCCAATTGACTTTGGTATACAACCGGTTTGCCCCACCAGCCTGACAGACAGCACCGCCGCACGAATTATCACACCGCCCTTGCTGCCGAATTCAAGTGTGCAAACGCTGACCCTTACCTTTAATAGCAGTGGTAATAAGGCGGGCGATCGCTACACCAACAAATTCGGTGCCGAGGCCAGTGGCCTACCCAACCCAGTCTTCTCCAACCCTGCCGTCGTCGAGGTGGTGGGCTCCGATCCCTCCATCCTGCTGGTCAAACGCATCACCGCCATCAATGGCAGCACCGATCGCACGGCCCAGGCAGGGCAGGACCTGAGCCAGTACTACAACGAAGCCAGCAATCCCTACGACGACAATCAGCTAGAACCGGCCCTCGCCCCCAATCCCCCGCAATATCCCACCTTCGACACCGAATACTGGCCCACCCCCAACAACTTCCTGATCGGTGGCTACGACGTCGGCCCGGTGGCTCCAGGGGATGAGGTGGAATACACCATCTACTTCCTTTCCAACGGGGACAAGGTCACGGACAACGTCACGATCTGCGATGCCATTCCGGCGGATATGACCTTTGTGTCGGCTGCCTTCAGCCCAGCCGCCGCCGGGGGCGACAGCGGTATCTTGCTCAACTTTAATGGCCAAACCACGGCCCTGAGCAATGGGGGAGATGGCGATCGCGGCGAGTTCATTCCCCCCGGCACCAGCATTGCCAGCCAGTATCCCAACCTGCCCAACTGCACCAACCAGGGCAGTGGGGCGGTGGTGGTCAACCTGGGCAGTGTTCCCGCAGCAACCAGTATCGGTAATCCGCTCAACTCCTTTGGATTTATCCGGCTTCGAACCCTTGTGAAATAAAGGTTTCCGTACCCAACGGCCCCAGCCAAACTCGGTCAGGTCAATCCGTTAGATATCAGCCTTTCTGCATCACCCTTTCTGCATCCCCATGATTTCTCATCCTTCGCACCAACGATATCGACTCCCGATTTTTCTAAGGCGGCAGCTTCTCAAGCAACTCTTTTGGGTCGGTCTGGGTGGTGGCTTGCTGCTGCCATTGGCGACCCCTATCGTCTTGGCCGACGGAACCAG
>CALIJJ010000157.1 GCA_938017515.1 uncultured Pseudanabaenaceae cyanobacterium
CCTTGATTTGGTCGCGATGTTCGCCCCGGTGACCCAGTGGAACACCCAGATTGTTCGCCCTGCCAATACGCCCGAGATTGTCTGCAAAGCGTTCAAGCAAGCCCAATCAGAAAAGCCTGGCGCGGTTCATATTGATCTGCCTGAAAATATCGCAGCGATGGAGGCTCCGGGCAATCCCTTATCCGTTGTAACCGCACAGCCCGCTGTGGCCTCCTTCGACAGTTTGGATGCCGCTGCTGCCCTGATTGCCAAAGCCAAATCCCCCCTTGTCCTGGCTGGAAACGGAACGATTCGAGCCCGCGCCAGCGAAGCACTCACAGCCCTCGTCAACAAGCTCAAGCTTCCGGTTGCTAATACATTTATGGGGAAGGGGGCGATTCCCTATACCGACCCGCTCTCGCTCTGGACCGTGGGATTACAACAGCGGGACTATGTGAGCTGTGGCTTTGATCGCGCCGATCTCATCATTGCTGTTGGGTATGACCTGATTGAATATTCGCCGAAACGGTGGAACCCCGAAGGCAACATCCCCATCATTCATGTGGGGGGCGTTGCTGCAGAAGTTGACAGTAGCTATATCCCAGCGGTGGAGCTAGTGGGAGACATCTCTGATGCCTTAACAGAACTGGCTAAACGATGCCCTGGCGTCGATGACATCCCGGACTATGTGACCACCCTACGCAGCAGCATGGTCGATGAGTATGAGCAGTATGCCAAAGACGACGGTTTTCCCATCAAGCCTCAAAAGATTATCTACGACCTACGTAGCGTGCTCGGCCCCAACGACATTGTGCTCTCGGATGTCGGCGCCCACAAAATGTGGATGGCTCGCCACTACCACTGCCATCAGCCCAACACCTGCCTGATTTCCAATGGCTTTGCGGCCATGGGCATTGCGATCCCTGGGGCACTGGCGGCCAAGCTTGTGTATGGCGATCGCCGCAAAGTTGTTGCCGTCACTGGGGATGGAGGATTCATGATGAATTCCCAAGAGCTAGAAACAGCCCTGCGTGTGGGAACCCCCTTCGTCACGCTAATTTTTAATGATGGCGGTTATGGCCTGATCGAATGGAAGCAGCAGAACCAGTTTGGCCACGCCTCCCACATTCGCTTTGGCAATCCAGACTTTGTGAAACTCGCGGAGAGCATGGGACTGCGGGGGTATCGGGTTAACTCCGCGACTGACCTGATTCCCACCCTAAAGGAGGCATTAAATCAGTCGGTCCCTGCGGTGATTGACTGTCCCGTGGACTACCGCGAGAATCTCAAATTTAGCCAGAAGGCCAGCCAGCTTATTTGCCAGGTGTAGTTCGCCGCATGTGACGCCAGCCCAACCAAGCTGAACCACCGGTCAGGAACAGCAGCGTCACCGCAGAACTCGACTCAGGGACAGATTTGGGGGGCTTCAGAAACTCGTACTCAAACGAGAAGCCGCGAATGGGCTCAGCAGCACCGATGGTGATGTTGTCAAAACCAATGCGGCGCTCTGCGCCCTCAAACACCACCGAGCGGGCAATGCCATCAAACGTTGTACCTGTCGGTAAAAAAGGACTAAATTGTCCCGTGGGATCAGGCGCACCCTCTAAAGGTGTTTGGGGCAGCTCAAAGCTCTTGAGTAACGTACCTTGACCATCAATACCGTCATAGATATTGACCTGTCCAGGAACCGCCACAGCGGAGTAAAACAGCGAAAATCCTTGTTCAAAGCCGTCTTCAACATTCATCACTGCTCCGGAGCCAGAGCGGAAGAAGAGAATGTTGTCTGGCGTTGGTTCTCCTCCAAAGTTTCCTGACTCAGCTCCGCCCGCATCGGCGTCAACCAGAGCCAAGGCGTTATCGCTGAACGTAACACCGAAGTCAAAGCCGAGGTTCTCGCCATTGCCTCCCGTGCCACCGTTATAGAAATCGCCGACGGTCTCAAAGTCGTCTAGCCCTTCAAAGTCAATGACAAAGGGATTCGAAACCACTGCCAGAGCAGCTTGGGGGAAGAGAAAAGAAGTGGAGAACAAAACGCCTGAAGTGCAGAAGGCGAATTGGCAGGATAGCTTTGTAGAGATAGAAAGGGGCATCTTTACCAATCACAAAACAAAAGGCGAATGCAGCAACTCCAAGCAGCGAAGAGATAAATCTAAAGCTTAGAGCAACCGACAATTTACGGAAGAAGAAGCTGACCCGACTCGTTTGTTTGGGAGCGCGCACTGAACAGACGCACAGTGCAATTCCATGTTTAGAGGCTATCTCTGACGAACGATTGATCACAAGCCATCATGGCAATCTTGATTCAAGCTTTATACAGACGTGTTTATTAATCTACGTACGATAAAAGACCTAAGAAGAGGGGAACCCAATTAGCACAAGTGTCACCACAGAAATCGTTACGTTTGCAGAGCCGAGCTCGGTGATGAGATTCGGGAAGTGCTTTCAATGTCTCTGCGCGCTAATACCTCTCTAAGCTCTAATACATTGAACAAAAAAATGTAAAAAGGTTCCTGAAACTCTGGCTAAGACTCATGGTGGGATGGAACCGAGAGGTGTAAACACATCACTGCTGTCGGAATTACCTGTGCCTGTTTTTCCTCAGTGTGGGTCGGGGCCGGTGGTGATGCAGCGGGCGAAGGGGGAGGAACGTATTTTGGGGCAGGCGGTGATGATGGCGGCGGGAGCTGATGGCGGCGGGAGCTGATGGCGGCGGGAGCTGATGCGGCAGCATGGGGTGCAGGTATAAGTTTGTGGGAGTGATGGATAAAGCAGGGGGGGAATCTGCGTGGGTCTCTGGAGACTTCCGGCTGAGGCGATATCCAGAGAACAAAATACCTATATGGGATACCTCTATGGGCAGGCGTAGCAGATGGGCAGGTGTAGCAGATGGGCAGGTGTAGCAGGTCAATGCTCGGTCCGATTAAGAGACTTTAAGCAAAGCCTGTCCCCGACCGTGGGAGATCGCTTCGTCGAAATCTCCTTAAGGCTCCATGAGCGGCAAACTCAAAACCATGCTGGTTTCCCCCGGCTTGGCCTCAGCCAAACGCAAGTCCCCTCGGTGGGCTCGCGCAATCTCTTGCGCTAGGCTCAGGCCAAGACCCGCACCCTCAACGCGACGGGAGTGGGCTGCGTCAGCTCGATAGAAGCGTTGAAAGAGGCGATCGCGCACATCCTCTGACAGATCATCCGACCGATTCTTTATCGTGACAGCGACCTGTTGACCGATCCGCTCGGTTTCGATCCGAATCCAACCATCAGGCCGATTGTACTTTACGGCATTGGTGATCAAATTTTGCAGGACCTGGCGCAACAAGTCCGGATCCGCTGGCAGCCTTAACTGAGGCTCGACTGCCACCATTACAGAAAGATGTGGAGCCAACAGTTCGATGTCCTCAACTGACTCCTGCAACAGTTCCGATAGATTGACCTCAGAAAAGGTCAGCCGCATCCGACCCGCATCCGCCAGAGAGAGCAGCAGCAGCTTGCGCAGAATACTGCCCAGGCGGCTGACCTCACCCAACATCGTGCCTAGACTTTGTTGCAACCGAGAGCCTGACTCTGCCTGCTGAATCTCTCGCTCCAGTTGCCCCTGCAAAACGGCTAGGGGGGTCTTGAGTTCGTGGGCAGCATCGGCACTAAAGCGAGAGGTCTGCTGAAAACTGCGCTCCAGCCGACCCAGCATCTGATTAAAAACCTGGATGAGTTCTGCAAATTCAATATCAGCTTCCCCTTCGGGAATGCGTTGATCCAATCCCTGGGCATTGAGTTGCCCAATGGCTGTATTGACTCGATAGAGGGGACGAAGGGCTTGCCCCGCAAGGAACCAGGCTGCAAAGGCCACCATCGCCAGAATGGTTGGGATCGTGATCAGGATAATGTTGCGGATCGGAGCGAGGGAACGATCCAATGTTTTGAGATGGATGGCGATCGCCACCTGGCCTTGGGGCGTATTGATAAACCCAACTGTCCAGTTGCCTGTGGACGTGCGTTGCAGAACGACCTCAGGAGGTTTTGGCGGTCTACGGGGAGGGCGGGGGCGAAAATTACGGGGAAGATTCGGTGGACCTCCGGGTTCTTCCCCTGATTCTTCTCTCGGTGCTTTCCTTGATTTGTCTTTCGATCTATCCCGAGGCCCCGCTTGATTCGGTCTTGAACGGAGATCCTTAGGTCCTGGGGCATCCTGTCTCAGTGTTGGTGGAGGGGGCAAGAATGCGGCAAGGGCAGAATCTGGCGCAGGGATTTGCTTGCCTAGGGGGGCGAACCACGACTCCGACTGAAAAATTGTGTTTGCCTGACGATCGATAACCCGTAGGGCAACCCAATGGGCTTGAGCGGAACCAAAAAGCTGGGGCAAAGTTGCGGTGTACTGAAGCCAATGGCTTTCGTCATGGACCATGCTGCCTTCTTGAAGAAGCTGGGTTTTGAGTCCTTCGTGGAGCTGTTGCAGTTTTGCCTGACGGATCAAAAACCAAGTCGTGAGACCAAAGCCCACCAAGGCTGTACCCGCGAGGGATACGGACAACAGTGCAATGCGTAATCGAAAGGAGCGTAGCCCGAAATGACTTTTGAGTGCGCCTTGATCCTTGATAGGAGGATGTGTCATTTTAGGTTGTCCTATCAACTGTCTACCTGCCGAAATCGGTGTCCGACACCACAAATGCTTTCAATAGACTTCTTGCATTAATCATCTGGCCCTCACCCCAACCCATCTCCCAATGATCAACACTCCGGACAGTTTTAGGGCTCCCAAGGAGGAAAGCCA
>CALIJJ010000158.1 GCA_938017515.1 uncultured Pseudanabaenaceae cyanobacterium
GTCCTGGCCCCCTGCCGAGCAGTTCAAAATGTTCCCCGAAGGCACGCCCCAGCCCCAAGTCACCATCGCTGGGCAAACCCTCGTGGTTGAATCTGTTGATCCAGCCAGCGTTGAAATCTTGGCTGAGCATCATTCCCTGCCTATGCAGGAGCTGCTCAAGCGTATGAATATGTACAGCAACAACATCATGGCGGAGCTACTGGCGGACCTCATGGGCGGGGCTCCGGCCCTCGAAAAGGGCGTGGTGGCCTTGACGGGGGTGGGTCCGGAAGAGGTTCAGTTCATCAATGGTTCCGGCCTTGGCCAGGAAAATCAACTGTCCCCCCGGGCTTCCTGTCGGATGCTGGATGTGATGGGTAACCAGCTCAAGCCCCACAGTCTGGGCCTGAAGGACGTGCTGCCGATTGTGCCCATTGACCAGGGCACGTTGCAGGATCGGGACTTGCCCCAGGGATTGATTGGTAAAACCGGCACCCTGGCCACCGTCAGTAATTTGGCCGGGGTTCTGCCCCTGGGGACGGAGCCTGCCCTGTCGCTGGAGCAGCCTGATTCGGTCTGCTTTTCGATTCAGAACTACGGCTCTGATTTGAACTATTTCTATCAGCAGCAGGAGGTTGTGATTGCAGCATTGAATTCTGCTAAGCCTGTTTCCCAACCTGCGTCTGGTACAGAATCCGATCCAACCTCTGGCACAGATGATGTTTCCCAGATACCGCCCAACCAGCTATCGTCCAACCAGGTACCGTCCCAGTAGAGATTGGCCGGAGATGAAGTTAGCCCCCTAGGGGATTTGCATCCCAGGATGCCAAGCTGGAGCGAGGAGGACTGGATAAGCGTTGACTCTATCAAGCCCCCAATTTTTATTCGTATTTTTGGACGGCGTGGGGATTGGACCGGCGATCGCCGCCAATCCCTTTGCGAACCCAAGCACGACGCCATTTATCAATGCTCTGCTGGGAGCCAATGCCCTCACCCAGGCCACAGCCACCGAACAGCTCACATCATCGCTCACGTTCAAGGCCATCGATGCCACCCTCGGGATTTCTGGACGTCCCCAGAGCGCCACGGGGCAAACCACGCTCTACACCGGCAAAAATGCGGCGGCGTTTCGGGGGAAGCACCAATCTGCTTTTGCTGGAGGCTCCCTGCGGCGGCTGATCGAGCCCTACGGCATGTTTCGCCAAGTCCTGGAGTTGGGCGGCAGCGCCACCCATGCTAACTGTTACCTACCGAGCTACTTTGAGGCGATCGCCCAGCGCCGTCGCCGCTACGCCGTCGGTAGTTTGCTGACGCTCACCGCCGGGCTACCGTTTCGGGGACTGGCCGAGTATGACCGGGGAGAGGCGGTCTATTGGGACATTACCGGCGACATTGTCCACCGCACGCATGGTTTGCCGGTTCGCAGGCCAATTCGAGCGGCCCAGGAGCTTACAGCGATCGCCACCCAGCATCACCTCACCCTGTTTGAAAGCTTCCTGCCTGACTTCGCAGGCCATGCCCAGGACTATGATCAGGCCCAGGCTGCCCTCCAGCGCATCGATACCTTTTTAGAGCAGTTGATCACTCAGCGCCCGGCCAATCTGACGCTCATTCTCAGTAGCGACCACGGTAACGTCGAAGACCTTTCGATCAAAAACCATACCCTCAACCCAGTACCGCTCTTGGCCGTGGGGCCAGAAGCCCCCGCCTTTGAGGCCGTGACGGACCTGAGCGGAATCACTCCCATCATGATAAAAAGGCTACGATCGTCCCTTTGCAGCTACGGAGCCGCTACAGAGAAGTCAATCCCACGCTAGGATTGACCCGGATTGATTCCAATCCCTTGGAAAACAGGTTTTAGAGACAGCTCCTACCGCCGCCATTATTCGCATGACTCAAGCCGACGCCCTCAACTCCAGCGAGAACGCCAACAGCTCCGATGTTCAGTCTCCGTCCATTGGAACTGAGAGCGGAAATCTTGAGGTGGCCAGGGATGTAGCCAGAGATACGGCCAGGGGCGAAGCTGGAGCGAGGGAGGCTGGAGGAGCGGTTGAGTTAGGCGCTGAGGTGAGCGAACGTCAAGCAGAGAAAGGGGGCGCGATCGCCACACAAATTGCCCCTGAATCAGTCCTCGCTGACAACAAACCCGAGACAGACGCAGCCGGTGCCCTCGCCAAAACCAGCCCGCGTCCGCCGAGATTCCAACAACTCCGACAAAATTTTCAACGCAACAAAAAGCTCTTCCTCGGCACTGGAGCCGCTGCGGTGATTGTGGGAGCGGGGGCCGCAGCCTACGTCACCCAAGAAAAAACGGGTCCCAGTCCCCAGCAAGCCATGGGCTTGGTTCCTGAGAATGCCATTGCCACGGTTCGCTTCACCAACGATGCTGCTCAGTGGGAAGCCCTGCGAACCATTGGTACGCCGTCGCTGCAAATTGGTCTGGGTCAGTGGCTGGCTCTGGGTCGCGATCGCATCACCAACCTGGGCTACGGCGATTGGAAAACGCTCCAGTCCCAAATCGATGGCAAAGCGACCCTCGCGCTCATTCCCTCCGGGACGCCAACCCAGCCCTCCATTCCTGGCCAGCGCCCCAATACTGCCCCACCGGATTTACTCGTTGTTGTTCCCGTCAAAAATCCGGCTCCCATTAAGCGCGAGATCGCCAACATCGAAGCCCCCGAAGGCTTCGAAAACCGCACGTCTTCCCATCGAGGGGTCGAGATTTTTGAAATCCAAGCGGACCTGGCCCAACGCCATAACATCGCCCTTGTCGGCTCGTTTTGGGTCATGGCGTCCAATCGGGACACCGTTACCCAAGCCATCGACAGCTTTTATGATGGCAAGTCCATTGCCCAGTCTGAGAATTTTCGTGATTCCCGGCGGCAATTGGGCGAGAGTACGGCGTTCATGGATTTGTATCTGAATACGCCAGCTGCGACTCAGGCCGCCGCCGCTGCGGGCCGTTTGCTACCCCTGCCAGCCGATGTCCAAGGACTCACGGCCCAGGTGAACATCGTTGACAATGGTCTCGCCATCAAGAGCCTCACGACCCAAATGCCCAAAGGACAGGACCTGGGTCTGCTTGCCCCCAATCGAGAAAAGACCGACCCCATCAATTTGAGTGCTGCATTTGGCGATCGCTTTCCAACCTCCACCTCGCTCCTGCTCTCCGGCAGCAACATGCGCGACGCTTGGATTTCCCACAGCCAAAGTAGCAATGCTTCGCCGCTGTTCAGTGCAGCAGCCCTGCGAGAACAGATCAACACCGTCACCAGCATGGACCTGGATAAGGACTGGCTCTCCTGGATGGATGGTGCCTATTCCGTTGGTATTTTGCCCATTTCGTCCCAGGCCAATTCGCGATTTCAGACGGGCCTGACGGTGATGGTGCAGACCAGCAATCGTCGCTTGGCCGAGCGATCGCTCAAAAAGCTCGATTCCCTCATGGTCAACAAATACCGGATGCGGCTGAACACCGGGACATTGGCGGGGCAGCCCGTCGTCAACTGGTCCTCGGCGACGGGCGAGCCCATCGTCACCCACGGCTGGCTGGACGGCAATGTCGCGTTTTTGATCGTCGGAGCACCGGGAGCGAACTCACTGTTGCCCCAACCCCGTGCCACGCTCGGCAGCAGCCCCCTCTTCCGCGAAGGCATGCCGCGGGCGGAGCAGACGTTGCCGACCGGACAACTGTTTGTGGACGTTGATCGGGTCTCCAAAACGAATCTGACGTCACTGCTGCCATTACCGACGGGCACCAAACCTTTCATGGACGCGCTGAAGAGCGTGGGGGCAGAGCGGCGGGTCGTGGATGAACGACTGACCCGTTATGACCTCAGCTTCCAGTTCCTGCGCTCGTTTGCCCCGCCCGTTATCCCTGAATCGGAACCTGAGTCTACGCCTAGCGATGCCGAGACTGCTCCCGAGGGCAATGCTGGGGACACTGAGAGTCCTGTTGAAGCACCGGATGCGATCGCCCCTGAAGCACCGGGGGCGACGACGCCCGTTGTAGAACCCACTGAATCAACAAAAGAGTCTCCTGAATTGCCTGCTTTGCCAAACATTCAGGAGGATTTGGCCGTTCCCGACCGTGCCGTTGAAACCGATGTGCCTGACAGCTCTAGTGCGGAACCAACGGACTCAACTATTGATGTTCCCGCAACTGATTCTAGTCCAACTGTTTCGAATGAGAAGCTAGGACCGGCATTTCCGAAAGACCCCTACAATCGCGATGTTCTGGGTCCCAAACTCCCCCGACCCAGCGAGATCCAATGGAGCGATAGTTTTGTGGAGTCTTCAGAAACGCCCATTCCCCCCATTCCTGAAACGGAGCTAGGCATTACCCCCGCCGCTGAACCCACGGTCGAAACGGAGTTTGAAGAACCCAGCTTGGAAGAGCCGGGGACGGATGTGTCACCAGAAACGCCTCTGCAAGAAGACAGCGGTGCCAACATTCCAAACGGGTTGCGACCAGCGATTCCTTTGGGACCAGAACTGCCAGAGGAACTCGATCGCACTGAATTTGGCCCTCAATTTCAAGGGCAATAAGACGGGCAATAGAACAAGGATCTGCCTCTCCAAGACAATTGGAGAGGCATTGGCCGTTGGGCTAAAAAACTGTGCTAAAAAGTTGTAGGAACATCAATCCTTGTGGAAGCTAATCCTCTTGGGTGGGTTCGTTGCTCATCTGAGCATTGCGGGCTTGGAGCCACTCGGGAATGGGGCGATCGCTGCTCCAGCCCCACCAGCCTGTGCCGCAGTCACAGTGGTAAAACTCCTGCCACTTGCGATGGTACATGCCTTCCACATAAACCGGCGCACGACGATTGACCCAGACTGATTTGGCCTCTTGGGAAGCGTGGCCGCAGCAGGGACAGTGAAAATCTGTAGAATGGGTGGCCTCTTGGACCCAAGCAGGCGGGGTGGCGCTGAAGGGGCTATTGTCCATGGGGGGGAATGCCTCGGGCGATCTCGCTTTGGCGATATCGTAGCGTATGGTTCTGGTGGATGCTCGCAAATGACTCAAGACGTTATCAAAACAACAGACTCAATGCTGACCAGAGATGGGGTTCGGCTAGATGCAGATATCTATCGCCCTGCCCCTTCATCAGCTCAGGCGAAGGAGCCACTGCCGGTGCTGCTGATGCGGCAACCCTACGGACGGGCGATCGCCTCCACCGTTGTCTACGCCCATCCCCGTTGGTACGCTGCCCAGGGCTACATCGTTGTCATTCAAGATACGCGAGGGCGGGGAACCTCGGAGGGGACGTTCAAACTGTTCGCGACTGAAGTCGAAGACGGTGAAGACACAGTGCAATGGGCTGCGAACCTCCCCGGCAGCAACGGCAATGTCGGCATGTATGGCTTTTCCTACCAGGGCATGACGCAGCTCTATGCGGCCTCGACTAAACCGGAACCGCTGAAGGCACTTTGTCCGGCGATGCTGGCCTACGATTTGTATTCCGATTGGGCCTATGAAGGCGGTGCCTTTTGTTTGCAGCCGGGGATGGCCTGGGCAATTCAGCTTGCGGCGGAGACGGCTCGGTTGCGGGGGGATGAAGCAGCTTACTTGGAGCTAGCGGCAGCAGCCCGAAATTTGCCGATTCATGGCCCCGTGCCGAGTCAGCCTGAGATTTTGCAGCGGCTGGCACCGGACTCGTTCTATCACGACTGGATTGAGCACTCAGATCCAAACAATGACTATTGGCGATCGCTCATCCCCGACCTCTCCGGCGTCGATTTGCCCATGCTCCATATTGGTGGCTGGTTCGACTTTTACCTACGCGGTACGCTCAACCTTTACCGCAAGGTGACGGAAGCGGAGAGTCCTTTGCGGATGCGATCGCCCCAGCATCTATGGATTGGCCCCTGGGCGCACTTACCCTGGAACCGTAAAGTCGGAGCCCTCGACTTTGGCCCAGAAGCGGCCAGCCCCATCGATCGGTTGCAGGTGCAATGGTTTGATCAATTCCTCAAGGGGATCGATACCGGAATGTTGAATCAGCCTGCAGTCAATTGGTTTGAGATGGGCAGCAATGTCTGGCGGAAATTTGAGCAGTGGCCGAGGGAAGCAGTCCAGCATTACCGGCTTAGCAGTGACGGTCTAGCGGCGATGCGTCTAGATAGCGGCGAACTGATTGCGGCCAATCACTCTAGGCTGGAAGCATCGGCCATTGATGACTTAGCCGACATAGGCATAGATGTTCCGGCGGATGTTCTGGTTCATGACCCCTGGCGGCCAGTTCCTGCATTGGGCGGCCATAGTGCCATTCCCTGCGGCCCCTTCGATCGCAGTGGGTTGGACTG
>CALIJJ010000159.1 GCA_938017515.1 uncultured Pseudanabaenaceae cyanobacterium
GCCTGAAGTTGTTGTAACACCTGAGCTAGCCGTTCACTGCTGTACTTGTGCACGAGCTTCGGTTGATCGGGCAACCGAGGTGGTGTGTCTCCCAGCAATATCGTAATGGGTAAATCGCAGTAGTTCGCCATGTCGTTAATCAAGCCGCAGTCCTCCGGCGCAAACACAAACGATGCCACGACAAGTTTTTGCTGTTTGCCCAACCCCCGCGCCTCCTGATACATCCGCGTAATCGCCCCTAGTTTGGGTGGATAGGTCGGATAGGGCGTGACGAGCAGGATGTCGAGGGGGCGTTGAATTTCGTTGGAGGATTCAGTTGCTAAGTCAAGTCTTTGGGCACGCTCCTTTAAACGTGTCTCGCAGTAGGTCGCAATGCGATCGCTCTGTTCCGTCAAATGCTGCGCGTAGGCTAAAGTATGGGCAAAGTTCTCTGCCATCTCTGGGTGCTCAGCTTGGGCGCTACGGTAGAGCGCGATGGCATCCTCCAAGCGATCCTGACCCACCAATGCCTGCCCCAGATAGAATTTTGCCCAGGGAAAGCCGGGATTGAGTTCCAGCGATCGCCGCAACGCGGCCTCCGCTTCTGACCAGCGGCAGAGCCGAGTCTGGGCTTCACCCAAGTGGTAATGAAACCAGGAAACGGAGTCATCAGCATCGATGGCCTTTTGGATGGGGGCGATCGCCGCTTCAAATTTTTCTTGTCCCAGCAACACCTTGCCGTACTGGTGCTGAAACCAAGGGGTTTCCCCATCCAGTTGCAGCGACGCTTTGCAGGAGGCGAGGGCGTCTGTCCATTTCTTTTGGGCCATCTGACATTCCGCCAGGGCATAGTGAGCCCAGGCATCTTCGGGTGTCAGGACCACGGCTCGCTGACAGGCTTGCTCCGCCTCGGACCAGCGTTCCATGCCCGTCAGCGCACGCCCTAGATCCCGCTGCACCCAAGCTGCGTTGGGTAACACCACCGACAATCCCCGAAAGGTTGCCAACGCCACTTCCCACCGCAACGGCCCGAGGAACCTGGCCGACTCAAAGGCTCGACCCAAAACGCGCTGAAGCAGTGACATGGAACTTTCCTGGGACAGACGTACGCTATTACCCGTCCACTGTAGCGAGAAAAACTGTACTTAGAACATCGAAGACAGAGACTACTGAGCTGGGAGGCTCAGGTTCGGTTATTGCAATCAGGCCATTACATCATCAGGTCATTGCATCATCAGGTCATTGCATAAATGGTGTCGATGATGGCGTAGCTACCGATCACCATAAACAAGAAGGCAATGATTTGCTGCGCTGAATTGCGGGGATTTGCGAGCAGAGATTGTCTGACAAAACAGCAGGCCGCTGAGCCCACGCCTAACCCTAAACCTGCAATCCAATATTCCAGAGACAAATTGAGTACACAGGAGGCAAGCGTAAGCGGCAATGCTATCAAGAGCATGACAAACTCCACCAGGCTGTACGGATCCATGTCGGCGGCATATCGTAGCGATCGCCAAACTCTTTGTCCCTGTTGAATCAGCATAATCAAATCAGTATGGCTGAACTGATGGCGGCAGAGGTCGAAACGGTACAACCGTTTATCAGTCTGAGTATAAGTGGATTATCCCCACAACCAAAAGCAGCCATGAGGGCAGGCGTCAGCCTTGAGCCAATCCTGGACAGCGCATTTTAAGCCATGACGGTGAAGGGGGACAGAGACCAGGTCTCGGGTTCAAAGGCATTGAGGGAGGGTAGGACCTGATCGGCTGCTTGAAACAGGACGGGATCGAGATCAGGATCAGGCACTGCAACCACGGACATTCCTGCGCTACGGGCTGCTGCGACTCCCGCCGGAGAATCTTCAAAGACCAAACAGTGCTGGGGCTCAACGGCTAAGCGCTGGGCGACCAGCAAAAAAATATCCGGAGCTGGTTTGCCCCGTTGGAGAGCCGGATCGTCACCTTTGACAATCAGGTTGAATTGCTGGAGCCACGACTGATGATGAGCCGTTTTGAGCTGAAAATTTTCGTCGTGGGAGCTGGTGGCGATCGCCATGGGCACGCCATTGTGATGAAAATGCTGGGTAATTCGCTCAGCTCCGGGCATGAGTTTTGTGCTGGGGTACACCCGACGCATCCGCTGGTGGCGCTCTATTCGGCAGGCATCCCCCGTCATCGGCAATCCCAATGCATCAACCAGGGCCTGGGACGATTCCAAGGCGCGCTTGCCCACGACTTTTGCCTTGGCGGCGGGGGTGTAGGTTTTACCGTATCGATCGGCGATGTCCTGGATCACCTGGGCGTGGAGATGTTCGGTGTTGAGCAGGAGACCGTCGAGGTCAAAAATGATGTGGGTGATGGTCGGGGATATCGTGGCGGGTGCAGACAGTGACATAAAGCGGCACGGGACAGGCTGTACCGCGATCGTAGCAGTTTGATTGGCGATACTTAGCTTGACCGTACAAAAAGCCGGAGTGAACAAACGTCCAGCTCCGGCGAAAATAGCTCTGAAAAAGTGCAGGGTCAGGCGTCAGATTTTGAACCCAACGCCCCACCCCAAGTCCGAGTGGTTCGTTAAACCCGGCTGTTAGTTGAACAGGGATGCGAGGGAGCGGCCCATGTTGCTGGGTTCCATAGAATCCAACGCAGCAGTGGGCTCATAGCCACAGTGGACCATGCAGTCCGCACATTTGGGGTTGCCGCTCTTCTTGCCGTAGTTCTCCCACTCCGTCTTATCCAGCAATTCCTGGAAGGTCTTGTAGTGGCCTTCATTCACGAGGTAGCAAGGCTTTTGCCACCCGAAGACACTAAAGCTGGGGCTGCCCCAAGGCGTACATTCGTAGTCCTTCTCACCCATGAGGAAGTCGAGGAACAGGGGACTGTGGTTGAA
>CALIJJ010000160.1 GCA_938017515.1 uncultured Pseudanabaenaceae cyanobacterium
GTGCAGACGCCGGTATTGATGTTTTGAATGACAAGGTTTATATCAGCGATGGTGAAGGCAGAGCCAACGAAATTGTCACCTTTGATCTCAACAGCCAATCTTTTGAGACGTTTCTAACCGATATCCCTGAGGATGTTTCCAACGTAGAAGTGGATGCCTTCAACAATCTCATTTACTTTTCGGCTTGGGAACGACAGGAACCAGGTAGTTCTTTCAAATTATCGTTTTATCAAGCTAATCCTGAGGGGATGGGCTATCGTCGCGTTACTCAGCTCAACTCGTACGTTTCCAATGGTGACCCACGGCTCCAAGCAGGAGCATTTACTGTGGGTCCTCGGGGTGAGTACTTGTATACAGCCTACGATCGTGAATTGCATCGCATTGCGATCGACACAGGACTTGTGCAAACGCTTGAATCGGAACGATGGAGCTTGGATGTAGGAGAGTTTGGGGATTTGGCCTTTGCACCATCCCTAGACTTTAATCCTGACGACCCCACCTACAGTTTGTTCGTGGCGGGTCAAGGTGATTTTTATGAGTTGAAGGGGATCGAATATGAGCAAAAGGGCTTCCTCGCTCCTTTGAATCGCTTACCGGAACCCAACCAGACAATTGCAGATCAGACCGTTGAGGAAAACCAGCCCTTCAGTTTGGTGTTGCCCGAAGATTTGTTTGTAGACCTTGATCGCGAGCAACCCTGGCTAGACGTCACTATTTTTGAGGATGATCAATTACTCGAATGGCTCACCTTTGATCCGGTAACCCGAACACTCAGCGGCACCCCGAGTCATGGTGATGTGGTGGATGGGTTGCCCCTAGCCGCTAACGCTTGGGACCGCCCAGGTTTTCGCGACGACCCTGATGCCTCTATCGTGTTTAGGCTGACGGTAACCGATGTCAATAATCCTCCGACGGGTGAGGTCACGCTGTCCGATAGTGCCAGTGAAAACGTTGCGATCGCTGCCACCACCACCCTCGAAGACGCGGACAGCATGATTGGTGCATTGCGCTATCAGTGGGAGCAAGCAACGAGTGAGGGTTGGGAACCGATTGCTGACGCAACGAGTGACAGCTTTACCCCCGATGATGCTCAGGTGGGCAAGCAACTGCGGTTGCAGGTGAGCTATACCGACGGTGGTGATTTGGTGGAAATGGTGTATAGCCAACCCACTGAGGCGATCGCCAACCTCAACGATGTGCCGAGCCTCACGATGCCCCTGGCGGACCAAGCCGTTGAGCAAAACGAAATCATTGACTTTAGCCTCCCCAGCAACAGCTTCAGTGATGTTGATGCCAACGACACTCTGACCTACCAGGCTTTTCTCGTCGCTCCGAACAATTCCATGGGCAGCCCCCTAGCCCTACCCGACTGGCTTAGATTCGATGCAGACAGTCAACGCTTTAGCGGTACAGCCACTGAGCTAGGCACGTTTAGCCTACTGGTTACCGCAACGGATGGGAGCGACACCGCAGCGGAAGACCGCTTTGAGCTGACGGTGAATGAGGCGGTTGTGATTCCTGCTCTCAATGATTTCAATGGCGATCAGTTCAGTGACAGCCTCTGGCGAAACTCAACGACTGGAGCCCTGCGCATTAACAGCATGGATGGCATGGAACTCGGCGAAAAAACTGACCTGCCTCCGGCGATCGCAGACGATACCTGGCAGGTTCAAGCCATCGGGGATTTTGACGGCGATCAATCCCCCAATCTAATCTGGCGCAATCCCCTAACCGGACAAACCCTGATGTGGGATCTCGATAATCAAACAGCCCAAGGCCAAGCCCAGTCCCTGGCTCGGGTCTCTGACCCTAACTGGCAGATCCTGGGCAGTGGTCAGTTCAACGGTGACGCTAAAACGGATCTGGTTTGGTACAACGTTGAAACCCAAGCCATTGTCGTTTGGTATATGGATGGTGCCACAACTCAGGGACGAATCGAGTTGGAGTATCAGGTTGAGGAGGGCGATCGCCTAGAAGCCGTTGGAGATTTTGACGGTAACGGTAGCGCCGATCTGCTGTTGCACAACCCCGAAACCGAAGCCAATCGGCTTTGGCTCATGGATGGAACCACGCGCTTGTCGGATGGGGTGATCGAATCCCTTGAACCTGGCGATTGGTCTGCGACAGGCATTGGCGACTACAACCGCGATGGTCGTGCTGACATTGCCTGGTTTGATCGCAGCAGCCAGCAATACCAGCTCTGGCTGATGGATGGAGTCACTGTCTCCTCACAACCCATGGCGAGCAATGATCAGGGCTGGAGCTGGATTGCTTAAACAACTCAATGGCTGGTGATGTAGACGACTTAGTTCAGTTGAGCTTCCAACTGCTGACGCTCCCATAGCGATCGATAGAGTCCTTCCTGTTTCATCAGTTCGCTGTGGGTGCCGGACTGGACAATGCGTCCCTGGTCCATCACCAGAATCACATCAGCACTGGCGGCGGCGGACATCTGGTGCGAGATGAAAATCACCGTCTTGCGCTGGGTCCCCGTCGAGAGCTCCCGTAAAATCTGGGTCGCGGTTTGGTTGTCCACACTAGAGAGAGCATCATCCAAAATTAGGATGGGCGCGTCTACCAACAGTGCCCGCGAGAGGGCCGTGCGCTGACGCTGTCCGCCAGAAAGCGTAATGCCCCGTTCTCCCACGAGCGTGTCGTAATGCTGGGGAAAGTTTTCGATCTCGGGGTGGATTTGAGCCTGAACGGCGGCCCGTTCGACGACGGGTTGTTCCTTCAGGGGATCGCCGTAGCGAATGTTGTCACGGATGGTGCTGCTGAACAAAAAGCTGTCCTGGGGAACGTAGGCGATCGCCCCTCGCAAATCCTCTAGGCCAATTTGCGTAACATCCATTCCGTCCAAATAGAGCTGACCCGATTCGATATCCAAGAGTCTGGGGATCGCATTGGCCAGGGTGGATTTACCTGCACCGATGGGACCCACAACCGCCACCGTTTGGTGGGGTTCAATCACAAAGCTCACCTGATCGAGTGATGGGGATGCTGCACCGGGATAGGAAAAATTGAGACGATCGGCCTTGAGATGGCCGCGGACTTGGCTTCGTTCCAGCGGCTGGGCATCAGGCGGATTTTGAATCTTGGCATCTTCCTGCAAAATCGCCTCGACGCGATCGACACTGACTTCGCCTCGCTGGTAGGCCGTAATCGTAAAGCCCAGGAGCGCAGTGGGGAAAACGAGCTGTTGAACGTAGAGAATCAGCGTGACAAAGTTACCCACGGTGAGCGTCCCTGCGGCGATCGCCCGGGAGCCCATCCATAGAATCACCAGCAGGCTGAGGCTGGTTAACCCTTCCAATAGTGGAAACAGGAAATTTCTTGTCTTAGCCAGCGTCAAGTTGGCGTTGAGCAATTGCTGGTTGCGGCGACCAAAGGCGCGTCGTTCGTTCTGTTCCTGGGCATAGATTTTGATCAGACCAATGCCGCTCATGTCCTCTTGGATGAGTTCACTCATATCCGAGAGGTTTTCCTGGACATTTTCCTGTTGGGTGCGCAGTTTATGGCTAAACAGTTGCACCGTGGTCAGCATGATGGGGTAGACGGCGATCGCCAACACACTCAGGCGAAAGTGCAGCGTCATCATGGCTGGCAACACGAACAAATAGGCCAACATCGTGTTGATTAAGCTCAGCACCGCAAAGCCCAGGAGGCGACGAATATTATCCACATCGCTCGTGGCTCGGTTGATCAGATCCCCGATGGTATTCTCCGAAAAATAAGCGGGTTCCATCGTCAGCAGATGCTGAAAAATCCGCTGTTTTAGATCAAACTCCACCTTCCGGCCCACACCAAAAATGAGCTGTCGGGAAGACAGGCGGATGACCAGCATGATCGAAGCTAGTCCGAGAACCTGAAGGGAATATTGGATGAAGCGGTCGAGTTCGATGCTATCTGCCAATCGGATTTCATCGACGCAGCTCCCAATAATGCGGGGCAATGTCACCGCCAAAATATTGACAATCAGCAGTGCCACAATGCCGAGGGACGTTTGCTTCCAGTGGGGCCGCAAATAGGCAAACAGTTGACGTAGACGGGAGCGGGAAGCCATGGCAAAGGGGATCGGTAGAGCGCGCCTATCCATCCTAGACGTTTGATCTCACCTTGACATGGCATAAAGGAGGGAGAGCGACCTAACGCTTTCACCGAAAGATTTCAGCCTCAATTCTGCTTCACTCGCCTTTGCACCCATTGTTCATGCCCCATTGTCCATGACTGAATCCTGCCGTCCCCCTGCCTTGCTCAACACCCACATCCGGACTCATCCCAACCCTTCTGCTCCAGCGCTGCTGTGTCTCCATGGCCATCCCGGTTCGGGAGCCTGCATGGATGTGTTTACCGAGCGCCTCAGTCAGCGGTTCACCACCGTTTCCCCCGATTTACGGGGCTACGGTCAGAGCAAGGCCAGAGCCCCCTTTGCGATGACCGATCATCTCAGCGATCTCGAGGCCCTGCTTGAAGCACACGGCATCGATGAGTTCATGATTCTGGGGTGGTCTCTGGGGGGGATCTTGGCCATGGAGCTGGCTATGCGCCATCCCAGTCGTGTTAAGGGGCTTATTTTGGTGGCGACATCGGCCCATCCCTGGGGTGATCACCCGCGTACAGGGTGGATAGATGATGTGTTGACGGGTATTACGTCGTTAATCAATCTTGTGGTGCCGGGATGGCAGTGGAATATTGAACGGCTCGGGAAACGCTCACTGCTGCGTTATCTCATCCAAAAACATACGCCAGATACCTATCGGTACCTGGCGCGTTATGCGGTTCCGGCCTTTCTACAGACGTCTCGCTTTGCCAATCGAGCGCTGGGAGATGCGTTGCGATCGCGTTATAACCGCCTTGGAGATTTAGAGCAGATCGACTGTCCCAGTTTGCTCCTAGCGGGGGCGTGCGATCGCCATATCACTGCTGCTTCCTCCCTTGAAACCGCCGACAGTCTCAAGGACTGCGAAAGCAAGGTCTATGAGAAAACAGCCCATCTCTTCCCTTGGGAAATTCCCAACGCTGTTCTGCTCGATATTGAAGACTGGCTGGACGCTACGGGCCTAACACCAAAGGCCTGACAACAGAGCCAATTTCTTCTGGTCCTAAGGGACGGACACCTTGAACCCAGAACATACCAGTGAAGCAAAAACGCAGTGGAGCAAAAAGAGCCCTAGCGATGCTAGGCTGCCGCCACCATGGATGAAGCTGTTGGAGCCGATGATTCTAGCTCGCCCCAATCTTCTGTGATGGTCAATTCCTTGGGCTTGCAGCGCTCTACAGACACCACGATGTTCTGAGCCCCTTCATTGGACAAATCTTCGTAGTAACCATCACTGTGGGCGCCCGCTTCGTCACTGCTGCCGAAGGGACCGAAATAGTAGATGCATTGGGGGGAATCTGTCGAAATTTTGACCCAATAGGCAAAGCCCAGGGCACTTAACAAAGACAACAGTGCGTCCTTCATGGTGTTTCCTGAATTTTTTTTGAAGAGTGGTGGCTGGAAAACGCTTACTTTGACACGCTATTCACGCAAAGTATAGAGGAAACCCTCTACCCTATCTAGGACCCAAAAGCCTGGAACGCAAGTCCGGGGCGGCTGTGCCTAGCAGGTGCCTTTACAGTACAGCGTGCCCTCTTTCACATCCCGTTATACTGTGGCGCGGATGCTTTTTCAATAAACCTTGATACCGTTTATTCCTTTGAGGAAGACAGTCGTCAGATTCAGTTGAGTTTTCCATTCTAAAGCCTTTCTGGAAGAAAACCGTGCTTTTGCAGCGGTGGCTGATCCCAGTTGACCGCAGGGATTTTTGATTTTCTCAAAATTCCTTGATTATGCTCAGTTTTACGCTGAGTTTCGTACGGTGGGGATTGTTTAAATATTCGATGTGCTTGCCACCGCGATGCGGTTTGATCGAGAACTCGCCTTTCCCTAAGCCTTGTTTTCAGCCTTGCTCTCAGCCCTGCTCTCAACCTTTGCCTCAAATTTTTTCCCAGATTGAACCCAGCGTTGGCGGAACACTTCGTACATCACCATGCCTGCCGCAACCGATGCATTGAGACTTTCGGTCTTGCCTGTCAGGGGGATCGATACAAGGGCATCGCAATGCTTGCGTGTCAGATGGCTCAATCCTCCCCCCTCCGCGCCAATTACCAGAACGACTGGTCCGGATAGCTGAGTTTTGTGCAGGGGTTGGGCGCCATCCGCAGCAGTGCCGTAGACCCAAAACCCTTCTTTTTTAAGCGTCGCGAGGGCGCGGTTCAGGTTAATGACCCGGCTAATGCGGAAGGACTCTAGGGCACCGGCTGCCACTTTCATCACGGTGGAGGTGACGCCGACGGCGCGACGCTGGGGAATGATGAGCCCTTGGGCTCCCAAGGCTTCGGCGGAACGAATCATGGCCCCGAGGTTATGGGGATCGGTGATGCTATCGGCGGCGAGGATGACGGGTTGGTTGGAGCTGGCTTTGGCCTGGGCGATTAGGTCTGCTAGCTCTAAATATTCATAGGGAGCCACCTGGGCAGCGATGCCCTGGTGATTGGCCCCCTGGGTGAGTTGACCCAAGCGTTGGCTATCCACTTCGGTGATGATCGCACCGTTCTGCTTGGCCTGTTGAATGAGGTCTTTGAAGGTGTCGTCGTGGCGCAGGCGGTTGATCACCCAAATGCGGTTGATGGAGCGACCGCTGGGACTGTCTTCTGAAGCATCGGCTTCTAGGGCAGCCTGTACGGTATGGCGGCCGTAGAGTAGGTCGGGAGATTCAGTCTCTTCTGTGGGGGGAGGGGATGCCGCTGCCTGGGCATCTCGGCTAGGGGCTCTATCCTTAGCAAGGCGTCTGTCCTTGGCATTGTGGCGATCGCCCGAAGATTTTCGTCGGTCTGAATATTGGCGGCTTGATGTGCCCCGCTCCGGATATTTAGCTTCGCTGCTGTCGCTGGAGCGATCGTGCTTGAGTCGAGGCTTTCCGGTGGATTTTCCGATGGGCTTACGGCCGCTGGGCTTACGGGTTGATCGATCCGTTGATCGGTCAGTTGATCGGTCGCTTGATCGGTCGCTTGATCGGGACTCATCAGCATGGTTTTTGCGAGGAGAGCGATGGCCAGAGCGATCAGAGCGATGGTCGGAGCGACGATCAGAGCGATCAGGGCGAGATGAACGAGAGTTGGAGCGCGAAAATTTTGTCATGACAAGAGTTCGGGGCGATCGCAAGGGACGCAGACCGGCCGCTGTAGGGAGATTTAGCTTGGTTCTGCACCCGCTGGGCCTTTACCCACTGGCGTCAGAACTGGCTTGCTCCAAGTATCCCAGAAGGGCCTGCAATCGTTCCGGGTTCGTTAAATAGAGATACCCAAGTAATGCCTCGAAGCCACTGGCCTGGGCATAGATCTCTGCATCGAGGCGTTTGGGTTTCCCCGTCGCTGCATTGCGTCCCCGCCGTACAATATCGAGCTCTGAATCAGAGAGTTGCTCTGTGATTTTTGTGAGTTGCTGAGCCTGGCTTTCGGCCCGCACCTGAGCGACCACTTGCTGATGATAGGTTTGGATTTTTCGGGGGGGCCAAAGATGATGCAGCCGCATCCAAAGTTCATAAACACCATCGCCAATATAGGACAGTTGAACGGGAGAGAGGCGCCGGATTTGCTCCGGACTTAAGGATTGGTCATGGGGAAACGAGAAAGACACATTGAGGCTCCCGAATCGGATGAGGTCTGATGGATGATTCCAAGGGAGGGGTCCAGGGAAACAATATAAAAAGCGCGAAGGGTATGTTCCCTTCGCGCTCAACAGAGATTCAAGTCAACCTGCAACTCACCAATTGGCGATTCACAGGCGCGAACCCAACTGAATAAGGCAACGCTTTGAGGCCGCCTTAGGGGTTAGGAGCCGGATTTCGCCTTTTCCAGGGCCGCATCAACGGTTGGTTGAAGTGACAGGAATTTATCGAGGCGAACCATTTTGACGGTTTGGGTTACGCGGGCGTTGGTGACAATTTGCAGCAGGCCCTTCTCATTCTGAGAGAGCTTTGCAACCTGTACCAAAGCTCCAAGGCCGGAACTGTCGATGAAATCAATTTTGGAAAGGTCCAAAACGACATTCTTCGGGCCATCCTTGATGCACTTACCCAAAACCTTAATAAAGTTGGGCTCTGAAAACGCATCCAGAAGACCGGTGAGGCGAAAAATTTGGCAATTGTCCCTAACGTCTCGGGTGCCTCTCAAACTTACGGTTAGGGCTAGTTGTTCAGGGATAAGCGCCTCCTTGTCGGGACCTGATAGACTTCTGATTTTAAGGGGTTGGCATTGACCCTTAACACCTATTTTAAGCACCTGTTACAGATAGCTTAAGGTGATTCTAGATCAATCTAGATTAATGTGCCGACGCCCCAGTATAGGTCACGGTTGTGTCCCCTGCAACAATCACTCGATGGGCTCAATTGATGACGCAGGATTGTCCAGAACGTCGCTCTGAACGTTGCCCATAATCTTACCCAGAAACGTGCCCGGCTCGGTGGGTTCGCATGGTGTTCACAAACTGTTCAAAGAGATAGTCAGAATCGTGGGGACCGGGGCTTGCTTCGGGGTGGTACTGCACCGAAAAGAGGGGCAGGGTTTTGTGTTTGAGCCCAGCGACCGTTTTGTCATTGAGGTTGAGATGGGTGATTTCCACGTCGGTATGAAGGGACTCGGCGCTGATGGCAAAGCCGTGGTTCTGGCTTGTGATCTCCACCTGGGCATCCAATCCACAGGGCTGATTAAGGCCCCGGTGACCAAATTTGAGCTTGTAGGTTTCTGCGCCTAGGGACAGACCCAGGATTTGGTGGCCCATGCAGATTCCAAAAACGGGGCGATCCTGCTGGAGGAGAGCCTGGGCGGTGGCGATACCCTCGGTCACCGCAGCGGGGTCGCCGGGGCCGTTGGACAAGAAGATGCCGTCGGGATTGTAGCTGTAGATCGTTTCGGCGGAGGTATTGGCTGGAACGACAATAACTTTGCAGCCAAAGCTCGCCAGACGGCGCAGAATATTGCGTTTGACGCCGAAGTCGAGGGCGACCACCGTCAGTGGTTCTTGTTTGTCCTGGGCTGCTGCGCCACTAAATTCCCAGGGGGTTGCGGTGGCATCTGACCATTCGTAAACCTCGGAAGTCGTGACTTCCTCGACGAGGTTGAGACCCTCCATGGAGGGCGCATCGCGTACGGTTTGCAGCAGCTCTACCGGGTCAAGGATTTCTGAGGAGATCGCACCGTTCATGGCACCGGTTGAGCGAATCTTTCGAGTCAGGGCGCGGGTATCAATGCCATAGATACCGGGAATCTTGTGGTGTTTGAGATAGTCCGGTAGGGATTGGGTGGAGCGCCAGTTGCTGGGGCGATGGCAAATATTGCGGGCGATCGCGCCCTTCACATGGGGCTGGGCTGATTCCTCATCCAACGGATTGACACCGGTATTGCCCAGCTCCGGATAGGTGAATGTCACCATCTGTCCCCGGTAGCTGGGGTCTGTCATGACTTCTTGGTATCCTGTCATGCCCGTGTTGAACACCACCTCGCCCACTGTGGTCCCCTGGGCACCGAAGGAGTAGCCTCGATAGACTGAACCATCGGCGAGGACGAGCAATGCGGGCTGCTCAGGGATAAAGGACATGGGGAATCTCCCGGCGGAACCGAACCGTTATTTCGCCGCCCATTATTTCACGATTCGCGAATTGCCGTGGTAGTTGGCTTAGACCTGCTTTAGAAACGTTACGAGGGCTTCAAGTTTTTCCCAGGCCGCGCCAGATTTGAGGATGTCCTGGGCCAGGCTGATCCCCTCTTCGACACTGTTGGCTTTTTCACCCACTTGAAAGGCCATGGCGGCGTTGAGGGCCACGACATCTCGCTGCGCATCTGTGCTGTTCCCCTGGAGAACGGCCTTGAGAATGGCGGCATTTTCCTCCACGTCGCCGCCTTTGAGGGCACTGAGTGGAGCAGAGGTGAGCCCCAGGGCTTTGGGAGCAACGACCTGGGTGTGGACTGTGCCGTCACGCAATTCTGCGATGTCGGTGAGGTCGCCGAGCCCCGCCTCGTCCAGCCGTTCACGTCCGTGAATGACCATGGCCCGCTGGGTGCCCAGCTGACCGAGTGCCCCTGCGAGAACTTCAATCAAGCTGGGGTCTGCCACCCCCAAGACTTGACCGGTGGGATTAAGGGGATTGACCAAGGGACCCAGCAAATTAAAGACGGTGCGGATACCGAGGGTTTTGCGTAGGGGGACGACGGCTTTCATGGCTGGATGCCAGCCCGGGGCAAACAAAAAGGTGATGCCCACCTCCTGGAGTGCCGCCTGGATGGTGTCTGCCGGTGCGCCCAAATTGATTCCAAGGGCCTCTAGGACATCGGCGGAACCCACCTTGCCAGAGGCGGAACGATTGCCGTGCTTGGCGACGGCCAGACCCGATGCTGCTGCGACAAAGGAGACCGCTGTGGAGATGTTAAAGGTGTCCGCGCCATCGCCGCCGGTGCCACAGGTGTCAATGACTGGACCGCTGATCCGTTCTCCTGGCTTCGCTTGCCCTTTCAACACATTGGCCATCCCCGCCAGTTCTTCAGCGGAAACCCCCTTGGCCTGGAGCGCTGCTAGAATCGCGCCGGAGGTGACTTCAGGGATGTCGCTGTTAAGCCAGCCTTCCATGAGTTGGGTGGCTTGCTCAAAGGAGAGAGACTGGCGATCGAGCAGTTGTTGAAGCAGTGCGGGCCAGGCGGGGGTAGACATGGTGATTCTTCCTGCGATGGTTGGACTTTGGTCGGGACATTTGTCGGGACAGTGGTTGCCAGTGGAGGCGTTCTGGAGCTGGGATTATCCCAGCGTTGATTTTCCCCAGTTAATCAGAGCTTTCAGGCCTTTCAAAATAATATGTTGCAAGCCATCATCCCCATTTGCGATCGGCATGCTATGGTATGGCAGATTAAATTGCCGAAGGGGCAAAATCAACGGCAGGTCAAGCGATTGAGCCCATTTTTTAAAGATGAGAGCTGGGTTGGAAAGGGGTCCTGTATTCAGGGGCACTGCTTGGGCCGGTGATTACAGTGAGGGTTGTCCGTTTTTGGCTTGAGGAAGGCAAACCATGTATGAGTTATTAACACAGGTTTTGCTGTGGCTGTTGATCGGCTACATCGCCTGGTTTGTCCTGAAACAGTTCATTCCGCAGAAAATCTATACGTTCCTGGGTTTTGCACTGCTGGTGACGCTGATTGTCTTGGCCTTTTTTGAGCCGAGCCAGAGCATTGTTTCAGAGGCCTGGAGCATTCTGTCGCTGCCGTTTAGACCCCTCGGGTTTATTCTCATTTGTTTGCTGATGGCATTTTCCTTTGACAGTCTGACGAAGGGGAAGTTTGTCCAAGACCCGATTTTTTGGGCGATCGCGATTTTGCTGATTACCAGTGCTCCGGCAACGGCCTACTGGCTCCATGGTGAAGCGGAACTGGATGCCGCAAGCCTGATGAAGAACAATCCTGTGGCGGGACCTGAGCCGATTGTGTTGCTCGCCCAGGGGACGACTCGGCCCCTGCTCCCTCCCCGCACCCAAATTGAAATGACCGATGCGGGCGATCGCGTTCGTTATGCTGCCCAGCTCTACGGCGAGCAGCCCGGTTCAACGATCATCATCGCTGCCGATCGCCGTTCTGGAATTTCTGATGCCCCCCGCGAAACGCTGAATGAGAGCAACGAGGTTCGAGCTGTCCTCAATTCTCTAGGGGTTCCCTCAGAAGCGATTCGGGTGGCAGACAACAGCAGCACGATTCGTGAGAGTGCGCTCAACGTTCGCAAAGTGCTCAAGGACACGGGCAATCGGGAAGTGGTTCTGGTCTCCTCAGCCTTAGACATGCAGCGTGCGGCTGCAACGTTTACCCATACCCTGGACGATCTCAATGATGGTGAGGGGGTTCGGGTTGTCCCTCGGGCGACGGATTTTGTCAGCATTCAAAGTAGCGGTAAGCCCCGTCGTCGCCTCAGTTTTCCCCAGGATGTGGTTCCCAGTGAACGAGCCTTGAATTTGACGGGGCAGGCGTTACAGGAGCAGTTTATTTCTGTCTACTATTTCCTCAGAGGCTGGCTCTCGTCCGTTGTGTAGTGGTCGTCCCGAGCATTGCACCCGATAGGGTGTGCTGATCCCCGAAAACGCTGCGATGAAACCTGGTTATGTCTGACGCTGTCCCCGCTGGTACTACTTTGAGTGATTCCGCTGCTGCCCCGGGCACCGGGAGCGCAACCCGGAGTACCACCGGTGCTGCCCGGAACGCGAACAAACCCACCCCACCTAAACTGCGTCCCTACCAAGCCCAAGTGGTGAATGACCTCTACGGAAAAATCCGGGCGGGTTATCGCAAGGTTGCCATTATTGCTGGAACCGGTTCAGGCAAAACCGTTATTAGTGGGCAAATTTGTGCCCATGCAGAAGCGGCGGGCAGTCGTCTTCTGTTTTTGGTTCACTTGGATGTCCTCGTGGGTCAGACCTACGACAAGATGAAGCTGTTTGGTCTCAAGTGTGGCTTTATCAAGGCTGGCTGGCCCGAAGATCCGGATGCTCCGATTCAAATTGCGAGTGTTCAGACGATGGCTAAACGCGATTGGTGGCGGGACTGGCCTGCGGATTTGGTTTTCTATGATGAGGGCCACACGACGGTGTTTAGTCAGGTGGGTCAGCAACTGCTGAATGAGACGCACCCGAATGCCGTCCACATTGCCATGACCGCGACGCCCTATCGTTTGGATAATGAGCAATTAGGGGATTATTTTGAGACGCTCGTCTGTGCGCCGCCGCCGGTGGCATTGCAGAAGATGGGCTTTTTGGCCCAGATGAAATATTTTGGTTTGCCCCAGGAGGATCAAGTCGAGCTGGGGGAGATGCAGCTGGTGGCGGGCGACTATAACGAGAAGCAGCTGAAGAATGCCTGCGATCGCCCCGAACTGGTCCAGCGTGTGGTCGAGGAATGGAAGCGTCTGACTCCGGACAAGCGCACCATTGCGTTTTGCGTCGATGTGGGCCATGCACGCCATGTGGCTGAGGCCTTTCAAGCTGCGGGGGTTGAGGCGGATTATGTGGCGGGCAGTACGCCGATTAAGAAGCGCAAAAAGCTGTATGAGGCGATCGCCACAGGAGATCTCCGGGTGCTGACGTCCTGTAATGTCCTCAGCATTGGCTTTGATGTACCTGCCATCGAAGTGGGCCTGCTGCTGCGTCCGACCATGTCTCTAGCCCTGCATCAGCAGCAAATTGGCCGAGTCATGCGCATTAGTCCCCAAACGGGCAAGGAATTCGGCATTATTTTGGACCAGTCCGGCAACCTTCAACGGCTTGGTTTTCCTGAGGACATCACGACCTACGATCTTCCCTTTGGAGAATCGAGTCCGGAGCACCGACCGGGGCAGGGACGTTCAGTGCCCAAAAAGCAATGCCCCGAATGCAGCAGCCTCATCCAAACCTTCATGATGGAGTGCCCCGAATGTGGCCATGACTGGACAGCCGATCGCCCGGTGTTTACCGATGATTTGGTGGAGCTGATGGGCCGAGAGCAGCTTTCCCAAATCACCGATGAAACGCAGCGCTACCAGCTATTCCAGGTATTCCGTCAGCGGGTATTTCGCCGGGGCTATTTACCGGAGCTGGCCAAGCAGCAGTATTTTGACTGCTTTAATGTTTTGCCCCACGAATCCTGGTATCAGGGGGCTATCTTTGGCAAGTCTCCCACCCGACGCAATCTGTTTCTCTATAAGCAATATCTGGGCAATGTGGGCCAGCGGCGAGGGAAGTCCATGACCTGGATGGTGGAAGAATTTGAGAAAGAATTTGGTCCAGGTTCTTGGCAAAATGCAGCCTAAAGGGATTCAACCTAAAACAGCTGGCAAAAAAGCAGGACCTGAGCTCAAGCTTCTGGTCCTGCGACTGTGTAAGGAAAACTGATTCGTAAAAGGCTGTTTTAGCCGAGCTGCTGGCGATCGAGAGCCGCGGTCAGCCGATTGACGCTGTCCGCTAGTTTCTCTTGGGTCGCCAAAACTGGATCAACCTCAGGCTCCGCTAACGCTTCGGCGCGTGCCATACGATTCTTGGCAGATTGAATACTGCGAATCATTGTGAACATCACAAACGCAACCACGACGAAATTCAGGATTGCTGCGATAAAGAGGCCCCACTTGATACCGCCGGGTGCCCAGCTCTCAATATTGTCAACGCCCGCTGCCGTGAGTGCAGGGCTCAACAGCAAGGGGGTAATGATGTTGGTCATTAATGAATCAATGATTTTGCCGAAGGCTGCGCCAATAATGACTGCAACTGCTAAATCGACAACGTTTCCTTGCATCAGGAAATCTTTAAAATCACTAAAAAATCCCGTTGCCCGATTGCTTGCTCGTGCCATATGAATGCTCCTTTCCCTGAGTAGTAGGAAATAATTAAAACCACGAAACGATTGCAGAATACTTATTCAATTTTCAGAAACAAGCAAATGCCTTATTCGTAGTAAAAGCTACAGAAAATGCGGCTTTCAAGGATGCTATCACAGTCTTTCAGCAAGACTTTACTTTTTATGAAATATCTAGAATATCGAACTTTCAATGGAACTTTAATTCTATGGATAACCTAAATGGATACCCTATTGTCAACCTGAAAATGTAGGAAAATAGGCGTATCAATGAGAACTAGAAGAAGTTTGTTGGGGGTCGGACGGTATTCTTTTAACCCATTTATTGCCCTGGGATTGCTGTGCAATCAGTTAAAGACTGAAGACGATAAAGGCTGAAGACGAATTTTAAGTCTTCAGCCCCTTGATTGTTGCCCTTGGTTGTTGTGCTTGCTTGTTGTCAATAAATGGATATTGGCAAACGAGGTCGGTATGAATAGTGCAGGATTGCCCGACTCGGTTCAAGCTCCCTATTAGACCTCTTGCACGACCCTGACAGCCGCCCCCATCTGGGGCAAGGGGAGTCAAAAAGACCCTTTCCCAAGCTTGGGAAAGGGGTTGGGGTGGGGGCCAGGTGATTGATGCAAGAGATCGATTAAATAAGAGCTGTCACTTCGCCTACAGGCTCTAGCGAAAACGGCGCACGAGGCCAACGGGAGTACTTTCGCACTGATAGCCGTATAGAACCTGGAATTTTCCGCTAGGGCTGAGCACTTGGCACCACTGCCCACCGGCTGCCCAAACGCGCAGAGGATGAATTAGACTCGCCCCGATCGCCACGGTCGGACAAATCAGCATCGTGAGGAGGAACAGCTTGTATAGAGGAACACCTGCGACGGTGTGTAAAGTGCTATTCATGGCGTTGACCAAGTTTTTTCTCTATTAAAAGTATGACAAGGTGTAGAGGGATGATCGACCGCTATTTTGACGAGAAGTCCCTTTGCGCGATCCAGTCAATCTACGTAGATATGGCCTTCCGATTGATCTAAGTGTAACTATGAAAATAGTACCGGATGCCTTTACCGTTTGAATCAGTGAGACACAAAAGTCAAGAACCCATGACATAGGTGTGTTGCAGCCTGACTGTTGACTCAAGGTCGATTTAGTCCAGAAGCTACCACAGCAGTTGGATACAAAATCAATAATAAATGTGTTGAAAATCGGGATGACTGGATTCGAACCAGCGGCCCCTTCGTCCCGAACGAAGTGCGCTACCAAGCTGCGCTACATCCCGTAGCGTTGATTATTATATAGCATTGAACGCAGAAGCTAGAGATTGGATCAACCCGTCCAGGATCGAGTCAGTGAATCAACGTGAATCAGGCAAGGTTCATAGCCCAGAGGGAGCCAGCCCCCTGGGCGAGCGGGTCTCAGACCCTTAGTATGGGAGATACATTTGTTCCCCTACTCTATGCCCTCTGGTCGCACCCACGATCGCATTACCCTTTGGACATTGCCAATCTTGACTGGTGGGGTTCTGCTCGCAACGCGCAGTCCCTTGCAGGCGCTGCTGTTTAGTGGCACCTATCTCTTTGGGGGCATGATGTTGAGCCCTGATTTGGATATTCGGTCGCGTCCCTATAAGCGCTGGGGGATTATGCGTTGGATGTGGTTGCCCTACCAAAGGGCAATGCACCACCGCTCCATGCTGTCCCATGGACCCATTCTGGGCACCGTGTTTCGCTTGGCCTATTTGGGGGCTTGGCTTTTGTTGTTTTGGGTGATTGGGGTGATTGCGATTGCCCAAATCACCGACCCCAAAAATTGGCAAACCCTTAGTATGGAGCAAATCGATCAGGGATTGCTCCAGCTTAAAGCTCTGATGTTTGAGCATCCCAGCGAGACACTGATGCTTTTCCTCGGGCTGGAGTTCGGGGGGATGAGCCATGCTCTCAGCGATTGGGGCGGCAGCAGTTGGAAGCGCTTCCAGCGTAAACGCCTGAAGAAAACAAACAAGCGCCGCCGGAAGAAATAACCTAGAGCTAGATGAAAACCACCCTTGGACAATTGGTTGTCTGGTCTCGCTATGATCTATCCCAGTCGGGACAATTCTGAACATAAACTGAACACAAGCAGCCCGAACGTTAGCCCCGAAATAAGCTCCGACATTACTGGGGCCCTACAGGAGCTGATTGCTGTCGTGGCTCAATTGCGCAATCCTGATGGCGGCTGCCCCTGGGACCTGGCCCAAACGCCCCAAAGCCTCATTCCTTACATCATTGAAGAAGCCTACGAAACTGTCGATGCCCTGGAGCGGGGCGAGGTGCCCGATATTACGGAAGAACTGGGAGACCTCTTACTCCAGGTTGTTCTGCAGGCTCAGGTGGCCCAGGATTTGGGGCAGTTCACCCTCGCCGACGTCGCCCAAGGTATCAGCGAAAAACTGATTCGGCGGCATCCCCATGTCTTTGGAGATGGTTTAGCAACTGATCCTGAAACCGTTCGGACTAACTGGGAAGCCATTAAGCGCCAGGAGCGTACTCAAAAAGGGCTGCCCGCTGTGGCCAGCTTGAGTGAAAAGCTAGGCAAATATAACCAAACCAACCCACCCCTCGCTGCGGCCATGAAGATTTCTCAAAAAGCAGCAGGCTCGGGGTTTGAATGGCCCACGGTAGAGGCGGTTTGGGAGAAGTTTGAGGAAGAGCTGGGGGAGCTGAAGGACGCGATTGCCAGCGGTAACGATCCCCAGCACAAGCAGCATCAGCAGGAAGAACTGGGTGACCTGCTGTTTACCGTCGTGAATTTAGCGCGGTGGTATGGCGTGGACCCAGAAGCGGCACTGCGAGGCACCAATCGACGCTTCGTGCAGCGGTTTGAGCTCGTCGAAGCGGCGGCAAAGGAGAAGGGCGATCGCCCCATCGGGGATTACTCCATTGAAGAACTAGAAATCCTTTGGCAGGCGGCTAAGCGAAAGCTGGCGCAAGCCGATGCTCCTTGAACTGAGCTTCCTTCAGTGAAGCCTCCTTAACATCCCGTAGCGCTGTAGCCTAGACAATCGCGCTACTATCAAATGAGAAACATTTTCAGCTCCTTTGTAGCCCATTGACTGCCATGACTTCAGCGGCCTCCATCGCCCAAGCCCCCCCCATGGACGACACCAAACAGGGTCTGCCGGTTTCGATTATCACCGGCTTTTTGGGGAGCGGCAAAACCACCCTGCTGAACCATATCCTGACCAACCAGCAGGGCGTCAAAACTGCCGTCCTGGTGAACGAGTTTGGTGAGATCGGCATTGACAACGAGCTGATTGTCTCCACGGGCGAAGATATGGTGGAGCTGAGTAACGGCTGCATTTGCTGCACCATTAATAGCGATCTGCTCGATGCGGTTTACCGCGTGCTAGAACGCGAAGATAAGGTGGATTATCTGGTGGTTGAGACCACGGGATTGGCCGATCCTCTGCCCGTCGCGTTGACGTTCCTGGGGACGGAGCTGCGAGATTTGACCCGTTTGGACTCAATTATCACCGTCGTCGATGCTGCCAACTACAGCATGGACTTGTTTAACAGCGAGGCGGCCCACAACCAGATTTTGTATGCCGATACATTGCTGCTCAACAAAGCCGATTTGGTTGACGAGGCGGATCTGGATTTGTTGGAGGTGAAACTGCGGGATGTCAAAGAAGGGGCACGCATTTTGCGTACGACCAATAGCGCAGTGCCGCTACCGCTGATCCTGAGCGTGGGTTTGTTCGAGTCGGATAAGTATTTTGAGAAGGCTGAGGGGAAAGAGGAGCACGACCACGACCACGGTCATGCCCATAAAGAGGATGGGCATCAGGAGGACCATTCCAATTGTGATCATGACCACGGCCACTGTGAACATGACCATGGCCACGATCATGGCCACGATCATGGCCACGATCACAGCCATGACCACGACCACCACCACTCTGACCACCTCGCCGTGGATGGGTTTACGTCGCTGTCGATTCAGAGCGATCGCCCCTTCGCCATCCGCAAGTTCCAATACTTCCTCGACAACCAAATGCCGGAGAACGTCTTTCGAGCCAAAGGCATCCTCTGGTTCGAAGAAAGCCAAAAGCGCCATGTGTTTCACCTCAGCGGCAAGCGCTTTACCCTCGATGACAGTGAGTGGACTGGCCCCAAGAAAAATCAGATTGTCCTCATTGGCCAAAACATGGACCATGACAAACTGCGCGAGCAAATCAATAGCTGCTTAACGGTTCCGTCCACGGGCCGTGCCAAGGGCTTTTCTCGCAAATAGGATGCGAGTGATTCTTCAGCGCGTCCAATCCTCCCAAGTCACCGTCGAGGGAGCGATCGTTGGTGAAATTGGTCGGGGTTTCAACCTGCTGGTCGGGATCACTAAGGGTGACAGTGATGCTGAGGTGGAGTGGATGGTGCGCAAGTGCTTGAGCCTGCGACTGTTTCCAGATGCGGAAACCGGGCGTTGGGATCAATCCATTCAGGATATCGGCGGTGAGATATTAGTGGTGAGTCAGTTCACGCTATATGGCGATTGTCGCAAGGGTCGGCGGCCTTCATTTGATAAGGCGGCGGCTCCGGCGATCGCCCAGCCCCTCTACGAGCAATTCGTCGAAAAACTGCGCGCTACCGGCATCAAAGTTGAGACGGGTCAGTTTGGTGCCATGATGCAGGTATCCATCAATAACGATGGTCCGGTGACGCTGCTCCTGGAGCGCGAAGCCACGCCCTCCTGACACCGACGTTTCCATGACCGCTTCCCTTGACGCTTCCTTCGATATTCGGATGATGCAGCGCTGTCTCACGCTGGCCAACCGTGGCCGGGGTCTGACTGCTCCTAATCCCATGGTGGGAGCGGTGATCGTTCGAGATGGCGCAATCATCGGCGAAGGGTTTCACCCTGGAGCCGGTCAACCCCATGCCGAAGTTTTTGCGCTACGCGAGGCAGGCGAAGCGGCGAGGGGAGCAACAGCCTACGTCAGTTTGGAACCCTGCAACCACCATGGACGGACGCCGCCTTGTTCCCAAGCTCTGGTCAAGGCAGGGGTGGCGAAGGTCGTGGTCGGCATGGTCGATCCCAATCCACTGGTGGCGGGGGGTGGGCTTCAGACGTTGCGGGATGCAGGCATTGAGGTCGTCGTCGGCGTTGAGGAAGATGCTTGCCAAAAATTGAATGAAGCCTTCGTTCACCGTATCTTGCGTAAGCAACCCTTGGGGATTCTCAAGTACGCCATGACCTTGGACGGCAAGATTGCAGCGAGTAGCGGTCATAGCCAATGGATCACACAGCCGGAGTCGCGATCGCAGGTTCATCAACTCCGTTGGTCATGTGACGCGGTGGTGGTGGGGGGTAACACGGTCCGCCAGGATGATCCGCTATTGACGGTCCATGGATTGGAGGGGCCAAATCCGCTGCGAGTGGTGATGAGTCGCTCGTTGGATTTGCCTCTGGAGGCTCGGCTGTGGGATGTGAATGAAGCCGCGACGGTGGTGTTTACGGAGCAATCAGGGGACGAGTACTTTCAGGCGCAGTGGCGATCGCTCGAATCCAAGGGGGTGGAATTAGTTGCTCTACCATCTTTAGCTCCTAGGGCGGTAATGGAGAACTTATATCAGCGGGGCTTTCTGTCGGTGCTGTGGGAATGTGGGGGAACGTTGGCGGCGGCGGCGATCGCGGATGGTTCCATCCAGAAGGTGTTGGCGTTTATTGCACCCAAAATCATCGGAGGCTCTGGGCTATCTCCAGTCGGGGATTTGGGCCTGACGACAATGGACCAAGCGTTGGCCTTGGAGCGGGTATCCTGGCAGCGCATTGGGACAGATTTGCTTTTAGAGGGATACATCGAACGATAATCTCCTACAACAGCGCTCCAGCAGAGACCATCAGGTCTCTGCTGGAGCGCTCGCAACTTCTGTTATGGCTAAGCTGAGGGCTCAGTAATTTTTAGAACCTGGTTGGCAGAGACATTGCGAATCACCTGCTCCTTGCCACTGGGCCAGCGAACCGTAATCTCCTCAATCTGCTGATTCTGAGCAAGGCC
>CALIJJ010000161.1 GCA_938017515.1 uncultured Pseudanabaenaceae cyanobacterium
AGCCACGTTAATCCTGCTTCTCGCAAAAATCGGCCCGTTCTAATGCGTGCGATTTCCAGGCGATCGCTACCCCGAGATTCCAAAATTCCCAGTCGATTGGCTGCTAAACCTGTGATTTCGATGCCGTTGCGCTCACACATCAGCATTGCTCGAGGTAAATGGAATGCTTGGGTGACCAGGACGGCTTGCTCCTGGATACCGACAAAGTGCCGACAGCTATCGTGGGTGTCGATGCCGATGGGGTCGATGGTGACGTGTGACTCTGGAACCCCTCGGGCGATCGCATATTTCCCCATGGCCTCTGCCTGCTTGTCGTAACGGTTATCCCCAGAAATGAAGAGATAACGGACTCGCCCTTGCCAATACAACAATGCTGCCGCTTCTATCCGCTCCCGCGTCACGTCCGTCAGCCTGTTCTCGTCAATTACCGCTGCGCCAAAAACGATCGCCTGCTGAGTGAGGGGCACGTCAGCAATGGTGCTGTGGATCTGTGGACGAACCCGCAGCATTTGCACCAGCTGTGGTCCCACGTAGCAGCAGCCCAGCACGATCAGCCAGGACAGACTTTTGCGCAGCCGACCACTCTGTGATTTCCCCTGTTCCAATGTCCTGACACCCCTTGTTTGGTCTGATGCAAGTCATGATGATGCGATGGATCTTTCGCGGAATCATTGTGTCGCTCAATGATTCGTGAGCGCTGTCCCCAACCAAATCAAACCACACCTCAGCATCATTGACAGTGTGACGGCTGCCGCCAAAAAGCGTGCCCCATCAGCCATCACATAAGCTCCATACATGAGTGTGATGACATGATGTATGAAATGAGCTTCAGAATACGAGCCTCAGAATACGATGGCTGGGCGCTGGTGGGTCCATAACATAAAACCTCAAAAGCCCAGGGCGATCGCCCTGGGCTTTTTGAAGTTGAATGGTTTTGAGTCTGAATGGTTTTGAGTCTGAATGGTTTTGCGTCTGAATGGTGTGTTGCTCAAGGACGAGCTGCCATCACCACACCGCGCTTAACGGCGAGACATCGACATCACGATCCGTAGGATGTACCAGAACAGGAGTGCGACCGATGCGAACAGCTCTAGGGCAGCTGCAACATGATGACGGGTGCTGAAGTGGTGCATCACCTTGGAGGTGTCATAGAGAATGGCGCAGGATGCGAAACCTACCATGACGACGGAGAAGAGCAGCCCCAGGCTAAACCCGAAGATTGCACTGCAAATAATCAGACCCAAGGCAACAAAGCCGCCGATGCGCAGAAATCCACCAAGGAATGAAAAGTCTTTCTTGGTCGTGAACGCAATCAGCGTCAGGCCCGCAAACATAAAGGCTGTTAGGATGCCTGCGGTGGGCAGAACGCTCGGGTCTGAGTAGACCGCCGCGATGAAAATCATCGGTGCAAATATCAAGGCATAGCCCACGACATAGAGGCCGAGACCCGCATATTGCAGCATTTCATCATCGGCCTTGGCGGCTAGGCTGCGTGAGATCCAGCCCAGTACGGCGAACCCCCCTAGGATGGCCATCCAAGCAAAGCGGTGTGAGGCCACCAGGCTAGCCATGGCCTGAGCAATGCCGGTTTGGATGAAGATGTACTCCAGTAGACCGAAGGCGGCTACTGCACCTGCGAGGTGAACGTAGGTTTTTTTAATGAACTCAGCGCGTTCATTGGGCCGCGCCTGGGCCACAGATACCATCGGCATAGGTTTTGTCCTTATAGGCTCGATCAGTGGGGCGCAAGGCTCCCTATTCCCTCAGCTTACCCAAATTTTTGGAAGCAGCCGGGCTCCTCTGCAAAGAATTCATAACTTTGATTTATCGTTGAACAACGAGGGTAGCGCCCTAGCCGAACTGCGAAAACTGCAATCTATGGGTCAATCTGTTCATCCCGTTAGCCTTCTCTTTTTGCCAGCAGCCTTGGGCATCGGGCTACAGCTTCCCCAAGGGTCATGGGATTACCGCTGCATTGCCCTCGCTCTGCTGTTGCTGTGTCTCGACCAAGCGCGTATGGCTGGGGTCGATTTGCTGGATATTGCCGCCGTGCGATCGCCCCCCGCCTCGGCATCTTTTGCGACACTTGAGCCATCCCCCACGGATGATCCCCGTCTGGATCGCTTTACCTGGGTTACCCTCAGCACGATCGCCATCGAACTGATCGGTTTCTATCTGGCTTGGGCAGCATTGGGATGGGGCGTGATCCTAGTGTTGATTAGTCAACTGTGGTTCCATGGCTTAGCAGGCGTGCAGCTCTTTCCAGGGGCCGCTGAGCCAGTGGTGCCCTTTGGCGCGAGGCTGCGATCGCCTGTCCTGATCGCGGATAGCGTAGGCATCATTCTGGTGGTGCTCTGGCTCCAGCAGGTGGCTCCCCTCACCATGGCCCTGTTATTGCTGGGGATGGTTGCACTCTATGGTGGTGTGAAATATGGGCCAGAACTGTGGGCCAGAACGAAGGGTCAGCACTAGAGGCCAGCACTAGGGGCCAAAACGATCGCCCAGGGCTGATGCCTAACATTCGCAGCTTTGTCCGTTTCAGGTGCTACCCCAGAAATTCGAAATGACTGCTGAATAGATTGAGGTTAGTTTGATTGGCAACTAGGGCAATGACATCTTTTGAGCTCCCCGCCTGGGTATTGCCCACGTAGAATAAATGCGTGTCATTGCCTTGGACTTCAAGTTGATAATTATCCCTAGAACCATAGAGTTCAATGATGTCAGCCACCGTACTGAAGTCCTTGAGCAGCGCGAAGTCACCCCAGCCATTATTGCTGCCGTCACCGACGTAGTAAGGGAGACCAGCATCTCCCAGGATGAAGCGATCGCTCCCGGTTCCCCCGGTCAAATTATCGACTTCACCGACGCCCTGCGTATCCCAGTCCGTGGCATATAAGCGGTCGTTGCCGCTGCCCCCAAAGAGATGGTCATTTCCGGCTTCTCCCCAGAGGACATCATTACCGCCTTGGCCCTCTAGGCGATCGTTACCGCCTAAGCCTCGCAACGTTTCATTATTGCTGCTGCCAGTGAGGGGCCAATCCCCAGCTTCACTCCCGATGATGATCGTTGAGCCCGAGTTGGAAACTGGACTGGGACTGGCTGGTGTTACAGGAGCTGGGGCTGGAGTGGAGGGCGGTGACGGGATGGAATTGTTGCCTGGTGTGGTGCCAAAAACATTGAGTTGCCAGGAATTCCAGGTGCCTTCATCGCCTGTCACATTATCAATGACGCGCAGTTGCCAATCGCCCTGGGCATTTTCGTCCCAATGTCTTGCGGAGGTGAAGACCCAGCCATTGTAATTGTCGTTGCTGTCGTTCCGTTGTTCCGCGAGGCGCGATCGCGTTCCCGATGGTGAAATCAACTCAACGCTCAGATCGCCGCGATAGCCATGACTAGCATCAAACACCACTTCAACCCACTCCACAGTCATGGCTTGGGACAGGGTGATCGTGGAGGCCAATCCCGTGGCGCTGCCATCGGGAATGGTCTGATTGAGCGCGACTGTTCCTGACCGGATGGTCTGCTCTGCGCCGACATTGCTCCAGGTTTCGGCTGCGGCCACAGCCCCACCAATATTGACCAAACCAAATCCGTATTGATGATTGACGGAGAGACCGGCTCCGTTGCTGACCCAGTCTGCATCGCCACTGTCGTTTTGGATGGCCGTTTTGACGAGGATATGTTGCACATCACGCCAGCCAAGATTGGGATTGGCATCTAGCATGAGCGCCACGGTGCCCGAGACCGAAGGGACGGCAGCAGAATTGAGACCCGCGTAGGTGTAGTCTCCGGTAGATTCCCCGGCAGCCCCCGACAGATCGGTGGTGCGGATGCCGTTGCCAGCCCCACTGGAAAAGGCGGAAATCAGGAGGGGGGCGCCGGGTTCTCCGTAGGCAGGATTGCTGCCGCTGCGGTCTACGGTTCCGACGGCGATCGTGTAGCGGCTGTTGGCGTAGCCGTCGTAGTTGACGTTGTCGTTGACCTCACCACCGTTGCCCGCAGCCCACACATAAATATTGCCGAGCCCACCTCTCCCCTGGGTGACGCCGTTTTGGAGCGCTAACTGGGTTTGGGGTCCAGGACCCTGGAGGGTTGTGCCATCGTCGTAGGGTCCCCAACTGTTGTTGTAAATGTCGATGTCTTGGCTACGGTGGGACAAGACGCGGGCGACGTCGGCATCATCAAAGGACTCGTGGCGTAGCGCAGCCCAAGCCGCTTGGGGGGCTACACCACTGACGCCGACACCGTTACTCCCGGTTGCGACGGCAATGCCTGCGATCATGGTGCCGTGGTTGCTGCCTAGCGTGGCAGAAGGGTCAGCGTCATTGTCGAGAAAGTCATAGCTCAGGTCAGAACGATACCGCGATCGCAGATCGGGGTGGTTGTAATCGATGCCATCATCCACAAAGCCAATCACGACACCACTGCCTTGATACCGGTCCCAGGCGGTCAAGATATCAGGCTGGTCGAGGCTCTGGAGCTGCTGAGGATCAAGGAGATGCCATTGTTCTCCAAACAGTGGATCATTCGGTTGCATGGTCTTAGGTGACTCCAACCACTCTGAATAAGACCTCTTGCATCAAGTATTTGGCCCTCACCCCAACCCCCCTCCCACGGCTGTTTGATGTACAGGGGAAGAGGGGCCTTTTGACTCCCCTTTCTCCAGAATTGGGGGCAAGGGGTCGGGGGATGGGGGTGGCTGTCCGGTTCGTGCAAGCGGTCTAGTGAGAGAGGGAAGAAAAGTAAGGGTTGAATCTAAGCCAATTCTATAGGCTAGAAAAGCGATCTATTTTTGTCCATTTTAAACTTTATAAGACCAAATCTATTCCATCATTTTTAGACTTAATTATCCGTATCTTTATTGTGTGATAGATGGATGGGTGAGAGTTCTAAAAAATCATTGGAGACCCAAAGCGGTAAAGCTTTTCTGTGGCGAGTTAAGAGCAGCCAAAACCATTGAAACCACTGCGATCTAGTTAGGTCAGGGCTGAGCGAAGTCGAATCCCGGTGGGTAAGGGATTGATGCCCGCCAACTGATTGGTAGCGGACGTTCATGGCTGCCTTGGTTTTAGAATTTGGGCTATACTGTCTCTACTGAGAGGAGATTGGACTTTATATTGCTTGTAAACTCCCTTTTAATTTCTTTTTATTTATCCGAATTAAGATCATCTTTAGACTTGATTGCTGCATAAAAATTGAGTGATCTTGCCATGAATCTTGCCAAGATCCTCGATTGAGTTTCCTAGGGTGAAAACCTTCGCAAAAACCGTGGTGATTCGACTTGGGGTTTGATCGGAGGATGGCAGGAGCCGAGCCGAAGGATGGGGAGCAACGATGGTCAGGGAGGAGCGGTGAGCTCGGTTCTGTCACGCCGTTTTATGTCCACTGTTGTTAGTGCCACCGTTGTTAGTGCCACCGTTGCTAGGCCGACTCAAGTTGCGATCGCGACCGCGCAGTCACCCATGGATGGAGTACGTCGTTATCCACATTTCCACAGGATTGTGGATAAATATGACCAGTCATTTTATTTGACGGTAAGATTAGGGAGACTTTAGGCCAGCAACCGGTCAAAAACGACTGTTTGAAATTGCACAAGCGCTTCGTTATTCTCCTGGGACTTCGTGCGTAGGAGTGCACCTTGCCAAGCGTTGTAGATGAAGGCAGCGAGTAGTGCTGGATCGGCATTGGGGTCAAGCTCTCCAGCCACTTGAGCATCTGTGAGACAAGCGACAAAGTAAGCCTGGAGCTGATTAAACGAGCGATCCACGGCCTGTTGCACCTGCGGATTTTGTTTGGCCAGTTCCTGACAAAGATTGCCAGTCAAGCATCCGTATCCCTTGTCCTCCGTTAATGATTGCTCGGTCCAGTCCTGCACCATGGCGCGTAACCGTGTGAGCGGAGAGCCCGACGCTTGAATTAAGGTTTGATCTAGATAATGGCTGAGCTTCTCGGTGTAATGCTCTAGAACTTGTTCCGCAAAGTCATCCTTGCTCTTAAAGTAGTTGTAGAACGAACCCTTTGGGACACCGCTCGCATCTGCGATTTCCTGCACGCCGGATGCGTGAAATCCCTGTTGATAGATCAGATCTAGGCCTGCGGCGAGAAGCTTTCCTTTGTTCTTTCCCCGTGGCATGGCATCTCCAGGCTGGACCGTCATGGCGACGACCTTATGATGGCTATAGTGTAGATCGAATCGATCCGCCCATGGTGTCGCTGTAGGTGGTGTTATTTTATAGTTGTATAAGCGATTTGTTGAAGCTCATTATCTTATAGGGTAACTCGCAACGGGCTCAGTGAGTCGCATCGTGGGACACAATTCGGTGGCTATGTGCACCTGTCCAATCATCGCTGGCATGCCGGGGTCGGCGATCGCTCTACCTCATCACATAACCTCGCTACTGATGTATTTCGAATTTTGAATGGTACTCCCGCAATTAAAATGACCAGTCATCTTAATTGTGAGAAAATCCTACACCTGCAATTCGAGGCAGTACCAGAGTGAGTCGGTTCAATGCGTCAGCCTGGTCGAGGACTTTGATGATGCGGCTTGTCTTCCCCGAGAGAAGACTGTTCTAGCCGCAGTGATCGCACTGTCCGTGGACCGTCACCTCGTATTCTTCAACCTTGAGTCCTGGACGCAGCTGTTGCAGATCGATGCATTGGAATTTTTCCCAGGCAATATCTTCAATGGCTCCGCAGGACTTGCAGCGGAAATGATGGTGGGGCAAGACGTTGGCATCGTATCGGCAGACGCCTTCTTCCAGGAGCACTTCGCGGACTAGGCCCACATTCTGCAAGGCTTGCAGAGAGCTGTAGACCGTCGCCTGGGATGAAGTTGGGGCATCCTGATTGAGAGCATGGAGGATCTGTTCGGCGGTGGGATGATCCTGCCGAGACAATAGGTTGGAGTACACCGCAAAGCGCTGTGGTGTGACCCGTAGTCCCTTGGTTTTGAGCGTCTTTACGATGTCATCCGCCTGCTGCTGCATCCCCAGAGCCTCCAAAATCGATGCCAGAACTGAGCTTATATTCGGACCTGAATTTCGATGGGTTGTTCACCAAGGCGTTGCCCTGTCTAATGTCAGACGGTGTCCTTGGGATGCCCCCTAGATACTTCAACCATAGCATTCCTTTTTCGGAACCGTCATGCTTCACAGAATCGAAAAATGAATTAAGTGATTATACTTATTGATATATTCCTAAATCAGAATTATTCTGAGTTGCATGTTCTGGAAGTGATTTCATTTCAGGCGCAGTTGATCTTCGAAGATTGTTCGAAACCCATAAGGAGATAAGTCATGGCAGTTATTGAGCAAGTCCCCAGCGTTGTATTCAAGACTCGCGTCCGCGATGAGTCCGTTGAGGGACCTAACCCCTATCGTTGGGAAGATCTGAGCACTGAGAAGCTGTTCGGCGGCAAGAAGGTTGTTGTCTTCTCCCTGCCCGGCGCTTTCACCCCCACCTGCTCCTCCAACCACCTGCCTCGCTACGAAGAGCTTTTTGAAGAGTTCAAGGCCCAAGGTGTAGATCAGATTGTTTGCGTTTCTGTGAACGATGCTTTTGTGATGTTCCAGTGGGGCCAAAAAGTTGGCGCTAAGAATGTCTTCCTGCTGCCCGATGGCAACGGTGAGTTCACTCGCAAGATGGGGATGTTGGTTGACAAAGCGAACTTGGGCTTTGGTCCTCGCTCCTGGCGCTATTCCATGCTGGTGAATGATGGCAAAATCGAGAAGGTCTTTACCGAGCCTGGTTTTGCTGACAACTGCCCCACCGACCCCTTTGAAGTGTCTGATGCAGATACCATGCTGGCTTACCTGAAAGGCACGGAGTCCGCAGGGGTTTCGAAGCCTGTACTGGACTTCGTTGGCTAGGATCGGGCAGTTGCCTAGTCCGTGGTTACGCCCTGGATCGAGTGCCTGAGCTAAGATCCCTGGGGTAATGGGGTGATGGGGAGTCGGAATGCAGTGTTTGGGATATCCCTGGCTGAGAACTGACGACCGATCACCTCTCTTTCATTTCGTTTGATTTAGGATCTGTTCGAGTTCAGTGAGTTAGCCATGAAACTTTCCAGCAAAAATCTTGAGACCCGCTTGGATACGGTCTACGACGCGATTGTCGTTGGTGGTGGCATGGGCGGACTCTCTGCGGCAATTTATCTGGCCCGCTATGGCCTCAAGTGCCTGATCGTGGAAAAGGGTAAGGGGCGTTCCATGTGGATGCAGGACACGCGTAACTACTTGGGGATTGATCCCACGACGCCCGGTCGTGACATTATCAAGCACGGTACAAATCAGGCGATCGAATGGGGGGCAGACCACCTACGCGGCTTTGTGGAAGAAGTCACGGATGAAGGGGATACCTTTGCGGTGAAGGTGAAAGTGGGCCGCAAGGATGAAGTCGGTACGGTGCTGCGGACCAAGTATTTGGTGGCGGCCTCCGGCATCATTGATGTGCTGCCACAACTCGAAGATATGCAGAATGTCTTTGACTATGCGGGCTATACGCTGCACGTCTGCATGATCTGTGATGGGTTTGATATGTGGGATCAGAAGGCCGTGTTGGTGGCCGGGTCTCCGGGGCAAATCAATGCGGCGTTTGTGTTGAATTGGTTTACGCCCTACATCTCAGTGTTGACCCATGGCCTCTATGAGGTCAGCGATGAGATGAAGCAGAAGCTGGCGGACCATGGTTACCCGCTGTACGAGCAGCCCATCGCTAAGTTCCACGGTGAAAAGCACAAGATGAGTGGGGTGGAACTGGCGGATGGCACGATGGTCGAGGCAACGACGGGCCTTGTGGGCATGGGCTCCATCTACCATAACGACTATCTCAAAGGCATTAAGCTGGAGTACGAAGGCAAGAACCTGGTGACCAATAACATGTGCCAGACGAGCCACGAGCGTATCTTTGCCCTGGGCGACCTGAAACAAGGCTTGAATCAGGTGTCGATCGCAGTTGCTGATGGAACCTTAGCGGCAACTCAAATTTGGCGAACGATTCGTCGCGCTGCTCCGCCGCGGAAGTGGGAGGAGAATCTCGTGGGGACCGCTCCTCAGTAAAACAATGTAGGATGTTTGCTGCTTGTAGGTAAGAATCTGTAGGCTTTTCCAGCCTTAAATGGATTTCTGAGTGGAATACGAGACCTTTGCCCGCGCAGCAAAGGTCTTTTTCTTAATGGTTTTGTGACTTGAGTGGTTAGAAGGGGAGTCATCTCGCATTAAGGTAGTACTTGGAGTTGTATTCAGAATGTGTGTTTCTGACTGCGATTGTGCATGACTCAGTTCTTTCATCCAGAAAAATGAAAATCATGAAATTGCATCGTTTCGGTTGGAGTACTTTGCTCGTCGGAACAGCTGTACTCAGTATTGCAGGCCTCCAAGAAATGGGCTCTTTGGCTGTTGCGCGGTCTGCAGAAGTATCAACCCCGAATCAGAACACGAATAAAAAGATTCAGTTTGTGCCAGCCCAGCCGAAGTTGCCGACTCGGGGAACACCGCGATCGCAGAACGGTACCGGGAGTCGTGGCGACTGCCTAGCACCGACTGGTGAGCAAGGGCTAATGCGTTTGGTGGGGGCTGCTCCCCTGGACCTGACGACGAGCGATCGCCCCACCATTTGGCTCTATATGCCCTATACCCGGCAAGACGTTCCCGAGGGAGAGTTTTCGCTGAAGTGGAATAAAAAAGAGCTTCATCGTCAAACCATTCCCCTCCCAGAGAAGCCTGGCGTGGTTGGGATTCAACTGCCCAAAACCCTTGATCCCCTCGCGTTAGGTCAGACCTACCGTTGGTATTTTGATGTCTTGTGCGGTCCAGAGAACGGAGAATCTACCCCAGCATCGTTGACGGGACTCATCAAGCGGATTGAAGCAACGCCGGAGCTGGTCAAAGATTTGGCTGGTGCTGTATCCCAGCTTGAGACCGTCGCCGTCTATGCCAAACACCATGTTTGGTATGAAACGCTTCAGGGGTTGGCCCAGCTCCGTATGGAACCGACGTCCGACCCATCCCTTCAGGCGATTTGGCAAGATCTGCTCGTTGATCCCAATGTCGGTCTAGAGGCCATTGCCCAGGAACCGATTGTTGGCTATTTGAGGGGACTATAGAGGCATAAGAGGCATACGTCAGAGGCAAATCGCCTCGGTGTGGATAGGCTAGAGAGGTCAGTGTTGTCAGTGGCAGCATTCACCATTGGGTGTGCTGTCATCCACCAGGCTGCTGTGAGGTGGATGTTTTGGGGGGATGTATGGACTTTATGAGCGTCGAACAGGCCATTGAACTGGCTGACCAAGCAGCCCTCGCGTCAGCGCATCGCCATCTGACGGAGGTGGAGAGGATGATCGTGCGAGGGACTTGGGAGCGGCTGGACTACGACCAAATTGCGGCACAAAATCAGTATGCGACCAGCTACATCAGCCAGGATAGTGCCCCCAAGCTGTGGAAATTGCTCACCGAGGCCTTGGGCGAGAAAGTTAAAAAGAGTAACTTGCGGAAAGTCCTAGAACAGCACTGGGTGCAGCAGCGGGCAGCGGCGGCGAGATCGCGAGATTTTGTCGAGTCTATCTACATTGAACGACCTCCGCTGGAGACGCTCTGCTATGAGACGCTGCTGAAGCCTAGTGCGTTGGTGCGAATGAAAGCAGCACGATTGATGGGGAAAACCTCATTGGTGGGTCGGATGCTGCGGCAGTTAGAAGCGAAGGAAGGGTATCGAACCGTTTTATTGAGTTTTGAACTGGCCGATCGCCAAACCCATTTCACCAATCTCAGTCGATTTTTGCGGTGGTTTTGCCTCAATCTAACGATGGAGCTAGGCCTATCCGATGAGCTAGATGATTATTGGAATGAAGAAGGTCTCGGGGCAAAGGTGAGCTGCACGACTTACCTAGAGCAATACCTGTTAGCGGAGATTGATGAACCCCTGATTTTAGTGTTAGATGATGTGGATCTGCTTTTTCCCCATCCTGAAGTTTATGAAGACTTCTTTGGTCTGCTGCGTTCCTGGCATGAGAAATCGCGCCTTCGCAAGCAATGGCAGCGTTTGCGTCTGGTGATTGTTCATTCCACCGATATTTATATTCGCCTCAATATCAATCAATCGCCTTTCAATGTTGGCGTGCCGATTGAACTGCCTGAATTTACCTTGGCCCAGGCTCAAGATTTGGCTTGCCAGTATGATATTTCACCGAATGTGGTGGAAGACCTATGCGCCTTGGTTGGGGGGCATCCTGCCCTGTTAGAACAGGCTTTTTTGCATTTTCAAGCCCACCAGGATATCAACTTAAATCATTTTCTCAACAGTGCGGTCACTGAGGCTGGAATTTACAGCAATCATCTGCGCCAACATTGGGCATTTCTACAGCAAGAGCCCAGTTTTTTAGCACCGATCCAACAGATGATTCAAGCAGATACTTTAGTCAAGGTTGATCCGATTATTGCCTATCAACTTCAAGGCATTGGGCTGATCCGCCTCGAAGGCAATTGTGCGAGTTTGAGATGTGAGCTCTATCGACAGTATTTTGCAAGCCTGATGTAGCATCATGAGCCTAGACCCAACGCGGCATTATGAATATCAAGCGGGTGGTAGCTTACCCACCGATGCACCCACCTACATCGCTCGCCAAGCGGATCAGACGCTCTATGAGGCCATCCTTCAGCATGAATATTGCTCTGTCCTGAATGCTCGACAAATGGGTAAGTCGAGTTTGCGCATTCGCACCATGATTCGCTTGATGAAACAGGGGATTGCTTGCACCGAAATTGAGCTAAGCGGGATTGGGAGTCAAGAGATTACGGCGGTCCAATGGTACGGCGGACTGATGCAGGAAATGGCCAGTGGTTTGGGCCTTCGGTTTCGGGCACGGCAATGGCTCAAGGAGCGAGAGCACCTATCCCCTGTGCAAGCCTTGAGAGAATTTATTGATACGATCGTTCTAGAACAAATTGAGGGCGCGATCGCCATCTTCATTGATGAAATCGATAGCATACTCAGCTTGAAATTCAGCACGGATGAATTCTTTTCATTGATTCGAAACTTGTACGATCGGCGGGCGACGAATCCCGAGTACCGGCGATTGAGTTTTGTCTTTTTAGGGGTTGCCACACCGGCGGAACTGATCCAAGAGAAGGGCCGTTCGGCTCCCTTTAATATTGGTACTGCGATCGATCTCCAGGGATTTCAGCTCAAGGATTGTGCGCCGCTGATGACGGGATTAGCAGCGCTGGATGTTGAACCTGCGGCGGCGATGCAGTCGATTCTCGATTGGACCGGGGGACAACCCTTTTTGACCCAAAAGGTGTGTGCGTTGCTGGTGCAGCAGGAAACAGAGGAGCCCGAGGCAACGCCCAAGCAGGCAACCGTTGCCGAGGTCGGGCAGCTCATTCCCGCCGTGATTCAGTCGCGTATTCTCAAGAGCTGGGAATCTCAGGATGAGCCGGAGCATTTACGGACCATTCGCGATCGCCTCCTGCGCAATGCCCGTAATACGTCGCGACTGCTGCGGCTCTATGCCACAATTTTGCAGCGGGGCAGTATCCCCTATCGTTCTGCCTCCCAGGATCACCTCGCGCTCAGGTTGTCGGGCTTGGTGGAGCCTCGCCAGGGCAGACTGAGGGTCAAGAATCGTATTTACCAGCAGGTATTCAGTCCGGAATGGGTCGCCGAACAGCTTGGTGATGAGCGACCCGTTGAGAGTTGGCCTGCCGTTGGCGTGAGCGATCGCCGCCTCAAACCCCGGTTGGGAAAACTGATCCTGGCAGGTGCATTAGCAACCTGTGCGGCAATGGGGCTACGCTCTGTCGGCAGCTTGCATCGTTGGGAGTTGCAGGCCTACGATCAGCTCATGCAGCTGCGCCCTGATGAAGGGCCAGATGCCAGACTGTTTTTGATTCAAGTCACAGAGACCGATGTGCAGGCCCAGCCCGCTGATGAGCGAGGCGGCGTCTCCCTGTCAGATCCCATGCTGAACCAGCTCCTGGCCAAACTAGAACAGGCGCAGCCGCGAACGATTGGGTTTGACCTGTATCGAGAACAGGCTGCTAAGGAGCCAGCCTTGAGCCAACGTCTGGCTAGCGGAGGGAGTTACTTTATCTGTCAGTATGGCCAACCCGGCGTTCCCAGCTCGCCGGATTTACCGCCGGGCTTTGCTGGCTTCAACAATACGCCTCTGGATCGAGATGAGACCGTGCGGCGTCACCTGCTGTCTGTGGATGAAGCCGATGCGTTGCCCTGCCAGTCCAATCTCGCTTTTTCGCTGCGCTTGGTCGAACGTTATTTGTATGATGAACAACGGCCTTTGGCGGTGACAGAATCGGGCTTATTATCGTTGGGCTCCGTAGTGTTGCCCCTGTTGCCTGAGGTGCGAGCCTATCCCCGGCGTGAACGGGGGGGATATCAACTGCTACTGAACTACCGGGCGACTCAGACAACGCCGGAGGCGGCCTGCTGTGCCATTGCAGATACGGCAAGCCTCGGTGATGTTCTGTCCGAGTCCTTTGATCTGGAGCGTTTGCGCGATCGCCTTGTGCTGGTGGGGACCGTTGCCCCCAGCTTTAACGATCACCGTTGGTCTGTGCCTCATCGTCCCCAACCCATGACAGGCGTGGAGATTCAGGCGCATATGGTCAGCCAATTGCTGAGTGCCGTGCTCGATCGGCGGCCTCTGATTCAGCTCTGGCCCCGCTGGGGGGACTGGCTTTGGGTGGCCTCCTGGGCAATGCTGGCGGTGCTATTGCTGAGTTGTGCTCGGGGCCTGGTCATTCGGATGGCGATCGCCACAGGGCTGGTGGGTCTCCTGGTGGCGTTTAGCCTGGTGCTGCTGCTGCAAGGCTGGTGGGTTCCTCTGGTGCCGGCGATCGTGGCGGGCATCTTCGCGCCGCTGCTGGGTACAGGTCTGACCCGAAAACTGCTGCCTACAGCCAGTTCCCCACTAAAATAAAGGGTGCCCAGTGGTAAGGCGTCTCAAAATCCTCCTCGGGATAATCATTGAGGAAGCTGAGCTGTACATTGCGCAAAATTTCCGCCTTGGTTTGATTGCTTTGGCTGAGTTGCTGGTAGAACTTAATCATGAATTCAGAGGTGGAAAAATCATTCACCTGCCACAGGGTGGCGAGGGTGCTGCGAGCCCCGGCTCGAATGGCGACCCCTGCTAAGCCCAGGGCTGCACGACTATCGCCTTTGGCTGTTTCACAGGCACTGAGGACGAGGAGTTCGATGTTGTTGGCTTGAGTCGGATCCGAGAATTGCAGGAGTTGATCCATCTCGGCCACATTAATGCGTCCATCCCAGTCCAAGACAAAGGTTTGCTCTGGATCGGAGCTGAATTGACCGTGGGTGGCGAGGTGGACAACGTTGTAGGCTTGGCTATTCAGCTTTTCGCTGATCTGACCTTTCTGAAACTGTGCCTGCTGCAACAGTCCACTGTTGAGCAGTTGTGCCTGAATCTCTTCGAGTTCAAAGGGAACATTGGGCAGTTCTGATAATCCCTCGGCCTCGAAGCTGGGGGCATTGTCAGTGCCGCCCAATAGAACGCGTAGATTTTGGCGGGCTAGGGGTTTGGGATCGAAGAGTTGCAGGCCGGGGGTGATGGCGATCGCATAGCGCTCTACCAGGAATTGCTCGCCATCATAAAGGGCTGCCATGGGAAGGCTTCTGAGTCCACCATCGAGGACGAAAGCCAGGGTTTTGATCGAACTGTCATCACGGCTCAAGGCTGTTTCAATCTCCTCTGCCATGGGGGCAATGAGCCACCGATAGAGCTGGTTGGCCGTACTGGCAAACGTTTCGAAATTGGCGCTGCGCCGTAGGGCCAAGGCGCGAAATTGGCGGACAACTTGCTCGACGTCTTGGGATGAAACATTCGGTTGCACAAAATGGCGTAGGGTGTCCTGACCCGGCAGCTTCAGGATGATTTCTAGTCGGTCGTCTAAAAGGATGGGATAGACAATGGCGGTTGTGGCATCAATCTCATCAATGCTTGTGGGCTGAGCCTGGGCACAGGCATCCCGGAAAAAGTTATCGAGTTCGGCTAGCTGGAGATCTTCAATGACGCTGCGGGCTTGCAGAAGGTTAGCCTGTTGTGGATCCCTGAGCAGCAAATCGACAAATTCTCGATAAACCGGCTCGACCTGCTCACGGAAGGAGAACTGAATGTCTGGCGCTAGGGCGACCAAATCACTGCGCAGTTCATTGAGGGTGTTGTAGGCGGCTTGATAGTAGCCGAGGGCTTCGGTCTGCGGAGCTGTGCGGGCCTCGGTTTGCAAAAGACGGCCGAGTTGCCATTGCCACTGATAGGCTATTTCTGGGGCGTTGATGCGCTGGGCCTGGTCGAGGGCAGACCGAGTGAGGGCTTGGGCCTCGGTTTTCTGTGCTCCCTCTTGGCCGTTGCTCTGCCTTTCTTGCCAGTGGCCGAGGGCGCCGAGGGCATAGGACTGCGATCGCGCATCCTCCAGCACTTCAGCCTGCTGTACGGCTTGTCGCAGCATTGTTTCCAAGCGGTTGGTATTCAGGCCCAGCGATGCCTTGGCTTTGGTTTCGCTGGCCGGTGCATTGCTCATTTGCTGGACAAAGTTGACCTTGGCATAGATGGAGCGGCGATTGACCGGTAGCTGGGGCAGGGCTTGAAAGATTTGGCGTGCCAGTTGCTGAGGGTTACCCAGGTTGCTGTTCGCCTCCGGTGCTTGTAACAGGCTGAGGTGATTGAGCTGAATTTGAACGTTTTCGACGGGATCGGCGGTGAGCTGGGCGGCAGTGCTGTAGTGCTCGCTGGCTGCTTGAAAATAATCCTGGGCTGGGTGCTGATCGGCCTTCGGCGTGGGGCTACGATCTGGGATTGCGATCGCACGATTGCCCAGCAGCCGCTCGGTGTTGGCAAGACTGAGCAAGAGTTGGCTCTGGAGTTGATCTGCGTTAGCGTTGTTTGCCTTCTCTAGGCTCTCGAGCCCCTGCCGTAGCGTGGTTTCGGATGTGTGAAGCTGTCCTTCGATACGTAAGAGTGTGCCAAAGCTGAGTAAGCCCCGGGCTTTGAGGGGGGAGTCAGGCAACGCTTGCAGCTGCGCTGCCATGTCATCGAGTTGTTTCTCGGCTCGACGGTAAAAACCAAGGGTTTCAAGGGCTTTAATCTGGTTGATGCGGCTACCGATGATGCCTGTGGTATCGTCTTCTTGTTGATACAACAACTCAGCCTTTTTCCAGGTGCCCAATGCCGCTTTGGTCTGACCCTGGGAGCGTTGCAGTTTGCCCTGGGCGCTGAGGACTTGCGCTTCGGTCAGGTTGAGGATGGAGGCTGAGTGGGCGTCATGCCTGCGTAGATCTGCAATCAGGCTGAGGCTTTGGTCGATGGCCCCATGGGCATCGCGCCAGCGACCCAGTTTGTCGAAGGCGAGGGCTTGGAGGCTGAGGGTACGAGCCAGGGCTAGGCGCTGGTTGCTGCTGCGGTAGTCGGCGATCGCCTGTTCCAAGGATTGTGCAGCCTCGGCATAGCGACCCGCTTGGTACTGTGCCTGTCCCGTTTGAATGATTGGAGGGCTGATGCCCTGGGCCGGAAGCAAGCTAACGCTCAGGAACATGCAGCAGCTAAGGACTGCAATGAGTACAAGCCGCACGAATTTTTGCATGACCCGACTGACCCCAGAAACAACACACAGAACACTTCTCTAGTGTTTCAGGTAATGCTCGCAAGTAGCGTAGGACTGTTGAAAATCTTCTTGCCCCTGGGATGTTGCCGCACCGTGGTGCTGGGGAGATGGATGGCTGCCGTGAAGGGTGGCTGTCGGGAGGGTGGCTGTCGGGAAGGGTGGGGCGAGGAGGCTTCCCTTGGCCTCCTCTCGGCGTTAGCCGTGATACGGGATTCGAAACTATTCCGAGGCCCGATGGAGGTAGTATCGCTGGAAAAAGAACGGCAAAGTTCAGGGTAAAGCGCTGAAAATTCAGGGATAAATTCAGGTGTTGGGCTGCCCTGCTTTGTCCCGTTGTATTGCTGCTCCTGACTGGAGGCTGATCTAATTCAAGTGGTTGGCTCGTAGTCCTCGGCAACTCAATTGCGGATTGAGTGGGGGGGTCGGAGCGGATGATGCCATCAGCTGAATGCTGCCGCTGGGCGATCGCCGCCAGGTCTGTGCTTCGCGCAATGCTTTGGCTGGGCGGGGTTGAGCTTTGGATTGAGCGGGGAGGGGGAGCTGCGATCGCGAGCCGGATTGTGTTAGAGACGTGGTTGACACGGCGACTAATGCTTCGGAAAACCGCCAATCTTCCCACTCTGCCTCGGGCTGAAAGGTGTCTTGGGGGGGAGCGGGCAATCCACCACGCCCGGTGACAATGAACTCACTGCCTCTGCCATCTCGGCAAAGATTTTGGGCAATGACCTGGCTGCCATCGACCAGGTCTGTGGGGAGTTCATTGAGGCTATCGGCGGGGTCTACGTCGAGGGTGTCGAGGGTAATCGTGCCGCTATTGCCGAACTGGGAACTGGCGCTGATGTCGTTGGCGGTATTTTGACGCAGTTGTTCCGCAATGGGATTGTCAGCGAGGTTAAAATTAAAAATATTGTTGGCGGTGATGTTGATTTGCCCCCCCGTGCCCCGAAAGGCATTGGCAATGAGGTCACTATTGTCGTTGGGGAAGCCAATCAGAAAAGGCGTAATGATATTGATGTTGCCGCCATCACCGGGATTTTCGTCGTTGCCTGCGGTCGCGGAGATCAAGCCGTTGTTGCGCAGTAAAGTAATCTCGGGGGCGATCGCAGGCCCCCCACTCGGATTTTCCCCAATAAAAATGCTACCGCCTCTGCCACTGCTGGCTTCAGCGATGATTTGCCCACTATTCTCTAGGATTAAATTGCCGGTATTGAGAATAATGTCCCCTGCAAGGCCGGTGCCACTGGATTGGACCGACAGCAGACTCAATTCTGAAATTGGATCAACATTGCTGCCAAATTTGGCGAGACGGTCTGCAAATAGGGGATCGCGACCACTAATGCGAATTTGCTCGTTGGCCACAATCGAAATACTGCCTGCAGCCCCACTACTGCTGCTCACGGTAAAGATCTGACCCCCACTCAGTACCTCTAAGCGGTCGAGATTGAGCCTGATACTGCCCCCGGCTTGATCATTGATGGTTTGTGCACTGAGCACTGCCCCATTACTAAGGGTCAGTTGGGGGGCCGCAATGAAGATATCTCCCCCTGCTCCGGTACCCTGAAACTCACTATCGGGAAGGCCATTATTGGCAAAGATGGCGCTCGAGATGCCTCCAGAGCCAGCCCCATCGAGCAAAATACGGTCACTCGCCAACACTTGAATACTTCCTGCACTGCCATCCCCGAAGGCATTCACACTGATTGCAGCTCCCTCGAGAATCTCTAGCCAAGATGTCTCAACAACAATATTGCCGCCATCTCCCGTTCCTCGCGCGATCCCAGAGCTGACAATTCCACCGGGAAGTTCTCCATTGGGACTGCTACCCCGTAAGCGGATGCCGTCACTGGCTAAAATCTGAATGTTTCCCGGATTACCCTCGCCAAAGAGGCTAGCACCGATCAAAGCGCCATCCAGAATCTCGAGTAGCGCCGTCTCGACAACGATTTTTCCTGCGCCTCCCATGTCACTGAAGGAGGTGGCGTTCGCCGTGCTCGCAAATCTTTCATCGGGTGAGGTGCCTTGGAAGCTGGCGCGATCACGGGCCACAATTTGGATCTCTCCGGCATTCCCCTCTCCGAAATTTTCAGTGGTGATGAGACCACCGGCAACAACCTCTAAAACGGGGGTCTCGATCGCGATATTGCCGCCATTACCAACCCCGTCTGAGGCGACCCAGGCAAAGATCGCACTCGGAAAACCGATGTTGGCTGTCACGCCCTCAATGCGAAGGCGTTCACTGGCCCGCAGCGTCACGCGGCCCGCATTGCCTGTGCCAAAGAACATCCCGGCGCTGATCGCACCGCCCTCGAGCACCTCTAGAACACCCGTCTCGATTAGGATATTGCCGCTATTGCCGATGATGTCTCCTGGTACAAATCCTCTGCCACTAAAGGTTCCTCCCGGCAGCTCCCCATCGGTAATGCTGCCGAAGAATCCGACATCGCTCACGATTCCGCTGGGAAAATCGTCGTTGGGCGTGGCACCTTGCAAAATGACACGCTCCCGGGCAGAAATGGTGATGTCGCCGCCATTGCCTGCCTGGGAAATGGAGTCGGCAGCCAGCAGAGCACCACCCGTCACCTCTAAAATAGAAGTGTCTACAACAATATTGCCAGAGTCCCCAAAGCTGCCCAGCTCCATGGAGCTGAAGACGCCTGTTGAAATCAGCCCCCCTTCACTGGTGCCGTCTAGGAGAACGCGATCGCGGGCGGAAATTTGCACGTTCCCCGCATTGCCCTGGCCATAGCTGCGTGCGCTCAGCCGAGAGCCCCCATCAACCTTAACCACCGGGGCGACAATCACCAAATCACCCGCAGCGCCCGTGCCAAAGAGATCATTGGCCACTAGGCTCTCATCTGTAACGACAAGCTCTGTCTGGGCGTCAATCTGTACGTCGCCTGCTTGGCTACCGGGAGCACCGAGATTGTCGGGAATACCGGCTAAAAGCTGGCTTTCTCCAGAGATCTCGATATTATTACCATAGAGCGATAGATTGCCGCCTGATGCTGCTGCAACCTCAATCTTGCTATTAGCCAGACGAATATCGCCTCGTGCTAATGTTTCCGGCAATTGCTGCGACCAAAGATTGCCTTCGACATTCAACGACACCGTGCCAGTGTCTGCCACCGTTGCGAGTTCAATGTTGCCGCCTTCAGTCTGACCAATGCTCAAGGCTGCTCCATCCAGCGAAATTGACCCCGCAGCCAACAGCAAGCTTTGCCCTGGAGCCACGGCCAATTGACTGCCTTGGATTTCAATGCTCGGGATCGCTCGCTGGGATGCCACAAATCCACTCGGGTCTCCGATAAGGTTGAGCAAGCCCTGGGAATCGACCGGCGTAACCGCATTGAATTGCCCTTGGTTCGGCCATACCAGCCCATCCGTTGTTGTTGCGATAAATGATCCCCGGGTGGCACCGCCTATGTTTAAACTCGCGTTGGGTCCAAAGAGAATTCCACTGGGATTGATCAGAAATAAATTAACAGCCGGACTGCTGGTAACAATCTCACCATTAATTGACGATGCTTCTCCCCCTGTAACCCGACTGAAAATATTCTGAATCGTCAAATCACTTTCAAATCTAGCGCTTTCTCCAGCGTCTAAATTAAACCGTTCAAAACTATGGAAAAGATTCTCCTGAACCGTTGTTCCAAAGTCTTGTTGAATTAAATAATTAGGTCCTGCAATATTATTTTGAGCCCCTAAAGTCCCATCTAGGGTAATATTTTGTGCCGTTGCTGCTTGATATGGAAGGCTTCCCAGCACGATTCCTGCGCCCAGCATACCCGTCCGAAGAAGCGAGGAATGAAGCGATCGCACAACCCATGAGCGACTGCCAAGCCAATCGCTGATCTGAATCCGTTGCTGAGTCGCCATCACTATCCTTGGAAAACACTGTTTCAAGAGAAGCGTACTACTCTGGGATTTCCATGGTGAATCTTTGGGTGAGAATCTTAATTTTAGACTTGAGGCGGGGAGTGCTGAGAATGCAGAGCGGAGAGGAGCGATTGTGACATGCTGTGCGTGGGCAAATGCTCGTTGTTCATGGATGCTTCAGCCGCTGTATTGATGGCTGTCACATCAAGCCCTACTAGCGCCAAACCAATGCTTCCGTTCAATGCTCCCTTAAGCTAATGCTCCATTCAGATGTTATTGCAACAAATCTAGGAGCTTTTTGGCTTGGGCACTGACCTGCTGGAGCCAGTCTTGGGCGGGAGGCTCAGGATGTGGGGCCATGTTGAATGCTGGACTGTGTTTACTGGATCTGCGGGCACTCGTTTGTCTGGCGATCGCTTCTCGGCAACGCATTTCCCCTCCGAGATCCTGTTTCGCCAGGAAGAGGGATAGTGCTTGGTGGTAAGCTGCTTCGGATTCCTGCCAACGGG
>CALIJJ010000162.1 GCA_938017515.1 uncultured Pseudanabaenaceae cyanobacterium
TATTCCTCCCAAACAGGCAGAATAATCTGGGCCAATTTCGCAATGTTGCGAGCATCATCGATGCCGCGATGATGGGTTCCTTCGAGAGGAATACCAGCATGGGCTAATGCTCGGGCCATTCTCAACGTTAGAGATTGCGCTCAATATCAAAACAGCGATTGATTTGACCCACCAGCTCACTCGCTTGAGCAAAGCCCATCGACAGCACCCAAGCACTGAGCCGGTAAATAAATCCCCGCAGCTCCTTTTCCCTCTAAGCCTGTTCTCGACGTGCCCAAATCAGAAACTGATTAGCCTTTTCGTAATCCGGACGCTCTGGCAGAGTTGTATTCGCAAAGGCGCGATCGAAGTCCCCATGCAGACTCAAGCGCCAAGCATCTACCTCCTCCCAGGGCACCTCATTATGCTTAATCGCCAACAAACGCTCGCGATACTGCTCAATCCGCACCGGCACAAAGCCCTCCTTCAGCACCGTAATCCCCGACAGCAATAGCCGAATCAGGTGCATGGCATGCTTCCAGCGGATCGTGCCCGTATTGCGCAGATCCTGCTCCATTTTCTTGAACTGGGAGAGCACATAGCTGTTGTAGGTTTGATAAACCAACTGCGACAGAAAGATTTCCCGAATTGACAGCAGCTTCTCGGCCACAGGTGTGCAAGTTTCCACCAGCGGCGAATACAGCACCTCCAACACATTGGGATTCGCCTTCAGCGCCAGCACCAGGTACTTTTGCAGCTCCCAGTAGCACTCTTCCTCGTCCTTATTTTCCAGTTGCTCCGGCACTCCGTAGAGCGACCAGTGCAAATCTGCCGGGGGCAGATAAATGCCGCGTCGATCGACATCAGACCCCTCTGTTGCCAATCCATAGGCCTGTGACCCAACGACGCAGCGGAAAATTACGCTGTCGTACAAGTTGTAGTCCGCCAAAAAGCTTTGGGCTGCCCCAGAATCAACGCCCTGAAAATGCTTGCGAATGCTGAACTCATGGCGACGCAGCCGCACCGCGACACCGTTGGGCAATTTGATTTCGTAGGTGTGGGAGTTATCCGTGGGGGCATGGGCGATCGCCCCCACGGCGCCTTTCAAGCAAAGCAGCTCTCCCTGGGCATTGCGCTGCTCCACTCGGGTGACCACCTGAGTGCCGACGGGCAGGATGAGATTGTAAGTAGCGGCAGTCATTTGTCACCTCCTGGGCGATCGCGAATCGATTTCGCCCTTTGTAGTATGAGTGCTACAAAAGTAATTGTCAAACGCTGTAGAGCCTCAACCCATACCGAGAAGCTTCACGTTCCTGTCGTCCTTCTTCGGACATTCGGTCGCTGACTCAGTCGGCGGCCACAAAAAAACTAGGGTGCTCCGTGACTGCGGGGCACCCTAGTTAAGGATTTATTCGAGCCGTCCTAAAGAAACATTGCCGATGAACGGCGGCTTTCTAAAGGCAGTGAGCGACTACTGAACCGCAGGCAGCGCTTCCTTGGAAAGCAGCGGCTTGGTGAGGAACAGGTTGGCAAAGATAAGGCCGTTGGAAACATACAGCGGCAGTTTCTTGAGAAGCTTGAGAGGCGCGATCGCACCACTCTTACCAATCTCCTCAATCTTGTGGTTGTTCTGGACGCAGTTCTCAAGGCGCTCGTAGAACTTGGGATGATCCACATCTAGGATCACAGGGAAGACGCGGCCCGCAGTACGGTTGGTCTCCTTGATCACCTTCTTGTCATACTCACGGGTGTCCATGCCCAACGTTTCGTAGAACTCCGTGCGCTGAACATCGCGGATGTACATTGTTGCAAACACAGCAACCAAGAAGAAGCGGCACCAGAGACGCGCTCTCAAGCCCGTTACTGTCCAAGGCACACCCTTCATCACAGCATCAAAGAAGTCACCGTGACGGTTCTCATCCTGGCACCAGTTCTCGAAGAACTTGAAGATGGGATAGAGGCGCTTGTCGGGGTTCTTTTCGAGGTGATGGTAGATATTGATATAACGCCAGTAGCCAATCTTCTCGGAGAGGTAGGTGGCGTAGAAGATGTACTCAGGCTTAAAGAAGGTGTACTTCTTGTTCGCGGTCAGGAAGCCCAGGTCGAGCTGCATGCCAAAGTCACTCATGGACTTGTTGAGAAAGCCTGCATGGCGAGCTTCGTCGCGGGCCATCAGGGCAAAGCCCTCCGCGAGTAGGGGGTTGATGGTCTTGAGCTTGCGGCTCAGCTCTTTGTAGAGCAGGAAGCCGGAAAATTCGGAGGTGCAGGACTGCTCCAGAAACTCGATGAACACTCGCTTGGTGTCAGGGTCGAGGTCGTCGGCAGAGCCGTCAAATTCTGGGGTGCGAACAAAGTGGTGGCGATTGTAGTCCGCGCGGAACTCTTCGATGATGGCTTCCAGTTCGTCCTCATTCGGCGACAGGTCCATTTTGGCCATCGCTTCAAAATCGGTCGTGTAGAAACGAGGCGTCAGAATGGTGTCCTTGGCTGGTGCCTTCACCCCAGGACGGATTTCTTCAGCGGTTTGCTTATTAACGGTATTTACCATGGGGATCTTATGAGTTAATCGCACTACCGGGTATTGACCCACTCGCCCCTGGATTCGCACCAGACGGACGTTGGAAACCTGACCTTCAGTCTACCAAGGTCGGTCTTCCCTAAGGTAGATCGCCCGTGAAGAGTTGCAACACTTTGTCATGCTCTGTAATAGTCCCGTGGGCGCGATCGCCCCCCGTACCGTAGATTCCGTACCCCTCAACCGGAACAGTCGCCACTCCAGATTCGCCACAATAAACTAGAGAGAAGAGGACTGACGCCGTGACTGCTCTGAACATGAATCCACCCATGAATAAGCCGAATACTTCGCCCTCGGATCAGACCACGGCGATCGTTCAAAGCCGAGAAGGACAAATCACCATCAGCTATTTGTTCTGGTTGCTCGGATTGATGGGGGTCAACGGAGCCCACCGTATCTACAACGGCAAAATTGCCTCTGGACTGCTTTGGTTCTGCACCTTTGGCCTTTTTGGTATCGGGCAAATCGTTGATCTGTTTCTGATTCCCGACATGGCCGAGTCAAAGCGAATGAAGCTGCTGCGGGCCAATGGCGGTGTACAACCCGGTAATCGGACGGCGGCGCGTCCGGTGGCGACCCAGACCGTGGAACCTCAAACACGGGAGCAGTTGATGGTGAAAATCTTGCAGGCCGCGCGATCGCGCCAGGGCACCCTCACCGTTCCCCAAGCTGTTATGGACACCCAGCTC
>CALIJJ010000163.1 GCA_938017515.1 uncultured Pseudanabaenaceae cyanobacterium
TCACTTCTTGACAAAATCTATAATTCGATTGAGGGGTGAGGGTTCGATGCTATCTTTATATGCACGTTCTGCGGATGTAGTTCAGTGGTAGAACGTCAGCTTCCCAAGCTGAATGTCGTCGGTTCGAGTCCGATCATCCGCTTACTGTAAATTCTGTCAGTACCTTGGCCTGTTCCAGTACTAGCTCGATTGCCAGAGCCTGCATATCAGGTGGATAACCATACTGCCGTAACAAGCGTTTGACCATGACCTTCATTCTGGCGCGGACGCTCTCTTTGAGGTTCCAGTCGATGGAGGCATTTTTGCGAATTCTAGCTACTAGAACAACTGCCAATTCACGTAATTGATCTTGGCCCATGATGTCTTTGGCACTCTGGTTTTGAGCGAGGGCATCATAAAAGGCGAGTTCATAGGGTTCGAGGCCCAGTTCATCACCCCGGTCTTTCGCAGTTTTGACATCTTTGCTGAGTTCGATTAGCTCTTGCATGATATCCGTGACGCTAATGACCTGGTTCTTGTAGCGGCGGAGGGCGTTCTCTAGCATTTCAGAGAGTTTGCGGCTTTGGACGATATTGGTGCGGCGTTGGGCTTTTATTTCATCGCGTAGGAGACGTTTGAGCAATTCAACTGCCAGGTTCTTGTGTTCCATGCCTTCGACTTCGGCCAGGAATTCATCGGAGATGATGGAGATTTTGGGGCTCTTGATACCGGCTTCGTCGAAGATGTTGACGACGGTATCAGAGACCAGGGCCTGGTCTACCACCTGCCGAATGGCGGTTTCGATTTCAGTGTTGCTGAGGCTGCCATCACTGGGTTCTAGTTTGCGGAGGCTGGCTTGAATGGCCTGGAAGAAGGATATGGTCTCAGCCTTAGCTATGGCCTCTGGATTGTGGGCTGTTAGGGCATAGATTTTAGAGAGGGCCGTTACCGCATCCATAAAGCGGTCTTTGATTTGTGGGTCGGCGACATAGTTGGTAGCGGATTTGAGGATGTTGAGTTTGTCACCGGTGCTGGCGTTGAAGTAGGGCTGGTAGTCAAATCCGGCCATGATGTCTTCGACGATTTCTAGCTTGGTGAGCATGAGGCCGATCGCAACTTCTTGATCTAAGGTTAAGTCGCCTTTGCCACCGCTTTGGGAGTAAAAGTTGAGGGCTTCTTTGAGTTCGTGGGCGACGCCCAGATAGTCGACAATTAGGCCACCCTGTTTCTCGAAATAAACCCGGTTGATGCGGGCAATTGCCTGCATTAGGTTGTGGCCTTTCATCGGTTTGTCGATGTACATGGTGTGGAGACAGGGGGCATCAAACCCGGTGAGCCACATGTCGCAGACGATGACGAGTTCGAGATCGTTGGTGGGATCTTTGAGGCGTTGGGCAAGGAGCTGTCGATTTTTCTTGCTGGTGTGATGCTGGACGAGGTTGCCTGCGTCGGAGGCGCTGGCGGTCATGACGACTTTGAGTTTACCTTCGGTCAGGTCGTTGCTGTGCCAGTCGGGGCGGAGTCGAATAATTTGGTCGTAGAGGTTGGCGGCGATGCGGCGGCTGAGGGTGACGATCATGCCTTTGCCGCGATTGGCGGTTTGGCGCTGCTCGAAGTGAGTGATGATGTCTTGGGCAATTGTTTCGATGCGCTGGGTGGAGCCGACGATCGCTTCAATTTTGGTCTGTTTGGCTTTGGCTTGTTGGGTACTACTCAGGTCTTCAAAGCTGAGGTCTTCGTCGAGTTCGTCGAGAAGCTGCCGCCCTTGGGTGTCGAGATCGACTTTGACGAGACGACTTTCGTAGTAGATGGGGACGGTGGATTTGTCTGTGACGGCCTGGGAGATGTCGTAGATATCGATATAGTCACCGAAAATTTCGGGGGTATTTTTGTCGGTTTGTTCGACGGGAGTGCCGGTGAAGCCGACGAAGGTGGCGTTGGGCAGGGCGTCGCGGATGTATTTGGCGAAGCCGTAACGGGTCTGTTTACCGATGACGGTGCCATCTTCATCTTTGATGTTGATCTGTTTGGCTTGGAAACCGTATTGGCTGCGGTGGGCTTCGTCGGCCAGGACGACGATATTTGACCGGGGGCTAATTTGGGGATACAGGGTTTCGCCTTCGACGGGGGAGAATTTTTGCACGGTGGTAAAGACGATGCCGCCGGAGTTGACGTTGAGCAGATCTCGGACTGCATCCCGATCTCCGGCTTGTTGGGGAGCTTGGCGCAGCAGTTGACGGCATCCGGCGAAGGTGTCGAAGAGTTGGTCGTCGAGGTCGTTGCGATCGGTGAGGATGACGAGGGTGGGGTTGTCGAGGGTGAGGACAAGTTTGCCGCTGAGGAAGACTATTGAGAGGGACTTGCCGCTGCCCTGGGTATGCCAAACAACGCCGCCACGATGATTGCCTGCGGTGGCGGTGAGGACGCTTTCGACGGCTTTGTTGACGGCGTAGTACTGGTGATAGGCTCCAATCTTTTTGATAGTTTGCAGGGTGACGATTTCGGTGATGGGGTCTTCGGTTTTGGTTTTCTCGAAAACGGTGAAGTGACGGATGAGGTCGAGGAGGGTGTGCTGATTGAGCATCCCGGTGGTGAGGATTTCTAGCTCGTTGGTGTTGGGGTCGTTGTCGATGCCTAACTCATCGGGTAGTTGACGTTTCCATTGGCTGAAGCGGCTTTCAGGGGCAGAGAGAGAACCCGCACGGGCGGCGAGGCCATCGGAGATCACGAGGAGGGCGTTGTAGGTGAAGAGGCTGGGGATTTCGCGTTTGTAAGTTTGGAGCTGGTTGTAGGCAGCGTGAAGATCGGCTTTGGCATCGGCGGCGTTTTTGAGTTCGATCACCACTAGGGGCATGCCGTTAATGAAGAGAATGATATCGGGGCGGCGGTTGTGGTTATCTTCGATGATGGTGAACTGGTTGACCGCCAGGAACTCATTATTTTCGGGGGTGTCCCAGTCGATCAGCCAGAGCTGTTCGCCCTTGGTTTCGCCGTCACGCTGGTATTCGACAGTGATGCCTTCGGTCAGGTTGCGGTGAAAGGTTTCGTTGTTGCTGATCAGGTCTGGGCTAGCGATGTTTTGGAGTTGGCGCTGGGCGGTGGCGCGGGCATCGGAAGGGATGTGGGGGTTGATGCGGGCAATGGCAGCCGTGAGCCGATCTTTTAGCAGAACGTCACTATAGCTTTGGCGTTTTTGCAGGCTGAGATAGCTGCCGCTGCTGTCTTTCACTCGTAAGCGGGTGTCTTCACGGGTTGCGTCTTCTGGGGCGACTTTAGCTGCGTGGGTGTAGCCGTAACCAAGAGCATTCAGCAGTTTGAGGTTGTAGATTTCGATGTCGTCTTCGGTGGTGAACTTACTCATGGAGATTCCTCCAAAATGCGTTGAATTTCTTGCTGCAATAGGGCTTTGTCAGGCAGGTAAAGCTGGTAACGGGAGACGAAAAGCTGGTTGGAGATGGAGCCGGTGGCGTATTCCACCAAAATCTCATCTTTATCTTTGGCGAGGACGATGCCGATGGGGTCGTTGTCGTCTGCGACGTTTTCTTCGGCGCGAAAGTAGTTGAGGTAGAGGTTCATTTGGCCGATGTCTTGGTGGCTGACGGCGCGGGTTTTGAGGTCAATGAGGACGAAGCATTTGAGGATGCGGTGATAGAAGACGAGGTCGACGTAGAAGTGAGTGTTGTTAAGGGTGATGCGGTATTGCTGGCCGATGAAGGCAAAGCCTTTGCCGAGTTCTAGGAGGAATTGTTCGAGTTTTTCGATCAGGCGTTGTTCGAGTTCGCTTTCTTTGTAGTTGCGTTCGGGGAGGTCGAGGAATTCGAAGATGTAGGGGTCTTTGACGACGTCTTGGATGGCGTCAAGCTGTTGTCCCTGTTGGGCGAGGGAGAGGATTTCGGTGCGGTCTTTGCTAAGGGCGACTCGTTCAAACAGGGCGGCGTTTTTCTGACGTTTGAGTTCGCGGACGGACCAGTTTTCTTTGAGGCATTGTTGCTCGTAGAAGGAGCGGGCGAGGTCGTCGGAGATGGCGAGGAGTTCGGTGTAGTGGGACCAGCTTAATTTGGCGGACACTGTCTGCCATTTTGGATAGGTGAGGTAGAATCGCCGCATATCGAGGATATTTCGGCGGCTAAAGCCTTTTCCATGGGATGCTTTGAGGTCTTTGGAGAGCTGGGCGAGGAGTTTGGAGCCGTATTCTGCTCTGGCTTGTCCACCTTGTTCAAATTCGATGATGTAGCGGCCAATTTGCCAGTAGGTTTCGAGGAGGGTGGTGTTGACTTGCTGGGCGGCTTGGAGGCGGCCTTGGGTGAGGCAGTTGGCAATGAGGGCGATGAGGTCTTGGTAGGTTTGGGGATTGGGGGTGAGGTTGCTCATGTTAGTCATCTTGGATGCGGAGTTTGCCGCTCATGAGTTTGGGGAGGAGTGCATCACGGGTTTTGGTTAGGGTTTTAACTTGTTGCGCATTCTGATAAATTTTTTCACGCATCGGATTTACAACTGCATGAAACTTATGAAGTATTGATGGCTCAGGTAGCAACAGCTCGGCAATAGTGAAGTGTTCGGCTTTGACTGCTGGATATGCACTTCCAGAAGCATTGAATGTCAAATATTCTACGAATGATTCAGTTGTCACCCAACTGTATAGGTAAGACGAGGGAATTGCATCTGGCGTCAAAGTGATAAACCCAGTTGAAATTACTAGATTTTGGGGCGGATGGGAAATAAATAGATATGATTTCCGATTGGGTCTAACACCTGACCAAACAACATCACCATGTTTTACTAGCCTTCTGGCTCGACTGGGAGCATCCTTAAGATCATACGAAGTAGTACCTTCTAATACCCCTATTCCCACTGAAGAAATGTCCACATATTCAACTTCTTCATATTGGTATTCCTTGCTGATACTTTCGGCATTGACTTTAACAACATCACCTAATCTCCCAACGCGCCAGCCTGCGGGGATTTCGCCTAGCTCTGACGGTTCCATTGCGCCGCCGGATGACTTGTAGGGCTTGCCGTCGGCGTTGGGGAACTCGAAGTCAATGAACCAATGTTTGAAGAGGGCTTGTGCGATCGCCTCTAGCGTCTCGTTCTGTTTGCGGAGGTTTTCGATTTTGCGATCGAGGCAGGATAAAACATTAGTAACGTTACGTTGTTCTTTGATGTCTGGAACTGAAATTTCAAATTCACGCTGATTCGTAAGGCTTATGTAGGGAGCCATATCCGTTTCTCTACAGCGAGCTTTCACCTGATGATAGAAACGGCTTGACTGAATGAAGTAATAGAGGAACCAACGATCTAGAAAACTCAAGTCTAGAGAGCGCCAAAACGTCACTTGAGGAGAACAGACAAAGTCTGGACAATTTAGTGGAGCTATCGCAATTTTCCCAATAGTCCCTTTTGACGAAAACAAAATATCTCCAGGTTTACCAATTCCCTTTCGTATTCTGGCTAAAGCAACTTGATTAATCTTTGCAGCAGCCTCAAACAGAATTCTATTGTTGTCGATATCAGCAGACCGGATGAAGAATGTTCCTTCCTTCTCAAACTCATTTGAGCGAGGACGGTATTCACCATGATTCCCATCTTCCACTTTAAGAAGGGTAGATTTCTCGAGGTCTGAGACTGTGTATGTTTTCCATTCACTCATAGCTCAAACCCCACCTTCGCCAACTGAGCCTTAATCTCCGCATCCAACGCCGCCGCTTCCGACCTCCGCCCTGCCTTAATACACTTCATCATGGCTACCAATATCGACTAAAACAATCAAATCCTGGCCAGTTTCAGGATCTTGCTTAAACGTAAACACAATTCGACAGTCATAGGCCACCGAGCAAGCCCACAGCCCTTCCAATGTCCCCATCAACTTGTGAGACTTTAGCGAAGGTGTAAACGGATCGCTGCTCAACATCTCCAACGTCGCCAAAATTTTGTCTTGTAGCTGAGGATTTTTTTTGACCAGTCGCTTAAAAGCTCGCTTAAACTTACTGTCCGTCGTTAAAATCATTCATCTTCATCCGACAGTAAATAAGTCTTCATTTCTTCAAAGCTACCCCGCTGAGCCGTTCCCGTCTCTACTGCGCGTAACGCCTCCTGAGCATTCGCCGCAATCTCAGACCGCCGTGCTTCAATCCTACGCTTCCGGATCAACTCAAACAGCGAGTCTTGCTCTTCCTCAGACAGACTCTCGATGGACTCAATAACTTCTTGAAACGTCATCACGCATTTTCCTCTTACCTTTTTTACATCAGGCATTGTCCCCGCCCTCCAAATTAAACCCGACCTTCGCTAACTGTATTTTAATCTCCTCATCAAGCTCCGCAGCCTCCTTCATCTGCGCCGCCAACGCCGCCGTCAAAGCCCCCATCTTCTCCTCAAACGGCACCCCATCATCCACCTCATCCGGAATCCCCACATACCGCCCCGGCGTCAACACAAAATTGTGCTTCTCAATATCCGCCAGCACCGCCGACTTACAAAACCCCTTAACGTCTTCATACTCCCCCCCATCCCGCTTCCACTCACGATACGTTCAATATCATCCTCCGCAAACGACCGATTGCGCCGATTGACCATATAGCCCAACTCCGACGCATCAAGAAACAACACCTCCCCCTTACGATTGCGGTTCTTATTCCCATTCTTAGACCGACTCAAAAACCACAAACAAGCCGGAATCCCCGTGTTATAAAACAACTG
>CALIJJ010000164.1 GCA_938017515.1 uncultured Pseudanabaenaceae cyanobacterium
GTTCGTCCAATCAGGGTGCAACAGCTCAAAACAAACCCATCCTCAAAAAATCTCGGTCTGGCAATGGTCAGTCTGGCAATGGTCGGTCTGGCAATGGACAAACCGCGCGTGCGGGCCATGGCAATGCCCAGGCGAACAGCCGGACGAACAGCGGTTCGTCCCTACCGGATGTTCGGTCGGAGGATCGGTACGAATTGGAGATGGCATTTTCGCGGGGGCTGCACACAGGCTGGTTTGAGGGCATTGACAATCAAAAATTGGTCCATGGCCGCTTCGCCAAGAAACGCGGCGTCTACCTGGGTACCGTCAAGCGCATCCACCCCGGTCGCGATCCAGAAATTGCGATTCGCTTGGAGGCACCGCTGAAGCCGGGTGATGGCGTTGTGTTTGCAGGGGATTATTCCGGCGGGAAAAAGGAGCAGGGGGGTCGGGTCTATGGCATTGAGGAGCGGGGAAATCTGACGTTTGTCGCCTTTGGACGGCGAGATGTGGATCTGAGCAAGGTGAAACCGGGCGATCGCCTCTACAAGACCAGTGATCCGGAACTCGAAAAACGCGTTCGCCAGACGTTCAGTGGGGATAAGCCCCAGTTCAAGCGTCCGATCGCGATGGAAGTGCATGGGGCGGTGGGGGAGAAATTGGTGGCGATCGCCCGCGACCCCCAAGGACACATTGCCCAGGTCGAATCAGAAATGGTGCTGGAGCAGGCCGAGAAGCAACCGCTGACACTTGAGAAAGTGCAGAAGCAACTGGGGCGGCTGGGCAATACGGGCTATGAGTTGGCACCGATTGATTGTCATCTGGAAGGCGATGGGATGTTGCCGGTGAGTGAGCTGAACCGGATGCGGCGAACGTTGGTGGAGCACCTGGATGAACAGCGATCGCGCCCCAAGGTTTGGCAATTGCGGGAGGATGTGTCTTGGCAGGCCCTCACCCCCAACCCCTCTCCCAATTCTGGGAGAGGGGGGCACGATCCGGTAGGCGATGCGGAATTGATTGTGTTGGTGCGGCGGATGGATCAATTGCGGGCGGTTTTGGCCATGGGTGCAGCCTCCGGTGTGACGACGCTGTACTGCGAATTTGAGGACCCACCCCATTACAAGGAAGCCGTGCGGCTGGTGCGGGAATCCTGCACAGACAACTATCGGCCTGAGATTTGGGTCGCACCGCCTCGGATTACCAAGCCGAAGGAGAACTATATTCTGGAGCAGGTACGCAAGTGCGATGCCGATGGTTATCTCATTCGCAACTATGATCAGCTGGCATTTTTCAAAGATGAGCGCTGCATTGGCGACTTTTCGCTCAATGTGGCGAACCCGATGACGGCAAACTACTTCAAGCAGCGGTTCAATCTGGAGCGGTTGACGGCGTCCTATGACTTGAATGCCCATCAGCTGGAATCGTTGCTGCAGCAATCGCCCTCGGATTGGTTTGAGGTGACGATCCATCAGCACATGCCGATGTTCCACATGGAGCACTGTGTGTTCTGTGCCTTTCTGTCAGAGGGCAAGGATTTTCGAGATTGTGGGCGACCCTGCGAGACCCATGAGGTGAAGTTGCGCGATCGCGTCGGCAAGGAACACATCCTCCACGCCGATGCGGGCTGTCGCAATACGTTGTTTAACAGCATGGCACAGACGGGAGCGGAGGCGGTGGAACTATTGCGAACGGTGGGGTTACGGCATTTCCGCCTTGAGTTTCTCCATGACAGCCCGGACGAGGTGACTCAAACGATCCGCAGTTACCAAGCGCTTTTGCAGGGGCGGATTGAAGGCTGGCAGCTCTGGCAAAATCTCAAGTTGCAGAATCAGCTGGGGGTTACCCGAGGCACGATGGAATAGCTTAGAAGAAGGTTGCTCATCACTCTCCTTCAAGTTTCAGAGGATCTAGAGCAGCTTAAAATAAAGAGAATGGTTCAGCAGGAGCGACGTTTCAGCAATGACACTAACCCTGGCGAAATGGTCCCTAGACGAATACCACCGGATGGTTGACCTCCGTCTGCTAGCCGATCGCCGCGTGGAACTGCTCAACGGAGAAATTATCGAGATGTCCCCCGAAAGTACAGCAGACTAACTCAAATCTAGAGCCTGACATCACAATATCAGTGCAACGGTTGCTAGAAGGTTGAGTCGTCCAAGACAATACGGTCAAGCCTCACCATCAGACCGCATCTAGAAACGAACAATGAGTAGTCCCTCGCAAAACAGCCCCAAAAACGTCCTTGGCACCGAACTCCAAACCTGTAGCCTCGATCCCAAAACTGGCTTCTACCGCGACGGCTGCTGCAAAACCGGCCCCAACGACTACGGCGTCCACGTCGTCTGCGCCGAAATGACCGAGCAATTTCTCAGCTACACCCGCGCCCAGGGCAACGACCTCAGCACCCCCCGGCCCGAATACCAATTTCCAGGACTGAAACCGGGCGATCGCTGGTGTCTCTGTGCCAGCCGCTGGAAAGAAGCCTACGACGACGGCGTCGCCCCCAACGTCCACCTCGAAGCCACCCACGAAAATGCCCTCAAACACGCCAGCCTAGACGAGATGAAAGAACACGCTGTCAGCTAATCTCACGCCCCCTCATCGACCCCGCCACTCATTTTCCAGGTTTTCAGCAAAAATCCTTGCCGCCGTATACCGACCGCCTCTATCATTAGAGGCTGTGTCGAATAGTAATTATTCATGCCTAAGCTAAAAACCCGCCGGGCGGCAGCGAAGCGCTTCCGTTCCACTGGTCGCGGTAAAATTGCTCGCCGCAAGGCCTTCAAGAGCCACTTGCTAGAGCACAAAAGCCCCGACAAGAAGCGTCATATTGGCAAAATGACCTTGGTCCACGAGACCGACGATGCCCGCGTACGCGGCATGGTCCCCACGCTGAAAAAGCAGAAGTAGTTCTCGATATCTCGGTGAACGCCGCAATATCGCATCGAACACTTCGGCAGACATCGAATCAATCCCGAGACTCAATCCTCAGAGACTCAATCCGGATTGAAAGCGATCGCCAACTCCGAGGCCCCGTGACACTTTTGTCTCACCCCTTGCCCGGACGCTGATCCAGATGTTCTGTCCATTCACAACCACCAACCAAAAAGGGAAATAGACCTATGGCACGCGTAAAGCGCGGTAATGTAGCCCGCAAACGTCGTAAGAAGATTTTGAAGCTGGCGAAAGGCTTCCGGGGTAGCCACTCCAAGCTCTTCCGCACAGCAAATCAGCGCGTGATGAAGGCATTGACCAATGCCTATCGCGATCGCCGCAAGAAGAAGCGCAACTTCCGCCGCCTCTGGATTGCCCGTATCAACGCCGGTGCTCGCATGCACGGCATCAGCTACAGCAAGCTGATGGGGGGTCTCAAGAAGTCCGAGATCCAAATCAACCGCAAGATGCTGTCCCAGATGGCCATCTTGGATCCCAAGGGATTCGAAGCCGTGGTTACCTTGGCCAAGAAGTCACTCTAGCGTCTGCTCGCGTTTGACTGTCTAAAAACCTTGAGTTTCTAAACCCATGAGTCAGCAGAGTCTTTGTTCGAGCCCTTGGCTCCACTGCATCACTCTGCCACTCCTATTGGGGGCGCAGTTTTCTGTGCCCCTTTTTGCTGGGCAGTTTTGGCATGGACCATCGTTCACGACTCCATTTTTAGGGTCCCGAGCCGCGATCGCCGCAGACGATCAAGGACTGGGCCGAATTCGACGTCGCAAGCGCCTCATTGTTGGCGTCAAAGACAATCTGCCTCCCCTGGGCTATCGCAATGAATCCGGCGAACTGGTCGGGTTTGAAATCGAGATTGCCCGACGACTCGCCACGGAATTGCTGGGAGCCAATGCCGAGGTTGAATTCAAACCCCTGAACAATCGCGATCGCCTCCCCGCCCTCTTTCGTGGCGAGGTTGATCTCGTCATTGCCCAGGTCACCGCCACCGCCGATCGCCAACGCCTCGTCCAGTTCAGCCCGCCCTACTACACCAGCGGCATTCAGCTCATCACCCCGACCCCTGGCATCACTCAACTCAACGACATCCAATACCAGCGAGTCGGCGTCCTTAGGGGGTCCGATGCCGTCGCCATTGTCAAAACCAGACTTCCCCGCGCCTCTCTCGTGTTCTACAACACCTACCAGACAGCCCGCGCAGGCTTGGATCAAGGCGACATCGATGCCTTTGCCGGAGATGCCGTTGTGTTGGCCGGTTGGCGTCAGGGGCAAGAGGAGCGCTACAGCACCGTGGGACCTAGGATTTCCTCAGCTCCATTGGCGATCGCCTTCCCCAAGGGTTTACAAAACGAATCCCTACGCCAGCGCCTCGAAACCATCGTCCGCCAGTGGCAAGGACAGGGATGGCTCCAACAGCAGGCAACCCAGTGGGGACTACCAAGGCAATAACCCATACCGTAGGGGCGAACATCCCGCGCCCCCAGAGATCTTGGGCGCATCCTTAATTTTGGGCGCATTTTTAATCTTGAATCTTGAGCACGCCTTACAGTTCTGAAGAGGCCAGTTCTGAAGAGGCCAGTTCTGAAGAACCGGGAATGCCGACCCCCCATATCGATTGGGGTCTGATCAAACTCTTGTCGCTTCTTGTCCCTTCATACCGGCATATTGGCGTCATTTCTAGATCTTTATTGCTAGATCTTTGTCTCTGGGTCTTTGCTTCTATCCCTTTGCTACTGTAGATGTAGATTATTTTCGGCTGGCCCTGGGGTCGGCCAATTTTTTACCAAACCACTTTTAAGAAGACGCTTTGGAGCGATCGAACCCCCATGGAATTGGAACTGCCGCTCGTTTACCTCTCAGCCCTCATTGCCCTCCTGGGTGGGACCAGCTTCTTCGTGGTTCGCCAGGTCATCAGAACCCGTAATTCTGAGGTCAAACTAGTCGATCTCCAAGCCAAACTCAGCAAGGGAAAAGGGACCTCCTACGACCACTATCAGCTGGGCAGCATCCTCCTAGACAAAAAGCTGTTTAGTCAGGCGTCTAAGGAATTTCAAAAGGCCCTAAAATCAAAAGATTTAGAAGAGGGAGAACCCAAAGCCCTCGTCTGCAATGCCCTGGGCTATGCCTGTGCCGCCCAGGAACAATACGACCTCGCCATTCGCCACTATAAAGAGGCACTTAAAAGCAAGGAAGGCTATGTCACGGCACTCAACAACCTCGGGTTTGCCTATGAGCGCAAACAACTGACGGTTCCGGCTCTCCAAGCCTACGAGAAAGCCCTGGAACTAGAACCCGGCAACAGCACGGCTAAAAAGCGCGCTGAGTCCATGCGTAAACGCCTAGTCCCCGAGGCCTAGTGCCCCAACGAGCAACCTCCTCCCCACGCCCACGCCTCGCGTAGATTCCAGCCCGCCACACCATGACCCTATTTACGCCCCCCTCCAAACCCGGCACCAGTACCCGTACCGTAGGGCGATCGTCCCAATCTGTGGTGATTCTGATCGGCATTTCCCTAATACTGTTGGGGGGGTTGGGAACACGTCTGGCCTTCCTCCAGCTCATTAATGGAGCTGCCAATGATCTGAAGGCGGATGAGAATCAAATTCGCCTGATCCCCAAACCACCAGAACGGGGGCGAATTTTTGACCGGAATGGCAAGATCCTGGCCACGAGCCGAGTCTCCCATGCGGTCTACGTTTGGCCCATCGAGACCCGCACCAAGCAGTGGCCAGTTACCCAAAAACGATTGGCCAAAATTCTCAAGACATCCGAAGCAGAGATTCAAAAACGCATCGAGAGTGCCGAGAATCAGCCCTATCGCGTCCGCATTGCCCGGGACATCCCCCCGAAACAAATCGTCGCCATCCAAGAGCAGCGGCGGGAGTTCAAGGGCGTCGAAGTCGAGCCAGAGACGATTCGCTATTATCCCAACGGTGACTTTGCCGCCCATGTTTTGGGCTACACCCGCGAAGTCACCCGAGACGACCTCGATCGCCTCAACGAAGAAGACCCAAAGCCCACCAACCTGACAGAACTAAAGGACTGGGAACTGTCCCATTACCGCCCCGGCGATGTCATTGGCAAAGGGGGCCTGGAATATTCTCTGGAGTCAGACCTCCGAGGACGTTGGGGAGGGGAACAGGTCCAGGTCAATGCAGCGGGCAACATCATCAAAGTATTGGGTGAGCAAACCGCCCAGAAAGGCCAGGACATCACCCTGACCCTAGACATGAAACTTCAGCGGGTTTCAGAAAAGGTTCTGGGCAATCGCATGGGTGCGATCGTCGCCATCGATCCCCGTGACGGCCAAGTGCTGGCCATGGTCAGTCGTCCCGCCTTCGACCCCAACTTATTTTCCAAACCCCTCGATAGCGCCACCTGGAACAAGCTCAACGATCCCATCCAGGCTCCCTTGGTTAACCGGGCGCTCAGTGGCTATCCCCCGGCCAGTACGTTCAAAATTGTTACGACGAGTGCCGGCATTGAGTCGGGTCAATTCAGCCCCAATGTCGTACTGCCCACCTATCCCTTTCTCAATATTGGCGGCATCCAATTCTGGGATTGGAACAACGCCGGCTTTGGTCCCCTGGGGTTCACTGGGGCCTTAGCCATGAGTAGCGATACATTTTTCTATCAAGTGGGTCGCAGAATTGGAGGAGAAAAGCTGATCGAATGGACACGCAACTACGGGTTTGGCAAACCGACGGGCATTGAACTGGCCCATGAAGAAGACTGGGGACTCGTCCCCGATGAGGAATGGAAGAAGAAGTGGTACGAGCAGCAGTGGTTCATTGGAGACACCATCAATATGTCCATTGGCCAAGGGTTCATGTTGGGAACCCCCCTGCAAGTGGCCAATATGTTTGCGGTCCCGGCCAATGGGGGCGACCTCGTCGTGCCCCATCTGCGTAAGCAGGAAAAAGAGGACCCCACCCAATGGCGCAAATCCGTGGGGCTCAAGCCCGAGACAATAGATGTGCTCCAACGGGGCCTGCGGGAGGTCGTGGCCGCAGGCACAGCGCCTGTGGTCAATATCCCCACCCTGCCGCCGGTTTCCGGCAAAACAGGAACCGCAGAGGACCCCCCTCGCAAGGTCCATATCTGGTTTGGCGGCTATGCCCCGACGGACAAGCCTGAGATTGTGGTGGTGGCCTTTGGCGAAAACTCCGGCGGCGGCGGCGGCAGCGTGGCCGCGCCCATGGTGAAGCAGATTTTGGAAGCCCATTTCAATGGCACCGAACCCGGGGACAAGGATAAGAAAAAACTCACCTCAGCCAATGCCCAATAGCTTCAGCCCACGCCCCATCGCTCCCTCGTCGTCAAATGACGTTCCAGAGACAAGTGCAAAACCCATCTCTAGATGGCGGTTCTCGGCAGTCGCTCAAACCCTAGACCTGGGGACCACCCCCACAAGATAGATTTCTATACCGCGGACACAGGGATTTCAGCCAGAGCGGGCTACACTGGTCTCCGGAACTTTGGTTTCCCAGAACGTTTCTCCCCAGCGTTTCCTGTCAATGGTGCAGGTAAACGGGATGGGGATAAAGCACCAATCGACGAATCCTCAAACAAGAGCCCTGTGAAGTTTTCTCATTTCCACACGCCAGAGCAGACGCCGACTGACTCGTTGCCCGATTGTGCGATCGCCATTGATGTTCTGCGGGCGACCACAACCATGGCCCAAGCGCTCCACGTGGGCGCAGAGGGGATCCAGCCCTTTAGCAACATCGAAAAACTCTTTGCAGACAGCGAGTCTTGGCCTGCGGAAAAACGCATTCGTGCCGGGGAGCGGGGCGGCAAAAAAGTCGATGGCTTTGATTTTGGCAACTCCCCTCGCGAATGTACTCCCGAGCAATTTGCTGGGCGACGTCTCTTTATCAGCACCACCAACGGGACCCGCGCACTCCAGCGGATTCAGCCTGCCCCCATGGTTTTGACTGCGGCCCTCGTCAACCGAGCCAGTGTGGTGGATTATCTCCTGGAACATCAGCCCAAAACCGTTTGGATGGTGTCCTCTGGCTGGGAAGGCACCTATGCCTTGGAAGACACGGTCTGTGCCGGCGCGATTGTTCAGGCGATCGTCGAGAAAAGCGGCTTATCCCTGGCTGATTTGACTGACAACGACGAAGTTGTTGGAGCCGTGACGCTGTTTCAGCAGTGGCGCGAGCAACTTCTAGAGCTGCTCCACCATTCCAGCCACGGTAAGCGGCTATTGCGGCTCAACAACCCAGAAGACATTGCCTTTTGCGCCCAGCTTGATGTGCTGCCGGTGGTACCCCTCCAGGCAAGCCCTGGCGTTCTGAAGAAAGCCTAAACCGTGGCATTTCCACCGGTCCAGAGAGCCGTTGGAAATGCCAGTTGGAAATGCCAGTTGGAAACGCCACGGTTCAAGGGCTGTCCTAGCAAATGGGCTGGCAGCCTGGGCGAACCGCGTGAATATATTCGCTGCCGGATGTGGGCCAGGAACGCCAGTGGGCCGCATCAGCGGGTTGTCCCCAGCCCAACTGGAGTAGGATTTCGAGGAAGTCTTGGCGCTGCCAGGCGCGAATCGTCGCCCAATCAGTACGATGGGCGATCGCCTCTAGCTCCTCTCCGGCAATGGGCACGAAGTCTTTACCGCGATTCACCGCCAAATAGAGATCCATCGCTGCCGTTAGGCACTCCCAATAGCCCAAAATATTGGGCAGTGCCTCCCGCATCTGCTGCACATCCTGGGGAAGCGCCAACAGGTGATGGTGGGCCGCCGGAAATTCCAGTGACTGCCCATCAATGTCCACCTGCTGCCACACCAACCCTGAAACGCCATGCTCACGCTGGTAGTGATGGACTGCCGACTTAAAGCCTTGGTAGGCCGTGTATTTTTGGATGCCTTCCGTCTTGAGAAATTGATCAATGACGGGATGCCCTGAGCCCGCCTTTTCACTCAGGTGCAACCGCTCACCCCGCAAACAAGCCTGACGCTCAGATTGCAAAATCTCGATGAGGTCTTGGGTGGAGTAAACCTTATCCATCGAAGCGTCATCCATCGAAGCATCGTCCAGCAAGAGAAGCAGGCCGACAGTCGCCAATGCCGTGATTATCGGCCCTGCTATGGCTGCATTCTAGCGGAATTCTCTGGGCAAGCTGACATTTGAGCGCGAGTTTTAGTCGGACTGTTTAGGGACGTTTCATGGACTCAGGGGCCAGCAGGGCACCAATCAGCAAACAGACAATCCCCACATTGATCATCACATCCGCCACGTTAAATACGGGAAAATTAATCCAGCGGAAGTCAAGAAAATCCACCACCCGCCCCGAGGCAAACCGATCGATCCCATTGCCAAAGGCTCCGCTAAAAATGAAGCCATAGCCCCATTGCTCCCAACGGCTCATGCGTGGGCTCACCCACACCCAAATCGCCAGCACCAAGCTCACGACGAGCGATAGCCAGCGCAGCCACTCCCCTTGACCACTGAACAGACTGAAGGCAGCACCTGGATTTTCCACATAGGTAAAGTGAAAAATATTGGGCCACAGGGGCCAACTTTCCCGCAGTTCAAAGGTCTCCATGACCCAGTATTTGGTGATGCGATCGCCCAACAATCCTGCAATGGCAGCGATCCAAAACAGCGGATTTCTCAAGCCCGTTACTCCAGCGTCGAACCCTTAGTAGAGTAGGACCCGGCGCAGACAGAATGCAAACACAGATGCCGCACAGGCGATCGCAGCCTGGGCCGGTAAATGGGTAATGGAGTAATGCATCACAGCCTCCACCAACGTCAGCGAGGACACATCTGCCCACCCCAAACCGTAGGCTACCCCCAAATACAACAAGCCCACCCCATGAATCACAGTCAGCCCGACAAGGCAGCTCAGCGTGAGAACCTCCACCTGGGGCTTCGCCCGAAAGGCCAACCAACCGCAGAGCCAGCCCGCCGGTACAAAGCCGAGGAGATAGCCAAACGTTGGCTGCAGGAAGTAGTCCAGCCCACCGCCCTGGGTAAAGACTTCAAATCCCATCAATCCCAAAACCAAATAGGCAATCTGCGATAGGGCACCGGCATTCTTGCCTCCCATACAGGCCACAAAAAAAACAGCCCCAATCTGATATGTCACACCGAGGGAATAGACACGCATACTGCCACCGCCCCAGGACCAAACAGGGCTGGCAATGGATGCCTCAAGCAACGTGCCGCCAATGGTCAGCAATAGACCAATGATGGACCAGATGAGATCTAAAGGTAGGGTCACAGGGGAGCGTAGCCTCACAGAGCGCCTCACACAGCCTCGTCAGCGACTTGGATCCACAAAGCTTAGCCTATGGGTTTGAATCCGACAAGGCAGATGAAAAAGAGGGGTCATCAAGCTGATGAAAACTGGGGTTCTCGAGCGGATACCAGCGCTGATGAAAGCACTAATGAAAGCGAGGATTCTCCACAGAACGCCCCACCAGGCCCACGACCATAACCCCCACAACAGAACCGCTTTAGACATCAAACAGGGCTCCCATCTAAATCAAAAATGAAACCCAGGGTCTATATTGAAAATTAAAGTCGGTGTTGCTCTGCTCTTTTCAAACCATTAAAAGAGCCGTTAAAGTCCGTACAAAAACGGTCTTGGCACCGGAAAACAGTTAAATTACTGAGTGGGAAATAGTTAAATTGCCGACGAATTAAGCCCTCGCATCGGTGAAGATAGCGGTGTATCAGTGCTTATCACCACTCCTAACGGTTTGTGCTCACCTTCGCATTAAGGTTAAAGCTCCATTGCGACGTTCTCATCTCCCCCGCTATTGCCGTCTCATCCTCCTATCAATGCTGGGCATGGTAGTATTGCCGGCCCTGCTCAATCCAGCGGTATTAGATGGCACCTTTTTGTCGAAGCATTGGCTCCCCCAGGCCAAGGCGCAAACCGTTCAGCTGCTCAATAGTAAGGGGTGGCTAGAAGTCCAGCGACTCCAGGGCCGGGTCATGATTCAAACCAGTGCGGCACGGCAGGCGAAGCTGGGCGATCGCCTCACCAAACCCGGCGATGTTGTCACCACGGGTCCCGGTGCCTCGACAGTACTCAAAGTCGACAACCGCATTGGAACGGTTCAAGTGGCTCAAAATTCTGAACTGCGGATTCGGCAATTAGGCGTCCTGCGCAACGGGGGCTGGATCACAACATTGAACCTGGACCGAGGGCAAGCACGGCTCAAAGTAGATAAGCGCATCATGCCCCGCAACAGTATTTTTGAGGTCCATAGTCCCTCCGGAGTTGCAGGCGTCCGCGGCACCAATTTTGGTGTGATGCTCAATCCTCAGAATCGTCTCGTGGTGGGTACCGAAGAAGGCTTAGTGGAAGCCAGTGCAGAGGGAGAAACCGTTGCGCTCAAGGCCAATTTTGGGTCCGCTTTATTTCCCGGAGAACCCCCTCTCCCCCCATTGGAGCTCGATCGCAAACTGGAGCTCAATCTCGTCGAAGTTGAATTTCGTCAAGGGCAACTCTGGCTCAGCGGCAACATCTATCCCCTCAATACTGTCTTTGCAAGCGATCAGGAATTGGCGGTGGATAAAAATGGTGCCTTCGGACAGCTCATTCCGATTCCGTCGGGCGATCGCCTGCCCCTTAAAGTGACAAATTCCGTGGGTGAGGAGCAAGGCTATTTGATTGTCGGTTTGGATCGAGACAAACTCTAGGAATTGCTAGCGATGCTCAGCCAAAGTAGGTCACGGGCGTCAGCTGTAGTCCCTGGACCAAGGCCCAAGCGATCGCCGCACATCCCAGTGGCACCGTCAGGTTATCCAATCCTAGCTTCGAAAAAGCCTCCAACCCCGCCGCCACCAGACCCAGACCCAAGGCCAACAGAAGCAACGAGCCCCATGGTCCCGTCACAGTCAAGCCCAAAATGGCCAGGGCAATGACAAAGCTCACCCCCGCCATTGTGGCTGTCCCTTCCCAACTCTTCTCCATCCCCCACAACTGATAACGATGTGTCCCCCAGGTTTTGCCAATCACCCCAGCCAGACCATCCCCCCAGGTCATGAACAACACCCCCAGCGCTGCAAATTGCGGTAAGCCCAACGGCCAAAACCAAGCGATCAACAGTCCGATGCTCACCGCGTAAAAAAACGTTCCCCAGCTACGCCGTCCCACGCCATTAATCCCTGGCAAAATCGGCCAGACGTAGGACATCGCGGTCAGAATACTGAAGAGAATACTTGCCCCCACCCCCACCCAAGTGGGAAATTGCAGCCACCAAGCGAGCAAAATCACATTGCCCGTCCCGATATGGACGACTTTGCGGGCAATTTCGGGGTCTCGTTCACTCACGATGGTTGGATGCTGGGTTGGGGTGGATCTTCGACGGATCATGGGCAGATCGTTTAGATTACTCGTCATCAAGATTCAAGGCATTCCTGCAAGACTCGTCCCAAGACAATCTGTGGAAATGTTATCCTACGGTCTGATCAGAGCGGGATAGTGACTCGGATTCATCCGCCAAACTCCAAATGTGATCGGACGCGATGCGGACACCACAGGCACGGCAGCTCAGGCACAGCAATCCAATGGCAGTGAACAATCGCCAAGGGCGGTGGATCAAAAGCTTACTCCCGCGCGCTCGGAGTTAGATATGACGAAATTTGTTTTTGTAACCGGTGGTGTCGTTTCAAGCATCGGCAAGGGGATTGTTGCAGCGAGCCTGGGGCGACTGCTCAAATCGCGGAATTATTCTGTTTCGATTTTGAAACTCGATCCGTACATCAACGTTGACCCAGGCACCATGAGTCCGTTTCAACACGGCGAAGTCTTTGTGACCGAAGATGGTGCAGAGACCGATTTGGACCTGGGCCACTACGAACGCTTCACCGACACGTCCATGTCTCGGCTCAATAGCGTCACCACGGGCTCGATCTACCAAGCCGTCATCAATAAAGAGCGCCGGGGCGACTACGAAGGTGGCACGGTTCAGGTGATTCCCCATGTCACCACAGAAATTAAGGAGCGCATCCACCGCGTGGCACGGGACACCACCCCCGATGTCGTCATTGTTGAAATTGGCGGAACGGTGGGTGATATCGAATCCCTGCCGTTCCTGGAAGCCATTCGTCAGTTCCGCAAGGACGTGGGCCGAGGCGATGCCATCTTCATGCATGTGACGCTGCTGCCCTGGATTCCCGCGGCTGGGGAGATGAAGACCAAACCCACCCAGCACTCCGTCAAGGAATTGCGCTCCATTGGCATTCAGCCCGATATTTTGGTCTGTCGCTGCGATCGCCCCCTCCAACCGGGCATCAAGTCCAAGGTCTCAGACTTCTGCGACGTTCCAGAAGAGGCCGTGATCACCTCCATGGATGCCAGTTCCATCTACGCTGTCCCGCTCAAATTAGAAGCAGAAGGTCTCGCACACCAGGCCATGACGTTGCTCAACCTAGACCTGCGCGAGCCGGACCTGAGCCGCTGGGAAGCCATGGTCAACCGCATGCAACAACCCGAGCGCACGGTCAAGATTGCCCTGGTCGGCAAATACGTTCAGCTCAATGACGCCTACTTGTCCGTGGTCGAATCCCTAGGCCATGCCGCCATCGCCCACGGCTGTGACGTCGAGTTGAAGTGGGTCAATGCCGAGCACATTGAGAGTCAGGGAGCGGAGCGCCACCTCAAGGATGTCGCGGGTGTTGTCGTCCCCGGCGGCTTTGGAAGTCGGGGCATTGAGGGCAAAATCAAGGCGATCGCCTATGCCCGCGAAAATAATCTTCCCTTCCTGGGCCTCTGCCTCGGCATGCAGTGTGCCGCCATCGACTGGGCGAGATCCGTCGCCGATCTCGCAGAAGCCAACAGTTCAGAGTTTGCCGCCGAAACCCCCCATCCCGTTATCCATCTCCTGCCCGAACAGCAGGATGTCGTTGATCTCGGTGGCACCATGCGCCTGGGCCTCTACCCCTGCAAAGTGGAGCCTGAGTCCCTCGCCTCCAAGCTCTATGGCCAAGAGGTGATCTACGAACGCCACCGCCACCGCTACGAATTTAATAACGCCTACCGCAACCTATTCCTGGAGACCGGATATCGCATTAGCGGCACCTCCCCCGATGGACGCCTGGTCGAAATGATTGAATACACCAAGCACCCGTTCTTCATTGCCTGCCAGTTCCACCCCGAATTTCTCTCGCGGCCCAATACCCCCCATCCCCTCTTCCACGGTTTGTTAGCAGCAGCCCTAGAAGAAGGAGCGACCGAAAAAAAAACGATGACCCCATCCCAGGAAACTGACCCTAAGCAGGAAACTGACCCTAAGACAGTGGCTGAAGTATCTGGCTAGTGGCTTGGATCACCTTGGCCTCACAGCCTCGCAGCAATGCTTCGGCGTCAATCTTGCCGTCGAAGAAGAGCTGCATCCTTGCCCGAAGCTGACTAATACGTTCAAAGCCAATGGAGCGGATCAACATTGCTGTCAGGGGCGATCGCAATGAATCAAAGGAACAGGGCGTGATACGTCCCTCTTCTGCCACCTGTAAAACCTTGAATTCCAGCGTGCTTTGGAGCGGTTGGCTCACGGGCCACACCGGGAAACGCTGTTCCCAGGCAGAGGTGCCATAGATGCTGGAGAGCTGACCCAACATTTGGGCGAGGGGCAAATGACCGGACTCTCCCTCATGGAGGGCTTCAATCAGACCAATCGCCACCACCTTAGCCATGAGATAGAGACGAGCCACCTCCAAATTGTAGTCAGCACGCTGGCTCCAAGCTCGATGAAGGGCTGGAGAGGGATGTGCCTGAAACTGCTGAAAGATTTGCCCTGGATTCAGCCGCGCCATGAAGGCTTCCATGCGCTGCAATGCCCAGCGATAGTCCTCAGCTCGATAGGTGTGAGGATTGCGCAAGGACGGGTTCAACTCGGGCAGCAGCAACCAGGTTTGATCCAGAAAATATACGGGGTCTTCGGCTGCAAAGCTTTCTAGGTCACAGTTGGTCAGATGGACCGAACGATGGATGGCTGTCTGAATCTGCAGTTCAGAAAGGCCAAGTTCAAAGCGCTTGTTGGCTTCGGTCAGGCGCTCATAACGGCGATCGCTTTGGGCACCGCCTTGCCAAGCCCCTCGGAAGGGAATGGTCGCCTCAATCGCAACGGCCATCTCAGCAATTTGCCCGGGAGACAGAACCGACGCCAACAGTTGCGAAGCCCACAATGCACTGAGATATTCGTTGTGGTCGGCCAAACGATGGGTGGGTGTCCCATGGGTCCCGTCGACTGCAAGGGCATCCGTGTCCAGGCATCCTTCAGCCCATTTCAGAGGACAGGACTCATCCCAACCAAACAGAAAAGTGACGAGGGCGGCAATGTCGTAGCGCACCACGGGAACCAGAAGGCGCCCCGGACAAGGGGCCGAGCCGTCCCGTTTTGCCGTAACCTGACAAACCGCCTCTGAAGCTGGTGCCGCTCGGTAGGGTCGGAAGGTAAGGGAAAAGCTGTCGTCATTCCACTTCATCAGTGGCCGGAGAACTGCCGCGATCGCCGGGGACAATCCCCCATCAATATGACTGTAAACCGTGTCATGGAAAAGCGCCGCCAACACCGCAATCCCATCATCTTGATAGTCCGCGGTCTGGCTGACTTTGTTGGCGAGATTAAAGCTATGCTCCGGTCCGTGAAAATAGCGACCGGGTCCACTAAAAGACTGGACCATCGCCGTCGCCCACTGTTCGAGCTGGGAAACGGCCACGGACAAGCCAAGACATCGGCAAGCCCAGCGAAGCTGGGCAAGACCGTGCTCATAGTCAGAAATATAATGCTGCGCGTTGGTGCAGGGCATCAGACGATTGGGCCGCAAGAGTTCAGCAGGGAGACGCCCTCAATCCTAAAACCTTATCAAAACTGAAGCAGGTTAGAAGTGTAGGACAGCGTAGTAGATGCTACAGAGCAACGGAGGTCGTTTCCGCGTATCTCGCTCATGGAATGAGAACGTTGATTCGGGGGGACTCTCAGGCCCGAATACAGATAGCAATGCTTCCTAAAACAGAATGATTCACAACCTGAACCATGACCTTCGCTGTTTAGCGTTAAGCCACGGTGATTAATCAAGACAGTACAGGACTAGCATGGCCGGTAAGCCGAATGGCCCATCCCTTCATAGAAAAAAAATCTTTTCTACCTCTCCCTTGAGGATATTTGAAGAACACTCCTGGACTTCAGACAAGTCGCCAAGCTTGCGCTAGGCAGCATCACGGAATAACTCAGCCGTAGTGGGGTTTAGATTATCGGGAATTGGGTTATCAGGAATTGAGCTATCGGGAATCGAATTATCGGGAAATAGTTGGGCGATCGCGCCAGACAGATCCTTCGCCATGACAATGCGATCGCCATAGGCCACAATCACCCGAATTAACGTGGGCAAGCTATTGCGCTCCGCCTTCAGATAGAGTGGTTCTACATACAACAAAGACTGTTCCACGGGAATGACCAACAGATTTCCCTGAATGACGCGCGAGCCTTGCCGGTCCCAGAGGGAAATCAGTCGAGAGATTTCCGGTGCCTGGTTAATGCGCGCTTCAATTTGCTCAGGACCAAAAATCAACCGCTGCTTGGGGAATTGATAGAGCAGCAGTTTGCCGTAATCGTCCCCATCAGAACGGCCCGCCAACCAAGCAATCAAATTATTGCGTCGCACAGGCGTAAAGGGATGCAGCAAGACAAACTCCTCACGCTCGGCGGTGGGCAACCGCATGATCAGATAGTAGGGTTCCACGGGCAACTGTTCATCCCCATAGATCTCCGTGGGGACCTGCCACTGGTCTTCTCGGTTATAGAATTCTTCAGGCTTTTCCATGTGATAGGTCAACAATCGTTCGGACTGAATGCCAAACAGATCGATGGGATAGCGAATGTGGGAGCGCAGGGCTTCGGGCATCGCATCCAGGGGCTGGAATAGGCGAGGGAAAATATTGCTCCAGGTCTGGATTAGGGGGTCCGTCGGGTCCGCAATGAAAAAGTCCACCGAACCGTTGTAAGCATCCACGACGGCTTTGACGGGATTGCGGATGTAGTTAAAGCGATGGTCGCCCGGATCGGAGTAGGGATAGCGATCGCTCGTCGTATAGGCATCCACAATCCAGTAGAGATGATTGGGGGATGACTCGTTTTTACGGAGATTAGTCTCGACTTCATTAGCATCAACAGTCTCGCTCTCAGGCAACAAGCGTCCCTCTCGGCGGATCAGAGGCTGTGTTGTAGAGACCAGATAGGGGTCGGCATCAAATTGCAGGAAGGGGGCGATCGCCTGAATTCGAGATTGCACATTGCGCCGAAAGAGCAGCTTTGTATCAGGCTGAAAATTGCGCGTCAGCCACAGTCGCCAATCGCGCAAGTAAAGGCCAAAGGCAAAGCGTCGCCCTGCCGCCCCCACCGGAATTCCCCCCCAGCCGTCATAGGCTGTCCCAACGTTTTCGCTGCCGCTGGGATAATCCAACTCCGAACGGTTGCGGCTGCCGGTCATGACGTAGGTATTGGTCAGATTGCCGTAATAAATCCGTGGATTATTAACCGGCACCGCCTGGCGAACATCCTCATCCCGAATCCCCAGGGCTTCGTTCCCCTGCACCGTCACATTGGTGCCAATGTCCTTGACGAAATAGGTCGGCAGGCCGCCTTCTCCGGCAATGTTGGCGGGGCTGAGGGTAAAGCCATAGCCATGGGTATAGACAAAATGCTGATTCACCCAAGTCTGGGCGGCTTTGGGCACCGACTCATAGTCCAACTCCCGCGCGGAAATGATGACCTGCTGATTCCCCTGGTCCGGATCATCCGGTGTCAGGTCATAGCGATCGATGCCCGCATTGGGGAAGCTATAGTACAGGCGGATTTGCTGGAGCTGACGGTTCGTTTGCAGCAGCGGTCGCTTGTCCCACAAGCGAATATTCTCCAAGGTGACCTGATTATTTTTGAGGTCCGCCACGGTCAGGCTACGGGACGGATCAAAGGATTCCACCTCAATGGCATCGAGACCAAAGGCTGCTCGGGTCGCCTGAATCCCTCGTTCAATAAAAGGTTGCTCCCGCAATAGCTCATTGGGCTGCACCGCGATATCTTGCACCGCAGCGGGCAACAGATTGCCCACCACAATCACCACCGCTAAATAGATCAGCCACAGATCAACAAAGGGATGCAAAATGAAGGCTTTCAGGGGGCTGCGGCGGGTGGCGATCGCAACGGGTCTACGGACAGAAGCGGTGCCCAAACCAGCAGAAGCGGTGCCCAAACCAGCAGAAGAATTCACGATACGACCCGAGGTTCTATCGAGGGCACCCCCCACCCCACGGGCCAGCAGCACAAGGGCAATCAAGGTCGCAATCACCGTCAAGGCCACATCCACCGGCAGCAAGACCTTCACATCGGCATAGCCCGCCCCAAAAAAAGTGGAGGCCCGCTGGCTATAGAGCCTGCCATAGCGGGACAACCAATGACTCAGGGCCACGGTCAACATGAGCCCGCCTCCCAAGCCGTAGAGGTGATGCCGTTGGGGAACGGAGAAACCTCGAAAGAGACCCCGACTGATGCTGCCCGATCCTCCCAAATAGACCACGCTGACGGCGCTCAGCATGAACAGGAGCAAACCCACAAGCCAAAAGCGCAGTAGCTCCCAGGCGGGCAAAACAAAGGTGTAAAAGCTAATGTCTTTGTGAAACTGAGGATCCTGAATGCCAAAGGGCGTAGGGGTCAGCAGCGGCAACACATGAGTCCAGTGGGTTGACCAGAGAAAACCGAGGCCCAGGGTCAGCAAGCATCCAATACAGACGAGGGTGGGCCAGGGAAACACCAGAATCAATAGCACCAAGGCGAGTACCAGCAACCCTTGCCAGGGGTTGGCCCAGAGCATTTGGACATCTTGGCCCACGGTGTCTAACCCAAATTGCTGAGGCAACTCCGGCGCCTGCTTGAGCAGTTGCGAGCCCAGAGTCCAGATTTGAAGGATTTCTCGGCCATAGTGGTAGCTCAACAGAGCCAGCAACAGGGCCAGTACCACTAAGGTTCCGAGCAATAGGCGCAGTCCTAGCGTCACCCGAGCCTTGGTCTCGGTCGAGATATCCCCCGGCGACATCCAACGGCGGAGCACCCGCTGCCGAGGGTCAACCTGTATCACCGGCGGGTCCTCGTCTCGCAGACACCAAGCCAGACGAAAATTCCAGACGACAAATCCCCCTGAGAGCAACGTCACCCCCAGCCACAATCCCAGGCGAGCCTGCATCCGCAGCCAAAACACCTGACTGTAGCCCAACTCCTGGAACCAGAGGTTTTCGGCGACGAACCAGGTGACAAAGTCCAAGACCCCCAACAGGGCGATCGCTCCCAAGCCCCAACGTATCCAGGGCCACCGCCCGATGCGCTTCAGGGTTTTCATGCCCGAGCGATCGCGAGGCCGATCAGGCTCAGGCTCAGCAATGGAAAAGGAGGAGGGGGGCTGACGCCGCACCATAGCAATACAGTCCAGGAGAGAATCCGCTCCTATTATGACCGGCTTACATGACCGCCCGGATAAGACCGTAAAACAGCGACACAACCCCACGCCAGACGCGCCTGGGCCTGACCCAGACTGTACGAACTTCCTGCCTCAATCCTCAGGTGCTGGGCTAGGGTGTGTAATGAAAAGCATTGGTGGTGGAGCAGATGAGAATGAATCGGGGGCGGATGAATGGGAGATTACATCACAACCGTTGCCAGGTAAGAGCCCAGGGAACAGCCCAGGAAATAGCCCAGGGAGCAGCCCAAGGCAAATGCGGCCTGGGCAACGTCCAAACCATCGCTCTCTCCATCCTCCTCACGCTGATGGTGCTGTTTGCTTATCCAGCCATCGCCCAAGCCGAGACTCCCTCCCTCTCGCCATCCCCTTCAATTTCGCCCTCATCCTCCAATGACTCCACCCGTTCTGCCCAACTCATTCCCTTCTATCCCTATCCCCCCTCCGTCTGGGACAAGTTTGAGCAAGTCCGCCAGGACCCCCAGCTCGAACGGCTGGTCCAGCAGGATATCGAAAACAGTCTGGTTGTTCGCCAGGTGATTCAGGATGAAGTGGATCGCACCTTCTCCCACACCACCACCCTACTCAATGTGCTACTCGCCGCGATTCCTATCTTGGGCATCGTCGGCTCTGCAGGACTGTGGTACTTGCGTAGCAGCGTTGTTAACCAGGTCATGGCCAAAACCAAGGAACAGTTGATCCAGGAAGTCGAACGACAGATTGCGGAGGAAGCCGCCGACGAACTCAAACAGCAGACCGCAGCGTTCAAAGCCGAGATCGAAACCTTGCGCTCGGAGTTTACCGCCCAACTCGCCCAACTCCGAGGCTTGGCTTCGGATACTGAACAGGAGAAAAACGCCATCATTGGCAAACTGGCGGAGATCCTGCCCCTGCCCGTTCGGGAAGGCGACAGCCCAGAGCTTCACAAAAAGGTGCAACAGCTCACCCAAAAACTCACGGCCCTGGCTGCCACCCACGGGCAGCTTGCCTTTAGTGCCAGTGACTATGTGGAGCAGGGAAAGGCACTGTACTTTGAGCAATCCTACGAAGAAGCACTGGCCGTGCTCGAAAAGGCACGAGCCCAAGACAACAAGCTAGCCAGGGCAGCCCTGATGCAGGCGATGACCCTGGCCAAACTCCAACGCTTTGAGCCAGCCCTCGACGTCTATAACGAGACCCTCGACCTGAAACCAGACCTGGCAGAGGCTTGGTTTGGCAAAGCCACAACGCTCAATCGCCTCGACCAATATGAAGCGGCACTGGGGGCCTTTGATCGGGCCATTTCCCTACGGGATGGCTTCTACCAAGCCTGGTTTGGCAAAGCTCGTACCCATGCTTTCCTGGGTCAAAAAGAGCAAACGCTGGTCGCACTGAAGCAGGCGATCGCCCTAGAAGGGGAACGTTGTCGTGAAGCAGCCCGAACAGACAGTGCTTTTTCCAGCCTCCAAAACTTGGATGATTTCCAAGTACTGATCAATACCTAAGAAATATCCACACGGTTCACCCCCGATCCTCATCTAGGACCTGCACCTAAAGGGCCAGAAGGCTGATTTACGTTGTTATGACGACACAGTCATTCTATTTTTCTCCGGTAAATGGCTGAATACGACTTCCCGTAAATTTACGATGCAAAAATCGATAAAACGTGCTCAATTATCAATTTTCTCGTTTTTCTTGAGCAAATTCATCCCCTTTGTCAAAGGTGATAGCCCTAATTTCACGATGAATTCATAGCTTTCATCACAATATTTATACGGTCTAAATAAACTTGAGGGGGGCTATTGATAGGTTTATTGGTAGCGGAAACGAATTTAGGACTGTCCCCTTTCAGAGCGACCCCTAAGTTCATCTCCCTGAGTCTGGGTGAATCAAAGGAAGATGCAGTCACCCATGCAACTTTCTGAACGTTTCCCGTGTGTCCTGCCCCCAAGAGATATTGAAACATGAGTTTATTGAAAGGCGTTCAGGTTGCTCTGTTCCTATCTACTACAACCTTTTCCCTGTTGTCCCTTCCTCTAATTAAGTTTGGTGATCAATCCGTTGAGGTCAACGTGGATTACCAAACACAATTTGTCGGTTCACTCCGCGATATTTCAACTCCTTATCTGGGTGGTATTGCCCTGCTTAGCGCCAGTTTGGGGACAGCGGCTTTGGGTGTTGCGGGTTGGCGAGCCAGCCACCACCAGCGTAAAACCCTGGCCCAGTCGCTAGCGTCCTTGGAAACACAGCTGGCCAAGAAGGAGGCGCAGATCCAGTCCCTCAAGCTCAGCGATCGCCGTTTACAATCCTCAGACCTCGATCAATTCTTGCTGGATGCAGCGCCGACCCAAACGGCCAAAGTTACCTCCGCAACCGTCAGCAGCACCCCCGTTACAACAATACGGACCGCCGCCCCCCAAGCCCGCGAATCAGCCCCTACGATCCAAGTGGTGCCCCAGGCTGTCGCTTCCCCCTCGTCCTCAGGTCAGGCTCCACAGGTCCTGCAAGTCGTTCCGCGCCAGGTGCCCCAACAACCGAGACGTACCGCAGCGACCCACGCATTTTCCGTTCAGGCAGGGTACAAATCTCAACCCACCCGCTACGGCGGCGAGACAGTCCGTAACACCACTCGTCAACTCACAACCCGCCAGCATTAGCACTGTCCGTTGCTAAGTTTCCTCCCACCCCCAAGCCAGACACCATGGCATCTGGCTTGGGGGTGAAATTTTGGGTTGAAAATCATCGGGAGGGGCATCGAGCCTGCAACTACACCTTTACGAGCTGCAACAATGCGCCCAATCCAGACCCAAGCTCCTCCGGCGTAATTCTGCCATCGTGATTTTCATCGAGGGCATCAAACACTGCATCACTCCCCATCCACTCTTCCCGAGTGATAAAGCCATCTCCATCGAGATCATAGGCGTGGAAAAGATCCTCAGCAGCATGGCTGACAGTTTCTTCTGCACCGAGCTGGGACAATCGCTGGGTTAGAAGATGTTCCAGATTCTCCAGGGCCTTGGTGAATCCCTTAATCCCCTCGTCTAGCTTTTCGGATGCCATGGGGTCGGCGGCATGCATTTGGCGAAATGTTGTTTCATCCATGGACAACTTTTCGATCGTGGCCCGCTCTGCGATCGCCACATCCAGCTTGCGGGGTAGCTCCGCCTCAGTCTCCTGGAGCTGGGCGAGGAACTTGGGCGCGATCGTGAGCAAATCACAGCCTGCCAGCTCTGTAATTTCGTCCATGCTGCGGAAGCTCGCCCCCATCACTTCAGTAGGGTAGCCAAACTTTTTGTAATAGTTGTAGATCTGCGTCACCGACAAAACACCGGGATCTTCCAAGGCGGGGTAGCTGTCTCGCCCGGTACTCTTTTTGTACCAGTCGAGGATGCGACCCACAAAAGGCGAAATCAGCGTTGCCCCGGCTTCGGCACAGGCAATGGCCTGATGCAGACCAAACAACAGAGTCAGATTGCAGTGGATGCCTTCTTTTTCCAGGGATTCGGCGGCTTTGATCCCCTCCCAGGTGGAAGCAATTTTAATCAAAATGCGATCGCGTCCAATCCCCGCCGCTTCGTATTGCCCAATCAGATCATGGGCTTGGGCCACCGTGCCCTCGGTGTCATAGGACAAGCGCGCATCCACTTCCGTGGACACACGACCGGGGATAATGGCCAGAATCTTGAGCCCAAAGGCCACCGCCAAACGCTGGAAAGCCAGATTCACAATATCTTGCTCCGAGGCATCGCCTCCCACATCGGCCTGGGCCTGACGCAGCGTTTCGTCGACAATGTCTCGGTATTCCGGCATCTGGGCCGCCGCCGTAATCAGCGAGGGGTTCGTGGTGGCATCGCGAGGGGTAAATTTTTCGATCGCCTGAATATCGCCAGTGTCTGCCACCACGACGGTCATGTCGCGGAGCTGTTCAAGCAAATTAGCCATAGACTTCAAAACTCCTGGATCAGTTTTTGGGGTTGGCCTTGGGGGAAAGGCTCGGGGTGAACTGCCTCGATCCTGCATCGGAGATCTGATTTTTTCAATATTGATGGCGACACAACCGCCGGGATCACAGCATCGACCCAACAGAAACAAAAAAAAGCCCCGAATTCACTGGAATCCGGGGCTTTCATCTCAACCTTAAAGAGTTGTTGAGAGAGGAGAGTTTTGAGTTAGGAAGTTAAATCAATACCTGCCTTTGGCTGGACGTCATCAGTGACCAGCAAGGGGAGTGACTAGCACCAGGGCATTAACCATTACTGAGGGCTTGGCTGGAGAAGGCATCACCAACATCGAAACCGGGAGTACGATCACCGCTTTCCTGGGCAGTCATGGCCTTAGCAACATTCTCAAAGCCGTTGGAATTCCAGTTGCGCTCATGGATGGGCTTCGTTTGCTCACCGAGGAAGTAAGCCTGGGTGCCTAGCGCTGCTGCTGCGACCCAACCAATGACGATAACTGCGAAGAGTGCGGTAAACATAACGACCTCCTTGGCCTGTTGTGTTTGGTTCTGTATCTCGTTTCTTGTTAACTAATGTAACTCAATAGTTTAGAAATGTAAACAAGATGGGGTTCGGCTATCCGAATGCTGGCTAAAATGCCCATGATTACGTGAATGCTATTTTTTTGTTTTTGTCAAGTCTCTGAGGTCTTGTCTCAGATATTTAGAGCCAAGAGCCCTAGCAAGAAAACCGAGCATCGTCATTCCAAGTCAAAGAGCCAAAGCGAAAAACAAAGCGAAAACAAAACAAAAGGCCCAAAATAAAAGGCGAAACTTCTAGAAGAAGTTTCGCCTGGATCAGCCTCACAAGCCCCATAACCTTGGACTTACGGAACTGAATTCATCAATTTGATCAATTATCCAATTTCAAGACCGCCATAAAGGCATCCTGGGGTACGTCCACCGTGCCGATGGACTTCATCCGCTTTTTACCCTTGGCCTGCTTTTGCAGCAGCTTTTTCTTACGGGAGATGTCGCCGCCGTAGCATTTCGCCAAGACATCCTTGCGGAGAGCCGGGATATGGGCACTGGCGATGATCTTGGCACCAATGCAAGCTTGGATCGGAATCTTGAACTGGTGCCGGGGAATCAGCTCTTTCAGCTTCTCGGCCAAGCCCTTGCCCACCTGGTAGGCCTTGTCCCGGTGAACGATGGAAGCCAGGGGATCGACTGGATCCTTATTGATCATCACCTCCAGCTTGACCAAATCATTGCGGCGATACTCAATCAGCTGATACTCCATACTGGCGTAACCGCGCGATCGCGACTTCATTTGGTCAAAGAAGTCCGTCACCACTTCCGCCAAGGGCAGTTCATAAACCAGCGTCGTGCGCTCTTCCGTCAGGTACTTCATATCTTTGAAGTCACCGCGCCGCGTCTGACACAGTTCCATCAACGTACCGACATATTCTTCCGGCGTGATGATCTCCATTTTGACGTAGGGCTCCTCGATCATCTCCCGCAGCTGAGGATCGGGCAGACGACTGGGATTATCGATGTACGAAACTTCGCCTTGGATGGTGGTGACCCGATAGATCACCGACGGAGCCGTCGTAATCAGGTCCAGGTCATACTCCCGCTCCAAACGCTCCTGGACAATCTCCATGTGGAGTAGGCCCAAAAAGCCGCAGCGAAAACCAAAGCCCATGGCGCTGGAGGTTTCAGGCTCATACTTCAGAGCGGCGTCGCTGAGTTGAAGCTTGTCGAGGGCATCGCGCAGATCGGGGTAGCGATCGGCATCGGTGGGAAACAAACCACAGAAGACCATGGGCTTCGCTTCGGTGTAACCCGGCAAGGGTTCTGGCGCAGGTTTCGAAGCCAGCGTAATCGTGTCACCCACCCGCGCATCAGCCACGGCCTTGATCGAAGCGGCAAAGTAGCCCACCTCTCCAGCATGGAGGGCCTCCACTTCAATTTGGTTCGGGGAGAGCACGCCGAGTTCGTCGATTTCGTACTCCTTCTTAGAGGCCATCAGCTTGACGCGATCGCCCTTCCTGACCACCCCATCCATCACGCGGAAGTAAACGATCACGCCCCGGTAGCTGTCGTAGTAGCTATCAAAAATCAGCGCCCGCAGTGGCTCCTCGGTGTTTTCTTCCGGTGTCGGGACGAGGTGGACAATCGATTCCAGAATTTCGGGGATACCCAGGCCTTGCTTGGCCGAGGCCTCGATAGCCTGGGAACAGTCCAGACCAATGATTTCTTCAATTTCGCGCTTCACCCGCTCGGGGTCCGCACCGGGCAGGTCAATTTTATTCAGAACCGGAATGATCTCTAGGTCGTTCTCCAGGGCCAGGTAAACATTGGCCAAGGTCTGGGCTTCCACCCCCTGGGAGGCATCCACCACCAGGAGGGCTCCCTCACAGGCAATGAGCGATCGCGACACTTCGTAGGAGAAATCCACGTGTCCCGGTGTGTCGATCAAATTGAGAACATAGTCTTCGCCGTCTTCGGCCTTGTAATCCATGCGGGCGGCCTGGAGTTTGATTGTGATGCCGCGCTCCCGCTCCAGATCCATATTGTCTAGGAGTTGCTCCTTCATATCTCGATCGGCCACGGTCCCCGTCGCCTGGAGCAGGCGATCGGCCAGCGTGGACTTGCCGTGGTCGATGTGGGCAATGATCGAGAAGTTGCGAATCTTTGAAACTGGAATGTCAGTCATACCTGACCGGAAACTCCCAACCGTAATGGACGCTCGTGTAGTTCATACATTGTGACATTATCACCGCCGGTTCAGCATCCCCAGCCTCCGAAGCTTTTGGCAAAGACTTCAACCATCACAAGCAGTTCAGCGTTTATTCGGCTTTTTAGAAATTTTTCTGTATCAAATAAACATAAATCAAACACCCATACACAGCCAGGATTTTGCAAATTTTTCCGGGTTTTCCCGGACTGGCCATGGATACCTATCGGGTGCAATCTCTATTCCGCTGAAGTAATTCACGCAACATCCTCTAGATTTGCATCGATGTCCTATCTCGGGTGCCAGAGTCATTCTGACACTGAAATCTGGACATTTTCCCTGTGGTTGAAGCGTTTCGTTAATGTGAGTGGATACTGCTGTCAGATCTGAATCTATCTAGATCAGCGACCTTGAAGCCGCTTGAGACTTGGGTACCAATCTGTTTCAGGCCAGCCTGAAGCCCAGTCCGGACTGCTAAACTGACACAGACCTACATTACGATTGGCTTTCGATGGCTAGCTAGAGTCGCGAGATTTTGTCTTGGCACTCGCCTTCGTTAATTTATGTCTAGTCGTCAATGGTTCAGTCACAATCGGTTTAGTCGCACTCCCGTTCAAACGCTCATGGCTGATATGGCTTCAAATCAGTTAGAAGAGCCCAAGCACACCATGCAGGGACCGATTCAGGCGTTGGATGAAGGAGCGATCGCGCAGATTTTGCGCCAGTTCACCCGTCTGTGCCGTACCCAAACCACCCCAGAGGTGATGGGCCGTAAGGTTATTGGGCAACTCAGTCAGATCCTCCAGCTCGATCAAGCGCTTCTATACCCCTATGAAGCCGGGGATTCCGTGATCTCAGCCCTGGTTGAGCACCGGGCACCGGGACGAGCCCCCATTTTTGAGCAGGAACTGAATCTGCGGCCTCGGCCCCACATTCAGCGAGTCTTGGCCCATGCTCAAACCCAAACCTTTCAAGAGACTCGCAAGCCCCTAGGCCATGTTCATCCCGAAATGGCAGATGGACAGACCCCAGCCTGGAGCGTCTTGGCAGTCCCCATCTGCCACCTGGATGTTTCCTATGGTTTATTACTGCTGGTACGTCGCACATTAGGCGTGGTCCACGGTCATCAGGGAGAGGGGATAGAACTGGAAACGCTCAACCCAGCTCCAGAACACCACCAAGATACAGCCCCAGCGTTGCATCCAGATAAGGTTGAGCAGGACCTGGCTTGGTCGAGTTTGGAGCGGGAATTTGTTGAGGATGTGGGGGCTCAGTTGGGCATGGCGATCGCCCATCTCGTCCTCCAAGATCAAAACCAGGCCCTGGTGCAAAAGCTCAACCAGGTCCGCGATGGCTTTATCCACAAACACCAGCAACTCGAAGAAGCCCGCGCCCAGGCCCAATCTGCTTACGAAGAAGCCGAGGAAGCATCCCGGCTCAAAAGCGAATTTTTGGCCAACACCTCCCATGAGCTGCGCACCCCCCTCAACGGCATGATTGGCTTTTTGAAGCTGGTGCTAGACGGCATGGCGGATACGCCAGAGGAGCTAGAAGAGTTTGTTGCCGAAGCCCACAGCTCTGCACTGTTGCTGCTGGATATCATCAATGACATCCTTGATGTCGCCAAGATAGAAGCGGGCAAAATGGAGCTGGACCTAACCACCATTCAGCTCAGCGAACTGTTTGAAGAGGTCGAGCGCAAAACCCGCCTGCAAGCCACCAATCGGGGCCTGTTTTACGACATCGAACGTCCCCCCACCTACGATGAAGTGGTGGTTTACGGCGACTACCAGCGCTTGCTCCAGGTCATGCTCAATCTGGTCGGTAATGCCATCAAGTTCACCAAATATGGCAGCATCACCATCAGTACACGCATTATCAAAAAAGCCATCATCGTGGGCCAGCAGGAACTGCCAGGGGTTGTAGAAGTTCGCGTTGTTGATACCGGCATTGGCGTCTCCCTAGAGCAGCAGGCCAAACTGTTCAAATCCTTCAGCCAGGTGGATGGCTCTCGAACACGTCAGTATGGTGGAACGGGTCTAGGCTTGGTCATCTCCCAAAAGCTTGTGGAGGCCATGGGTGGCGAAGTTCACTTCTACAGCATGGGCGAAGACCTGGGCTCAACGGTGACGTTCACGATCCCGCTTTATCAAAAGCCCGTCATGATGGCGGTTTCTGAGGAAGCATCCTGACTCAAACTGACTCGACACCCAAACGCCAAAAGCAAAGGTTCATCCCTCATCCTTCGGCAAGCTTTATCAGGCAAGCTTTCATAAGCGTTGCAAAGCCGTCTTAAGCCCCTCAGCAGCCCCTCAGCAACTATGGTCGGGTTCACTTCACGGCGCGACGAAACGAACCGCCTCGCGACCACAGGCTAGCCTTCAAATTTCCCGGTGGAATATGGCCTTCAATACTCCGATAGGGCAAACGTTTGCCCACAGTTCACCATGGCGATGATGCTCTCTGGCGAGCGAGACAGTGGCCTTGATGAGAGGAGACGTGAACAAGCTTCTTCGATTCAAACTCACCATCGATTTGCCGACAATCCCTATCCTAGAATTCGGCAATGCCTACGCAACCATATCTAGCCGTAAGGGCTGCCTTTGAATCTACGTGGGATGGGTGTGGAAGCTCTGGCCATGGCCCAGTTACATCACTGAGTTATGGCTTCATCATCTCTAGCGCTCTGGCGAGAATGTAAAAGATCGATGACATTTCCGCATAATGTCCGATTCTAAGCCATTTTACGTCAGGATTCTTACTCAGCTCCTCATACAGGCTGCAAATAAAACTCTCCTGACAATCTAAAAGAAATCGCCTCAAAATCTCTCCAGCATAAGGTTACAGCGTTTTACCTCCAAACAATTCACTGAGAGGAGAATTAAAGTAAACGTAAAATATACTACTGACACCTAGCGTTTCCATTTAGCAGTGATATTGTTTACCTAGATTAAAGCTTGCTTCTCGCTTCAAGACAAACTGAATAGGGTTATTCGTTTAGGATTTTGGCTCCACCGACACTTTGGAACCATGTCTAAATCGTGGCAACTACTGTGTTCCCTGTGAGTTTTTAAAATTCTAGGTTACGTCTCTATGCAAGTTTTTCTTGTCGTGTACTGTCATGCTTTTTTCAACCCTTAAAACCCCTAACAAATCATGCAGAATCTAGATTTCCTCGAAGAACTAAACGAACAGCAAGAAAGCACCGTTCAAGGTGGTCTTTTCTTTGGCATTGATGGTTTTACTGCTGGCCCTCTTGTTTTCGATTTTCTTGGTGATGCTCAAGAACCGTTTACCACAGTCATCGGTGACCTCCTTGCCATCTCTTTCGGCCAAGCTCCTGCATCTAGCAGCTCCAGTGGTGGTGGTCTCTTTGGCCCTTCCTCACAGACGTTCACTCCCGCTGGTGTGAGCTTTCCTGTTGGACCTGTAACGTTTGGATTTGGCTTC
>CALIJJ010000165.1 GCA_938017515.1 uncultured Pseudanabaenaceae cyanobacterium
GCTTCCTTGACCTCCTTTTGTTGGGCTGGTGGAACAGAAATGCCGATTTTTCGACGCAACTTCTGCATCTTGCGGCCTTCGGTGCTGTATTCCGTCAGTTCGTCCTCTGCCATCATCACGAGGCGTTCTGTCTGTTGATCCAGAGCCATGGCGATCGCTTCCCTCTTCTTACCAATCCAAACGTTGACACGAGCTTCCCATTATCGCTGTTAGCGGTTCAGTCTCAACAATCCTCTTTTCCCGCTAACCCATGTAAGTGTGGGATGGAGAGAATGAAGCAGCATGAAGCTGTTTGAGTCGCAACTGCTCACGGCTCACGGCAAACGGCTCACGGTCAACGGCTCACGGTCAACGGCTCACGGTCGTGATAGGCAAAGTTGTCGATTGGGCGATCGCGGTAATCTCTGGACTGGAGAGCACGAAGCCCAGCGGGCTGAGCGCAAAGGAACCCCTGGGCGATCGCAAGCAGCTCCTGCACCAACCCATGAAGTCCGAAATCGAGGCAATTCAGTCCCCTGAGCAAGCCCAAAAGGGGTGGACGCCGTGGCAAGCGCCAGAACGGCCGTCGGAGCAACGCAGCCGTTTCCCAGACAAACCGGCCTGAGCGATTGAGCTAAATGCAAGTCTCTGTCTCTGGAATGAAGCGTTTGAGAGGATTCTGTGAAAGAATTTCGGAAGCCGGTTGCTGGTCAAGAGCAGGCAGGTAAAAGAAGATGTCAGTGATGAAACAAGGTGGCAACACTCAGAGGGGCATCAGTTTGCAAGGATTCAGCGGCAGGCACGACGGTATTCAGCGATTTAGGTTTGTCCTGTTTGGCTTGGTTTTAATCAGCTTGGTGGGCTGCACCGAGCCATCGAGTCTTGCCAGTGGTCTTCGCCAAGGCGCGGGTCAGCCAGACAAGGGGGGAGGTCGCAGGGGGCAAAAAGGGGAATCGAACAACGACAATCCAGCCGTTGTTGAAATTCTTCAAGCCTCCACCGCCCTGGATGAGGGCCAAACCTACACCGGAACCACCGAACCTCAGCAGCAGGTTGCTCTTCGTGCGCAAATGGCAGCACAGCTCCTCGATCTATCCGTAGACATTGGGGATCGAGTGACGCAAGGACAGACCATCGGTCAACTGGATGAAGCGTTGGTTCAAGCGGCGGTCCAAGCAGCAGAGGCGGAACTCGCCGGGAGACAATCGCTGGTCGCCCAAGCGCGGGCCGAATTGTTAGAGCTCCAAGCCGCCATTGATGAGGCCAAGGCAGAGCAAGAGCAAGCGCGGGTTGATGCCCAGCGACTGCGAGGACTCGCCACAGAAGGTGCCATTTCCCAGCAGCAGGCTGAGCTGGCTGAAACAGCATTACGGGTAGCCCAGCAACAGGTACGCTCGGCCCAGGAGCAGTTCCGGGCCCAAGAACAGGCGATCGCCACAGCCCAGCAGCAAGTCAGTGCCCAGCGAGCAGTTTTGGTACAAGTCGAAAAGCAGCAGTCCTTTGCAACCCTGGCGGCTCCCATGACCGGAGTTGTGCTGGCGCGTCAAGTTGAGCCGGGAGACTTCCTACAGGCAGGCCAAGAAATCTTGACCATTGGTGATCTACTGGATTTGCAGGTGGTCATTGAAATAACCGATCAGCGACGGGGGCAGATTGCAGTCGGGCAAACGGTGCGCGTACAACTGGATGCCCTGCCCAATCAACCTCTGCGAGGCAGCATTCTTCAAATTTCACCCGTGGCCGATCCGGACAGTCGGCTGATCCCGGTTGAGATTGCCTTGGATACCTCAACCTTGGATCGGCCCGATGCCCTGGGCAGTGGCCTTTTAGCTCGGGTGACCCTGGCCTCCGAAGGCGGTGCTTCGGCCTTGGTCTCGGAAACAGCGATCGCAGTCGGTGGTGACGGAGGCCATTCATCGAGGACCCGGCTCTTTGTATTAGAGGAAGCTGGGGATGAATTGAAAGCCGTTGCCCGCTCGGTCCAGCTGGGGGCAAATCGCAATGGACAAATCGAAGTTTTAGATGGGCTGGTCCCTGGCGATCGCTACATCGCCAAGAGCGATCGCCCCCTTCAGGATGGTCAAGTTGTACAGCGTAGTCTAGCCTCGGAGCTCTAGGGAGCAATGACAATGGAGAAGCCCAAGACGACTCAGAGTACAGCTCACGGCAATACTCACGGTACTCCGCAAAGCCCTCCGCGCTCCGAGCTCCCCCAGTCTACCGACCCCTCTGCCCTGGCCCCTGAATCAGCCCCTGAATCAGCCCCTGAATCAGCATCAGATTCTGGTTTGAGCGTGACCCGCATTGCCATTCGCCAGCATGTCAGCACCTTGATCCTAGGCATCGCAGTGGTTGTGCTGGGCTGGTTTTCACTGACTCGGTTGCCGGTGGACCTCCTTCCTTCCATTACTTACCCGCGTATCGGCCTGCGACTCGATGCCCCCGGCCTTGTCCCAGAGGTTGGCGTGAGTGAAGTCACCCGTCCGCTGGAAGAGGCCCTGGCCGTCACACCTGGCATCACGCAAATCTTCTCCCAGACAAGGGAGGGACGGATTAGTATCAATCTTTATTTTGAACCCGGCAATGACATTGACCAGGCATTGAACGATGCAACGGCAGCGCTGAATCGGGTCCGCGATCGCCTGCCCGAGAACCTTGGAGAGCCTCGATTATTCAAGTTTGATCCGTCACAGTTGCCCATTTACGAGATGGCCTTGACCTCGCCCTCCTTGCCCGCCGTAGAGCTACGCCTGTTCAGCGATGAAGTCCTGTCGCGGCAGCTGACGCGGGTACCGGGCGTGGCCAATGTCGATATTTCGGGAGGGGTGCAGGAGGCCGTTCAAATTGAGCTCGACCTGGACCGGATGCAGTCTAGCGGTATTGACATTGCAGCGGTGACCACAGCCTTGAGCGATCGCAATCAGGATATTTCGGGGGGACTGCTGCAAGGGGGAGCCGAGGAGAGCCCGACTCGGCTGGTGGGAAAGTTCGAGTCTGTAGAAGAAATTCGCAACCTAGTTGTAAGCGAGCCTCCCGCACAGATTCGGCTACGGGACATCGCGACCATTACCGACGGCACCGAGAACCAGCGGGTCTTTGTAACGCTCAACGGTGAGCCCGCCGTCAAGGTTAGCTTACAGAAACAGCCCGATGCCAATACCGTAACCGCTGTGGATGGTGTGAAGGAAAAAATGGCGCTGCTGCGTCAGTCTGGCCTGATTCCTGAAGACATGGTGATTACTGCAACGCTGGATGAATCAAAATTCATTCGCAATTCCATCCGCAATGTGGTGATGGCCGGTTTGACGGGCGCAGGTCTGGCCGCCGCTGTGGTGCTGCTGTTTTTGGGGTCGCTCCGGCAGACCTTAATCGTGGTCGTGGCCATTCCCCTCGCAGCCCTGACCGCCCTGATTCTCATGTCTCTGTTTGGTCTATCGCTGAATGTGTTTAGCTTGGGCGGACTGGCGACGGGGGTGGGCATCGTGGTGGATAACGCCATCGTCATGCTGGAGAATATTGCCCAGGCGGAGACTGACCCCGCATCGGATCGCTCCCGGAGCTGGCGGCGTACCGTTGAAGCCAAGAGTCAGGAACTGGAGTCCGCTCTACTTGCATCAACAACCACAAACCTGGTTTCCGTCATTCCGTTTTTATTGGTGGGGGGCTTTATTTCGCTGCTGTTCAATGAACTGATTCTCACCATCAGCTTCGCTGTCGCCAGTTCTTTAGTCGTTTCTCTCACGATTGTTCCCATGCTGGCCTCTCGCTTACTGGGGCGAAAGTTCCGGGAGCAGACCGCTGCACAACCTCCGCACACGGCAAGGAAACCTGGCATTTTGGTCGCGCCCCTCCAGAGGGTTCGCCCTCTCATCGACCGCCTGCCCCTCGGCTATGCTCAGCTCCTGCGCTGGCTCCTGCGACGCCGCGCCCTCTTTCTCATCGTGCTGATTTTAGCTTGCACAGGGAGTAGCACATGGATGCTGGGCCACATCCCCCGGGAGATTCTGCCTCGCATTCAGACCGGACAAGCTCGGCTCTCGGTTCAGTTTCCGCCCGGTACCGCTGCGGCGCAAAACCAGCAGGTGATGCAGGCCATTGACCAGCGCATCATGGATGAGCCAGAGGTTGCCTTTGCCTTTACGACCGCCGGGGGAGCACTTTTTGGTGCAACAACCAGTGCGAACGCCCTGCGAGGGAGCAGCACCATTACCTTCCAGGCTGAGGCCGACGCCTTGGGTTGGATAGAAAAAACCAATCGACGACTGAGTCAACTGCCGCTCATCGATACTCGCGTTCGCCTGAGACCTGAATCGGTGCGGGGTCTGTCCCTGAGTAACTCACCCGTACGGGCCGATATTGACGTCATGCTCCAAGGGGATGACCAGGCAATGCTGGAGCAGACCGGGCAAGCATTGTTGAAAGCGTTAAGCAGTCGCGCTCAACTGGCTCGCTACAGTCCCGATGCTGATCCACCCAGTCCAGAAGTGCAGATCGTGCCCGACTATCGTCGCCTTGCCAATCTCAACCTTTCGAATCAGGCCATCGGGGAGACGATCGAAACCGCTTTGTCTGGCACAGTCCCCACTCAACTGGAGCGCGGTTCTCGCCTTGTAGATGTGAATGTACAGCTGCCTGTGGGCAGCATTCAACGACCTGAACAGCTAGAAAACATTCCGCTATTTCCGCGAAATCAGGCCCCCTTGCGGTTGGGTGATATTAGCAATATTCGCGCTGCCCTTGCACCGGCTGAGATTCAGCGTCTGAATCAGCAGCAAATTTATTTGATCGAAGGTAACCTCAACGATGAGGTCAATTTGAGCGATGCTCTGGCCGAAGTCGATGAAATCCTAGCGAGTTGGGATTTCCCTCCTGGCATTAGCCGTGTGCCCAGCAGTGCAGCCGCGACCAACCGCCAAATTCAGTCTGTGTTAGTGCTTCTGGGGAGTTTGGCTGCGTTTCTCGTATTTGTGGTGATGGCGGTTCAGTACAACTCCCTGGTGGACCCCCTGGTCATTATGTTGACGATGCCCTTGGCGTTAACGGGGGGTCTGTTTGGTCTCTGGGTGACCCAAACCGCGATCGGGGCGACCGTGATTGTGGGGGCAGTGCTGTTGGTGGGCATTGTGGTGAATAACGCGATTGTCTTGGTGGAATTGGCGAACCAGATTCGCGATCGCACGGGCACCAGCCCAACCCTTGCCATGCTTCAGGCTGCCCCACAACGTCTGCGGCCTATTTTAATGACAACGCTTACAACCGTTCTGGGGCTCTTTCCACTGGCATTGGGATTGGGAGAGGGGTCAGAATTCTTGCAGCCTTTGGGAATTGTTGTGTTTTCAGGATTGTTATTTGCCACACTTTTGACACTGTTTGCCATCCCCTCTTTCTACACGCTGCTGCATCCTTCAAATAAGACCGATAAAACGTTTCCATGACACCGGTCATGGCGGCTTCAAGCGTGTAATCCCAACATGGATTCAATTAGAAAGACCCGATCAAGCGAGCGGGTGCCCTTGCCGGGGGAGCTGGCGACTCGATAACAACGCCATGATTAAAACTTGATGCGATATTCGAGCTCAAGATCAGTATCATCTAGATTAGACGCACCGCGAAGGTTAAGTTCATCGGTCAAACGGTAAAAAACGCCAAGCTGGGGCGGATTGCTGTTGTTAATGATGTCGAAGACGGTGATGTTAAAGCGGTTGCCGATAGCTGCGCTCGCTTCAACGCCAACACCAAGCCCGACCGTACTATCATCGCCAATATCTGTTGTGGGAAACACACTGAAGGATTGAAGCCCAATTGCATCAGCAACGCGATCGCCCAACGCCGATAGCCTTCCGCCACTGCCCAAGAATCCGCCGATTTGTGTGAGTGAAGCATTCGCAATCCCTGTGACGGTGTTGCGGCTCAGCAATGTTAGCAGTTCTCCTTGCTTTCGCGATGGGCGGCTACTGAGCGTGAGATTGTCAGTGATTTGGCTAGCAGGGCCTTGAGCGCTTGCCTTGACACGAAGAAATTGCACCTCCCCCGTCGCATCGACGGTTGTTGCATTAACTTCAGAACCCACAAACCCGTCCGACGACGGCGGCACAGGATTGATATCAGCATCTCTGACCCTGGCCAACAGCGCGACATCTAAAACGGGATCGAGACCCTTCTCGGGGATAAAGGTAGCGGTGTTGGGGGCACCACGATCTAACCGGAACCGAGAGGAAAAGAGATTGACTTCCCCCGTCAGCAGTTCAACGGTGCCGCTGGGCTGGATATCGGCAAGGGTGCCGTTCACACTGAGATCACCGAGGGCAGTAATGCGGAAAACAGGGGGTGCGGCAATGGAGAGGCGATTGCCCAATCTTATCCTCAGATCACGTAAGGCGACTTGGCCCAACATGTTATTGAATACGTTTTCAGAGAATACGCTTTCAGAGAGTACGCTTTCAGATACCTTCAGTCTCTGTTCCTTCTGGCTGAGACCTAAATAGCCAGCCCCACGAGTGTTAGCCCGGTAGGCGTTGATGGCTTCAGCCAAGCTGCCTTCCTCAACCCGAACTGAGCCGATATCCGATGAGCCTGCCTGCTGTAAAACATTGGTTGCGTTTACAAAACCGTTATCAATTTCAACGCTGCCAGTCACCGTCGGTGTCAGGGCGGCACCCGTCACAAGCAGCTGACCGTCAAAGATACCGCTGACTAAATTGCTATAGTCTACCGGCAGTTTTTCTAAAGCGATCGTGAGTGCCCCTGTCTTCCGGGAGGGTAGTTTTGGAGATTGTTGTGTTGGAGATTGTTGTGTTGGGGACTGTTGTACTAAAGACTGTCGTACTAAAGACTGCTGCGTGAGCCAAGCACTGAGGTCGTCCAGTTTGAACGCTGGCGTTAGTAGAGCAGAGAGCGACCCACCTGAAGGCAACAGCGGCAGCCGCCCATCGATGGAAACCCGTCCGTCTTTAATCTGCGCCTGAAGCTGCCGGATTGAGACCTGTTCTAGGTTAAACAGAACGTCCCCGCTGAGATTGGTGACATCGTCTGCCAGTAATGTGCTGCTCACCACCGCATCGCTGAAGCTTGCTCTCCCCGCGACTTGAGGCTGTGAGAATGTTCCGCCCACATTGACCGTGACTTTGCCCTGTCCGCTTTGCCACTGCACTGTGTCGTCGGTCAGGGCATTGATAATCTCTAGGTTTCCATTGGGAACAACAGCGGTGACAGACAGCAATTCGGTAGGGGGGACAACGTTAGAAAACGGCAGTGCATAGGGAATGCGACCTTCGACTGAAATGGGGCGCGCTTGCTCATCCACTGCAACTTTTGTGTCCACGGCAAGGATTGCGTTGCGGTAATTGAAGTCTGTTTTTACGCCAACTAGGGGGTAGCTGTTGATTTTGGGATGTGCGATCGCCAGCTCACCTGTGATCGTCGGATTGGCCCAAGACCCCCCCAGCGTCGTTGCCAAACTCAAATCGCCCTCAACATCGACCGGCAACGGAGCGATAAGCTGGGCGAAGGCAAGCGGTAGACCGTTGACAACGAGCTGTCCATTCAGCCGATCCAAATTGCCATCTGCGGTTAGGTTAATCTGCGTTTCGCCTGCATTCACAAAGGCGGTATCAATATCCACCGCTGACTGAGCAACGTCTCCCCTCAGCGCAAACGCATTGGGGGGCGTGTTCTCCCCCCACGCCCAGCTATCCCCTTGAATGTCAAAATTAGCCGTCGTATCCGCAACGTTTAGAGAAGTCCCCGCCAAAGTGATCTTCCCAGTGAACTCACCTTTCAGTTCCTCCAAGGGGGGAAGCTCTATTCCGGCTAGCTGCTCAACGTTTAACGACTGTTCTTCTGGAGAGGTTTGGCCTTGGGCAATGGCAGCCGCCTCCGGATGAGCCTCCAGGAATGCCACAAAGTTCTCTAGCTTGTCTAGTAACGTTCCACCGGACAACCCTATCGGTTCAAGGTCGAGATCTGCAGCGGAGCCGGTGGGGCCTTGCCGGACATTGCTTTGGCCAGCATCTGGAGCAAACGCAGTCAGGTCCAGGGCCTGTGCGATGGGAATCAAATCTTCGATGCGCCCTTGGGCGATCGCCAGCTCCCCCTGATACTCAATCTCACCCAGAACCTTTGCCCTGCCGCTGAGCAAATATCGACTCTGCTCCAGCAACAGCTCCCCCCGATTGAGCGTTGCGATACCATCTGCATAGGCAAATTCAGCGCTGAATCGCTCTGCATCCACCGGCGATAGGCCAGGGTCCGTAATGGAGAGGCTTCCCTTCGCTGTTGGGTTTGCAAAATCAGCCAGATTAGCCGTGATATCCGCCCTGAGTAGACCGCTGAGTGGGCCAAGGCCATAGTCTGCGGCGGGGGCGATCGCCAGCCTTTCCAGCGGCAACTGAACCACTTCCGCCTCAAGAACATCGCCTTCCGTTTTCCCCCTAGCCAGGAAGTCCTGATGGCGCACGGTAAAAGAAACCGGCCAGAAAGGAACGGGTTTCTGAGGCGCTGCCACTGCGGTGAGCTGAAGCTGCTCCTGTTGCCCCTGCAAGTCAATGCGGCCCCCATCGGCCAGCGCAAAGTCAACAGGGCCAGACAGCGTTTCGAAGGACAGATCGTTGACCGCTAGAGCATTGAGCTGCGCGTCGCCAGAAAGCTGAGGGTTGTCGAGCGTGCCGAGCAGCTGTCCGTTAAAGCTGGTGAATCCGTCGAGCTGTACATATTGGTTGGCACTGTCGGGAAGCAAACCATTGATACGCGCTAGGTTGTAGGATTGCAGCGCAACATTCAGCGCCAGGTCACCGATGGGGATGTCCTGGGTGAAATCGACACCAATGGTGCCATCGGCTTGGAGGCCCGGGGCAGAGAAGCGGTTGACGGCAATGCGATCGCCCTGCCACTCAAATGCAGTGGCCCAGTCCCCGGGCTCCAGTAACGGCGCCCTCATCTCAGGTAGCTGAACCTGAGCATTGGCAATAACCGCATTGCCGCTGGCCTCAATCTGGTCCAGATTCAAGGCCCTCAGGTTCCCCGAGGCCACGAGATCCGCACTCAGCAGACCCGATGCGAGATCGGTGAATCGCCCGACGGCGATCTGGTCCGTATTCGCCGTTGCCCGCCAGGTCTGCGTATTTAGGTTGAGCGTGGCCGCCGCCGTTGCCGTGCCTTCTTCTGTGATTAATCGAGCAGTCTCTAAAGCAACAATCCTGTCGATGAGGGACACAGTGCCACGACCCAAAACACTACCCTGGGAGAGCTGCCAATCCGCAAAAGCAGTCTGTGTTTCGAGGCTCCCATCGGCTGTAAACGCTGCACTGAGCCTGCCGAGAACCATATCCTCAGGTAGATCCACATCGTAGGCTTGTGCCAATACATCCACCGGAGCATCCGCTTGTCCCGAGAGCTGAAACAAAGGTTGCCGTAGATCTCTGACCGTTGCCTCTCCACTCGCTGAGATCACCCCCTGGGAGAGCCTCCAGTCCGCCGCCGCATTCTGATTCTGTCGATCTCCCGCTACTTCAAAGTCTGCACTTAGTCTGCCGAGAACAATCCCGTCCGGCACATTCACATCGTAGGCGCGCGCTGCCCCATCCACAGGGACATTTGCTCGGCCTGAAAGCTCAAACGACGGTTGCTGCAAATCTGTGGCCCTCGCCTGCCCGCTGGCTACAATGAGCCCCTGGGAAAGTCTCCAGTTCGCAGAAGCATTTTGATTGTCTAGATCCCCAGCAACGTCAAAGTCTGCGTTGAGGGTTCCGATAACCAGGTCCGGTGGTGTTTTGACTCCGTAGACTTGGGCGATCGCATCGGTCGGTACGGTCGCCTTTCCCTCCAGCTGAAAGGTCACATTTTCCAGGTCTGACAAATCTGCTTTTCCATTTGCAGTAACGACCCCACCCGTCGTTGGCTGCGCTCTGAATTCGTCGAGATTAAACTCAGAAAGCTCAAAATCTGGCAGCGCTGTACTGAAGGTGGCGACCACTGAATCCAAGCCCACCTTATCGATCAAGACAGGCTCCAGATTGGCCAGTCGTCCCTCTACATTGGGGCGATCGAAGGCACCGGTTACGTCTGTCACCAGGGTAAATGCGCCCTCTGCTGCGATCGGCAATTCCACATCGGCAAGCGCTTGCACTTCCTCCACCGTGACCGAAGGAATCTGCGCCGTCAGATCGTAACCTTCTTCTACACCAACATCCCCTTCCACAAGCAGCAGCGTATCGTTGAGCTGCAAACTCGTGTCCTTAAGGCTGACCGTCTGTCCACTGAACTTGAGCTGACTGCGAATGTTCTGGATAGGAGACTCCAGTGCATCAGTTATAAATTCACCCCCTAAAACCTTAACAGTGCCTCTCACATCCAGCGAAGACTGATCGAGTTTTCCCTCGTTGAAATCGGCTGCGACTGTCAGCTTGCCATCCCATTCACCCGAGCGGATCCCGAACGAATCGGACAGTAGCAAATTTGCGCCAGTGCTCGGCAAATTCTTAATTCGTGCGTTTACTTTTCCGGTTTGTGTTTCTAAGTTTGCGGAGCCCTTGAGTACAAAACGGCCAGAGGCTTGCCTATTCTTGCGATCGCGCTTAGCCGCCTCAGCAACGACCTTGCCCCCTAATTTAAACTTGATTTCCTGCGCTGACTCACCCAAGAATTCAATCTGTACATCGGTATCTTTGAGCTGAATCGGCCTACGGGTAACGACTGCTTTGCTCGCGTCTTCTGTGTAGGGAAGAGCACTCAGACTTGCATTTCGCACTTCAATGGATTCGATCTCTAGCTTGATCGGTTGCTCTGCCTCCGAAGGTTCAGGCAAGTTCAGCGCTAGCCATTGGCCATTCTCATTTTCAACCAGGGAGACCTCTGGCGAGACAAGAACGACTCTGGCCTTGGCCGTTTGCTGGAGAATGAGCGATCGCAGCCCAATGTTGATCTGAATCGCGTTCACCGTCATCGAAGAGTCATCTGTATCCGTCGATGGAATGACCGTTTCCCCCAAGCTCACTCCCCAAAAGCCAAAGCCTTCTACATCGCCAAGTTCCACAGGGCGTTGGATAGAGTCGCTGAGAGCATCGCTGACTTGAGGGAGCAGAAGGTTCGTGACAATCCGATTCCCCCAGACATACAGCACCACACTTCCAATCGTGATGCTCGACCCTAGACCGAGGCCCAAGCCCCAGAGCATTTTCCGCAAACGGCGGCGGCCAGAAGGCACGGGCTCGGAGCCTGAATCACTGTCAGAATTCGACTTATCAGGAATCAATGGCGGCATCTCTGAGATGGGATTTTATTTGAGTTTTTAATGGAACACTCGGCACTAAAGAATACGATACTTTCGATTTAATTCTAGTTCGTTGCTACACATTAATCTCAAATCACATCAGTCTCAAATTACATCAGTCAGCAATCGTCAGCCCAGCAACCATCAATTTAATCTTTAGTTTGAACTTGAAGAATAGACCGAGCTAAAAATATCAGTCTATCGGTTGATGCCAAAAGCAGAGTTTTCATCTTATTAGTCTTCATCCTTTTGGTCGATGATCAACCGGTTTGAATAGCATTCCATTGAGGAGTCAGGCACCGGTGATTTTCACGATGGATCGTTTTCTGCTGACCGCGATCGCCTCAGTCTTACACCACCGCGGGCCTATTTTCGAGGCCCAACACCAAGAGCCCAATACCAAGGCTCAGCACAAAGGTTCAGCAAGTGATTGATGTTACTTCCAATATCAACAGTAGATCCGCTTCACCGGAAACTTCCAATGCTCGAAATTTTCACCACCAACTCAGTGATCACATCTAGATGTATACGCATTCCTGAAGTTTACATGGTTTCAAACGTTGCATGGTTTCAAGCTTTGTCTAGCCCTAGTCGCACTGCATCAGGGCTTCGCTTTAATCGGGCATCGCAAGGTTCTGCACACAATTGATCATCGGATCAACCGTTCATTGTTGCTGACGCATTCCCGTGTGGGACACAAAAAGAGGAAAGCGGATGGCGACAAACCCAAGCAACAACTCAGTTTCCTCAAACAAAATCGCCCAATTCATGGATTTAGCATCTCATTACAAAGGCGAAGAAAAAGCCATCCGCAAAACAGTAATTGTAGAAAAAGATCAAATCAGCATTCATGCGCCCTCATTCGCGCATGGGAGAAGTCGCAAGCTGAGCCCGGAATGGAGTGATTTTGCCACCCCTAAAAAAGAATGTCCCTGGGCAGAAGTGGGGGGGCTTATGCCCAGGGACAATCAGAGAACAGAGTCCATGGCATGAATCCAGCAAGCACCCTACAGGGCAAGCGTTAGCCCCATAAGGTTCCAAGCACTGAGTCCAGAACAAGTCCAATGGGCTCCAGTAGAACTCAGGTAGAGTACGATCCCTGACTCCTCAGGATTATGGCTCGATGCACCTGTCAATGATTGGAAGAATCTAATTTCCGCACACCTAAACCGTATCGGGGAAAAAGAAGGAAGTAGTGAGCATGGTTTTTTAGTCCCTCACTACTTCCTCACTTTTTCATGCAATCAAAATTAGAAAACTCAAACACAATATTCAACCCCATAGATGCCGACACACATTGGTAGGATTATCTTGAGCACTTGAGATATCCATAGCGTGGGTCAAGATATGAAGATTCTGGTCGTTGAAGATGACCCCCGCGTGGCTTTGATCATTGCAGAGTGTTTGCAAAAGCAAAGCTATATCGTTGAGGTCGTTGCGGATGGGGAGGCGGCTCTGGACTTCGCAGAAGTGGGTCGCTACGACCTGATCATCCTCGATTGGATGTTGCCCAAGCTTGATGGAATTTCGGTCTGTAAGCGGCTGCGCGACCAGGGTCTGTTGACTGCCATTCTGATGCTCACCGCCCGGGGCACCAGTTGGGACAAGGTTCAGGGACTGGACGTGGGCGCCGATGACTATGTCGTCAAACCCTTTGACGTACCGGAATTATTAGCCCGAGTCCGCGCATTGCTTCGCCGTAGCCCCTACCCCATCAGTACGACGCTGCTCTCCTGGGGTATGCTTGAATTAGAGACGAGCAAACATGAAGTCAGATACAATGATCGGCTGTTGAGATTCACTCAGAAAGAATATGCCCTCGTCGAACTTTTTCTGAGAAATCGCGATCGCGTTTTAACCTACGACAACATCATTGATTCTGTCTGGATATTGACCGATTCACCGGGCAAAGAAGCTGTGAAAACACACCTCAGGTGCATTCGGCAAAAACTCAAAGAGCTGGGTGCCCCCTCGGACCTCATCGAGAATATTTATGGTGTGGGCTACCGCCTAAATCCCAAATACTAGCCTTTCATTTCGAATGCCCATACATCCGGAATCTCAGCCCAATCAATTTAAACATGATCCATTCCGTCAATTGCAGTTGCGGCTGATGGTTTCATATTTTGGTGTCATTTCGGCAATTCTCACCGTCTTTCTCATTGCGGTTCACCAATCCGTTGCCTACAAGCTCAACCAACGGTTGACGGACCATCTCGTCAATTTAGCATCTGCCTCGGCCCAGTCATTAGACATTATCGAGCATGAATATAGGAGAATCCAAAGAAAAAAAGAATGTGAGGAGCGAGGGGGCCGCTGGAGTAAAGGCCCGGGCAAAAGCTTAGAGCTGTTGTTGTTAGAGGCACCACGGAAAAGTCCAAGAAAAGGTAAATGCCGAGGCTTGAATAAAGAGCAAGGGGAGGATAAAGAGCAGGAAAGAGATAAAAATCAGGAGAAAAACAACAGCGATAAAAACCAGAATGATGTCGCAACGCAGTTTCAAGACTCAGACGTCATATCAAACTCGAAAAACACAAATAATATCCTGCCAGATAATGCACAAGATAATACGCAGAAGCTAGACATAGAGGCGCAACAGGGACCAACACCTCCACAATCCTTGACTACTCCAACGGAAGACAATTGGCTGGAAGAATCTGATGATGGAGAAATGGGGCTGACGATTTCCCTTGAGGAGTTGATGGCCTCCTATAAAAAGGACAAAAATACAACTCAAGAGATTACATTCACAGGAAAATTTCGTTCTACATTACAGAAGATTGAATGGTTTGACGAAAATCGAAAACTTTTGGCCCAGGAAGGGCAGCTAGAGATCCAGCAGACACTTCCAGAAACGATACCGTTTGAGGGTTTGAAGCTTACAGAGGCCGATCAACTCTCGTTTGTTCTTCCTGTTTATTTAAGCAAAAACAAAACAAAACCTCACCTCATTGGCTACGTTCGTGCCACTGCTTCGAAGCAAAGTCTTGCGAAGGATTTGCGAGATCTGCGTCTGGCCCTTGCCCTGGGTTTTCTTTTAGCACTGGCCATGACGATTGTCTGCGGCAACTGGCTCACGGCTCAGTCGCTGCGACCGTTAGCCCAGAATGTGAGCCATCTCCAGCAGTTCACCTCCGACGCTGCCCATGAACTACGTACGCCTCTCACGATTATTCAAGGGGCCATTCACATTTTGAATCAGGAGGCTGAGAATTTGTCTTCGGGGAGTCTAGAAAAACTCGACTTAGTCTCGGATGCTTCACAACAGATGAATCGCCTCGTGAATGATCTGTTGCTGCTGGCTCGTCTTGATACCTGGGACACCAAGATCGCAAATGACTGGCGTCAAATTCCCATTGACGAAATTTTAGATGACCTACTCAATGAATTAGAAATTCCCGCACAAGAAAAGAATATTGATTTACGCTATGAACCCTTCGAAGAAGTCAAGATGACTGGGAATGCAGACCAAATTAAAAGCCTGTTGAGTAATTTGCTCAGCAACGCCCTACGCTACACCGATGCAGGGGGCTCAGTGACCGTTTCACTGCGGAAAAATAGCAGCTGGGTTGTGGTTGAGGTTGCAGACACCGGGATTGGCATTGAACCGAATGATGTGTCTAAAGTCTTCAATCGTTTTTGGCAAGCGGACCAGGCCAGAACCTATGCCCAAGAGGGCTCAGGCTTGGGGTTGGCGATCGCCCAGGCGATCGCCCGTCAGCATCGTGGGCAAATTTCGCTGGTCAGTCAAATCGGCAAAGGCAGTACCTTCACCGTCCAACTTCCCCTCTAGAGTTGTGGGCATTTCCAGAAAAACATCAACACAAGAAACATCAACACGAAAAACATCAACACGAAAAACATCAACACAACAGCGTAGCCTATGCGGTTGAACTCCTAGCACAGCCTTCCTTCCTCTGCCATCACTCAAGTCCAAAACGTCGCCACTTGCACGAGAAAAACGATCAACAAAATTCATTAGAAGAAAAACGCCCCCCTTTACAGGATGGGCATTTTTGTATTTGGCCTACACGTTCAGCAACGAACACAAGGCTGACTTATTTTTATGCCTGGACGCCCAACCTGTCGTGCTTAGAGAATCACAGGACAGAAAGGAACGATTTGGAGGATGTCAGGGTTCGCAGTGGGGATGAGTCTGAGAGGCTGAGAATGGCAGGAGTAGCGACGGGCAAACCGTCTTCTGGCTCTTGCACCAGTGGCAGATGTAATAGCCACCATCCTCCATCGTTGTGTCGTCGCCGAAAGGTGTCTTGGGGGCAAGCAAAAGCCCACCTTCAATCTGGGGGAGAGCTTCGCTGGAGAGATCCTGCATGGTTTCAAGATCCTGAATTTGGAGGGGAGAAATTTTCATTTTCCTTACCTTGGTCGTTCAAACAATTTGGTGTAGAGACCCCTAATGCAGATAGAAGCTTATACAACGATAAGTGAAACAACCTAAAAGAGGTTGCCAGTTTGGTAGTAAGGAGCTGTAAAGAAACAAGTTCATAGTTTAGAGCACAAAGCCTCCAAGGCCCATTCTTCTCGGACTCCAAACCATGAGCGTAAATTTTTACAGCTTCAAAGCATCCAGGGTCACAAATTCAAAGCCGCGCTCGAGCAATTGCGGAATCGCAATGCGCAATGCATCGGGTGTGGCTTGGCCATGGTCATGGAGGACAAAAATCGAGCCGTTTTCCGCATTGTCCAGCAGAATATCGACTAACTCTGCCACCGTTGTTTCCTCTTTCCAATCTGGCGTGTCAGTCTTCTCAGAAGCACTGACAAACATGAGCCCTAACTCATCAGAGGCCCGATGCGTTTCATCATTGAAAAGGTTGAAGGGCGGGCGAAAATACCTGGGCGTTTGGCCTGTCACAGATTGAATCGCCTGCTCCGTCCGCACCAGCTCATCTCGAACAGCTGCTGCGGAAAGTCCCTCTAGCCCCTGCACTTCACCGGTAATCGGATCCACAAATTCATCGTGACTAAAGGAGTGATTCCCTAAAATATGCCCCCCATCAGCCATGCGTTGGGCCTCTCGCGTAAAGATTTCAACCTGTTGTCCGACAAGGAAAAAGCTGGCTTTGACATCAAACTGGTCGAGGATATCCAAAATCTCTGAGGTTTGGTCTGCCACAGGACCATCATCAAAGGTCAGAAAAATCTGAGGTTTAGTCACGTCACCACGAACCACGATCTCCGACAGGTCTGATGGGGGCAGATCGGTGCCCTGGGGAGACGGGTCTCCTGGAATTTCAATGATGCCGCGATAGCGAGCGGAGCCCTCAGTATCAGCCCAAAATGGTGTGCGCAGGAAGTTGAACGTCGCGTAGTCCTCCCGCTCTGCGTAGGCACGTGCAAAGGGATCCTGCTGGGGTTGTCCTTCTGCCCAGTTGGTAAAGGTGACGGCTTCACCGCTCACCCAGGTAAAACTGCCTTCGCGGTCTTGATCCGTTAAGCCAGTCCACAGGGTTTCAACCGTTCCAAAGGTTTCCGCAAGCCATTGCTGCTCTGCGGCATCGTTGATGGTGACCAGATTACCTCCCAGTTGTATGGCTTGGGTCTGGGCTTCTTCCCAGGTGAAAGAAGCACTCGTCAGTTGATATCGATGCCCCCGGAACGAGAGTCCTGGCAGTGCTCCTGGGGTTGGTGGAACAACCTCCTGGAGCGTAAGCATGGATGCTAGAGATTTTTGGCTACCATAACTCAGGTCATTATCAACCATGGTGGACTCCTGTTGATGTATCCACACTTCACCTCCTGATGTACATATGCATTCAAAAACGATTGCATTCAAAAACGATGAGTGAAACGACCTCAAAAAGGTTGCCAGTCTGGCAATAACCCAACTGGCAACAGAATAGGAGATCAAGCACGGATGACCGGAGTTCAAAGGCATCCCAGCCGAGGAAAGGCCCACCAAAAGAAACGCAAGCGGGAATTCCTGGTTTGCAGTGGTTAACTGCGGTCTATCCAAATGGCTCTGCGACACCGCTCAGTGAGCGTAGGGCACGCGTTCACTGACCAAAATGGCCTGCCCTCGCTCCACCCAAATTTCTGGTGGAACCGGGTGACTCAAAAAGCCCATGGGACTGGCCGTTCGGCCATAGGCTCCCGACTGGAAAATCCCCACCAGATCGCCAATGTTTAGTTTCGGCAAGGTCACCTTCCGACCCAATGTATCCAAGGGAGTACAGAGCGGACCCACAACATCCACCGTTTCCTCAGTGCCTGAATCAGGTGTTGCCAGGTTATTCAGCACAGCCAGCGGGTAATTGCGCTTAATGACCTGACCCAAATTCCCCGAAGCCGCCAGATGGTGATGCATTCCACCATCCAAAATGGCAAATGTCTTGCCACGAGATACTTTAATGTCGTTCACACGGGCAACGTAAAGCCCAGAGGGACCAACTAAAAAGCGTCCGGGTTCCACAATAAATCGAGTATTGGCAAGGTACGGGTCACCCTCAATTTCTGTCATCAACGCCTGTAACCCGACACTCAAACGCTCCAAATCAAGCGCTTGTTCATTGCTGAAGTAAGGGATACCCAAACCACCACCAAAATCGAGCGTTGACAGCGGCATATCGAGATACTTCGCCGCATAGCGAGCAATCTCTAGCCCCTTGCGATACTGGGCCAACAGGATGTCATGACTCAGCACCTGTGTGCCCACAAACAAATGCAGACCATGGAACGTCAGATGGGACGCCGCCGCGATGAAATCGAGCGCCTGCTCCAGGTTTTCTTCATCCATGCCAAAGGGGGCAGGCTTGCCGCCCATCTGCATTGCGCCCCCCTGGGCCTCGCTACTTGGGTTCACCCGGATTGCAACCTTGGTTGGCTTGCCTAGCTCAGCGCTGATGCGGTCCAAACGCTGCAACTCCGTCAGGGATTCCGCATGGATTTCGCCAATGCCCTGGGCAATCACCGCAGCCAGTTCCGCTTCCGTTTTTCCCGGTCCTGCAAACAGGATCTTTTCTGGGGGACAACCAGCTTTAATGGTGCGTTGATATTCACCAATCGAAGCAATTTCTAACCCACAATCGTGAGCTAAAAAGAACTTCATCATGACCGCATGGGGATTGGCCTTGACGGAATAACAAATCTCAAACTGTTGCGGCAACGCCCGTTGTAAACGACTCAACTGCGCTTCAATCGCCTCAGCATTGTAGAGAAATAAAGGCGTGCCATAACGTTCCGCAATCTCCGTCACGGATAGCCCCTGGATGTGTAAAACCCCGTTGGAGCAATCAAAATACTGTTCAACTAGCGCCTGAACCTGTTCCATCATGCTGCTCCTGGGTAAGACCGTAGGGCGGGATAGTTCACTTTTCCACTCGTTCCTTTGGGAAGCGTTTCCAAGGTCTCGATGTATTTGGGCACCATGTAACGGGGCATGTTCGCGGAACAAAACTCCCGTAACACTTCAATATCTGGGGCAATCTCAGTTCGAGGAACCACGTAGGCTTTGACGGCGTAGCCGAGGACCTCATCTTCCACACCAATGACAGCGCAGGCTTGCAGTTGCCCACTTTTCATCAGCACCTCTTCCACCTCGGTGGGGCTGATGCGGTAGCCCGAAGATTTGATCATGGCGTCGCGCCGAGCCACGAAATAGAGGAAACCCGCTTCATCCATTTTCACGAGGTCCCCGGAATAGCAAACCAATTCCTTCTCCGCCAGTCCCGGGGGCAGCAGCGGGTGGGGCCGTAGGCGCGCAGCGGTCAATTCTGGGCGCTGCCAATATCCCATGGAAACCGTTGGCCCGCGATGAACCAGTTCCCCGACTTCTCCAGGGGCACAGGCTTCACCCGCGTCATTGATCACCAGAATTTCGGTATTGGGAATCGCCTTGCCCATCGATGTGGGACGGACATCCAGTTCGTTGGGGTCGAGATAGGTCGAACGGAAGGCTTCCGTTAAGCCATACATGAGGAAAATTTGCGTATCGGGCAAGCAGTTCCGCAGCTGGCCCAGGATGCTCTCCGGCATGGCTCCCCCGGTGTTGGTGATATAGCGCAGGTGGGGCAGGGCTTGCCTATGCAAGCCAGAGCTGGGTTGCACCAGCAAGCTCCACAGGGTGGGCACCCCCGCCAGTGCCGTAATCTTTTCTGCCAACAGTTGTCGAACAATCTGCCGCGCAAAGACGAAGTTCATCAGGACCAAGGTCGAGCCCTGCTGGAAGGCCGTGGTGAGCTGATTGAGACCCGCATCAAAGCTAAAGGGGAGGACGGCAAGGATGCGATCGCGCTCCGTAATACTCAGATAGTCAGACACAATCGAGGCCCCAGCCATAATCTGGCCATGGCTCAGCATGACCCCCTTCGGCTTGCCCGTGGAGCCAGAGGTGTAGAGCAGCGCTGCCAAATCCTTACCAATGGCCCCATCATCCGCACGGCTCAGGGGCATGTGCCGACAGAGATCGTCAAACGAATGAATGGGCCAGTCGAGTTGCGGCAGCGACTCATCATCCGGAACCACCACTAGAAATGCCAGAGAAGCCATTTGCTTCAGACAGTCGCCTAGGGCCCGCAACTTAGAGGCGGTAACAATCAGGGCCTTGATCTCACAGTCAGAGGCGATGTGAACGATTTGCTCAGGAAATAGCTGGGTATTGATAGGGACAAAGACACCACCGGCCTGGGAGGTGGCAAAGATGGAAAGAACCTGGGGGACAGAGGTATCGAGATAAATCCCCACCCGATCGCCCCGCTTTAAACCGGCCTGACGCAGGCCATGGGCCAAACTCGCCGTTTGATGGGCCACCTGGGCAAAGGTCAAGCGTTGTTGAGCATGCACCAGTGCTTCCTTCTTCGGAAAGGCCTGGGCGCTGCTGTCCAGCATGTGATGCAGTAGGAAGTCCATGGAAGTTTAACTCTCCTGTTTGGATTCAACAAATTCAGACAAGGCTGCGATCGATTCAAAGTTTTCCGGTGTCAGTTCGACATCCTGAACCGTAATACCAAAGTCTTCTTCCACAAATGTGACGAGATCTAGCATGCCGAGGGAGTCGACAAGACCTGAATCAATCAAAGACTCGCTATCTTTAAAGTCCTCATTTTTGCATTTTGGGAATTTATCAAATACAAACTGACGGATCTTTTTGCTCGTCGCTGTTGCACAATCATGTTGAGCGTTCATAATTCCTCTTCAGAAAAAAGTTTGACTTGGGCAAGGACATCAAAGGGTTCATTAACGGATGCATTTTCTACGCACGTTGAACCACCAAACGATTCTTGACAGCTTTGACCATGGGGAATCTTTCTAGAATTTGCTGTCGAATCCCCAAATCCGTATTCAAACTCAACACAACATACTCAGAATAAAGGTTGTCGATTTGCTCTTTTTTCAAGATTTCAGAGCGATACAAGCGTGGTGACTTCATCGGCATTTGAACACTAAAGGTAAGCTCCTGAGAAGACCGTAATCTTGTATCAATTGCAATCAGATGCACGCGAGATTCTCGGGCAATACGACGACAAATTTGAGCTTGATAGCGTCGAAATAGATCAACATTGCTAACAAACTGAATATGGGCAAAGGGAATCCCCAGATCGGAGCTTCGCGTATAGGCTAAATGGCAGTATTCCTGGTTGACAGCCAGCACAAGCTGACAACAATTTTGGTAGGGTAAATGATCCAAAAAAATCTTTTTGTCCGCAGAAGAAAGCTGCAATGGGGAAATTTCGTTGCCACTGTAAAAGTGAAGGGTCTCGGCTGATGGATGATTGCCACGCCGCAAGTCGGGAAACAGCACATCTATCGTTTGGTCTAGATACTGAAACCCAAGACGACTGGAAAGCTTGACCACTGTTTCTGATGCACTCAAATCAACCACGGTATGGTTCTTTAATCTCATAACGGGCATCATCATGGAGAGACTATGACTGCGATAATCAGGCCTCATAATCCATGAGGTCAAATGGCAAAAATCATGCTTTTGTCGATCAATCCATCGCTGACTAAAAATCATGCCCAGGTAACCGACCGGGGTGTCATCATCAAACAATCCATAGCCACAGTGATGAGATGAACGCTCCCATTGAATGTCAAACAGCCGCCGCCACACATCCGGGTCAAGCTTAGTCTCGAAGGATTGTAAAAGTGGATATATTCCCCCAAAATCCGAAGGTTTTACTTGCTTTAATGAGATCATGATTGAGACTACCTCATTCACTAACTTTGTCTTGATCGCTAGTTCAGTAATCAGTCACTCTTCTCTTTAACGGATTGAAGAGAGAAAGAGTTAATAGTGAAGCAATAAACTTAAACACCTTGCTTAAAAAGTAACTGTTCAGATCACAAAAGCAAGGGCTATAGAGTCCAGAGCAGCACAGTTATCCATGCATCAGCAACCACCAACCCATAACAATGAAGCCTTCATTCTGATCGTGGAGTAACTGAGAGCTGGTTTCAGAGCCGCACTGGATGCTTCTTCCAGTTTCCCCATCACCACTCAGGGGAAAATTGCCAAACCTATCCGCACCTGTAGGAAGATTCTGCCGGTGGAGGAAGTGCTCTAGACATTTGTCTATACATCAAGGCATTAGACCTAGCAAAGCACTGCAGAATGAGCCTTGCACCGCCGACTTAGGTATTTGCCGATTGGGAATAGAGAAACGCCTCCAGGCTCACATCGGGAGCATTGGCCAATCCAGCGATCGCCTCCCCGGCCTCAGCACTGCCCTGAATAATCCATGTGACGGTCTCATCCTTGACGAGACTGTAGTCGCTAGCGCTCCCCGAGAGCCAAAGCTGATCCGCACCCACCTCAAAATCGCTAATCCAGGCAAAATCGTTCCATCCCTGAGCAGCGTAATAGGCTCCGTTGGCATCGCCCAAAAAGAAGATATCGGCTCCCGCGCCGCCTGCTAGGTAATCCTGCTCGCCCAGCCCACGAGCCACGGCGTCCGTCCCATAGAGATGGTCATTGCCTCCTAGCGCAATCAGAGAATCATTGCCAGCTCCACCCAAGACATCGTCATCTCCCTCAGTCCCCGTTAGGTCAATATCGTCGCCACTGGTCCCCGCAACCATCGTGATATCGGTCTCGGAACTGTCTGTCTCGGAACTATCCGTCTCAGAACTATCCAGAGGAAGGCTGGTTAGGACTTGGGCCTCGGTTTGGACCTGAATGCCAGGTAGCGCATTGAGTTGCGCATCACTGAGCGGCTGCCCTCCGTATTGGCTATACATCCGAGCCAGTGCCCCAGTAAATCCAGCGTTGTATTCTAGGGAGACTTCATTGCTAAAGAAATCAGTTCTGTCATCCTGATAGCTGAAATCGTTGGGAGCAGTCGGCCCTCCCACCAACGCCCCATAGATAATATTGGTATTGGGCAGGTCGCTCTCCCATTGCTCATCGGTGAGAAACTGTGCAGCAGCTTGGTGATGCACCCGCTGGGGCGAGTTTTCTCCAAAGCCCACGACATAGCTTGCACCCCGAGGATTGTCACCCAAAATATAGTCAATCTGTCCTTCGGCGAAGGCACTGTAGCGCCCGTCAGGATCGGCCACGGTATCGGCATAAATGCCCGCAATGAAAGCCGTATTGGCACTCAATCGCAGCGAGCCCCATGCTGATAACCAAGCCAGTCCTCCCGTCGTCGGACTGGCAACGCCTCCGTCGGGTTGCCAGTTGTCTAACCAGGCTGTGACATCGTTCCGGTAGGTTTCTTTGCTTGTTGCTTGGGCCAGCAAAACCGCAGCCCCGTGGGATTTATTATCCCAATCCTGGGTCCAGGTGAAATCAAGGCCGTCGTAGGCAGATTCTGCCTTGGCCAAATAGGTCGTCCCATCACTGCCTTGGGCCTCTAGGGCACGGTGAATCCAGATTGCGCCCCAGGTTAGCTCATCTTCAAACAAACCATTGGTCACATAGGGGCTGGTTGCATCGTCGAGCAGCGTGCTATAGCTACCGCGATAGGTATCCGCAAAGTCATAGAGCTGGATGGCATTGTCCAGCAGGCGATCCGCATAGGCGCTATCCGACGGTCTGAAAATAATTGAGGCTGAAGCGAGCGCCGCCGCCGCCTCGCTGGCCATGTCGGACCCTGGATTGGCCGCGTCAATCTTTAAGGAGGGGCGCTCAGTGCTGAGTAACTCCGGCAATTCCAGTACAGCCTGATCCAAACTAGGGTCGCCGACTTGGGTCCAAAATTCTTTGGTTTTACCGTTCTCGGTCACATGGGATTTGAGCAGAAAGTCGGTTCCCCAACGAATGGCGTCCAGCGCTTCATCGAGCTGTCCAGCTTGCTCATAGCCCTGCTGATAACTCTGCACCCCCCAACTGAGCAGCGTCATGGCTGCCGCCATGGGGTAGTTGAATTTGGTGTGGTCCCCAGCATCAAAGTAGCCACCGCTCAAATCTAGCCCCACATCCTGGCCATCGTCTAGGGCTGAATTGCCTCGCCAAGTAATACGGTTGTCACTGGGGAGCGCGCCGGAGCGTTGAGCTTCGTAGAACAAAAAGGATTTCTGGAGTGCTTCGCCATAGTTAAAGCTGACGGTGGAGGCAGGTGCCTGATCGCCATTAGTTGCTTGAACATCTGAAGCTATCAGGCCAATATCGATCGCCCCGTTGTATTCTCCAGAAGCCAGCGTAATGGTAGCCGTTTCACCCGTTTGGGGATTGGCATCTGAATCAAATTCACCGCTGGGGTCTTGGCCGAAAGGACTCAACGTCCACCCTTCGGGTACGTCAATAGCCACTCTGTACTGTCCCTCTGCCAAACCGTCAAAGCCAAAATAGCCGCCATTGGTCGTCGTTTGGCTGAGTTCAACATCATCTGTGGTTCCCCAAATTCCATCTTGCCCTGCTTCACTGAGGGTCACGAGTACCCCATCAACACCGATATCTCCATCGTCATGGATGCCATTGCCATCGGTATCAGCAAACACGCGATTACCGAGGAAAGCGTTGACGGCTAGCAACTCATTGCCGATCTCACTACCCATTTCGTTACTAATCACGTCGTCATTCATTGCTTTTCATCCTCAGTGCTTAAGCCTTAGGTCGTATTGGATAGTGCTGGATATCGCGATCAAAGCTTTGAAATAATGAAAAAAGCGCAGCTCGCTGTACGCTTCAAGGCGGTAGAGTACGCTAAAGAAAACTACCGCTGGCGAGGTTCCAATTGGGTTGCTCACCCAAGAGAGACCCATCAGAATTCTCATTCTCCAGCATTTTTGTATAAGCAACCACTGGAGCGAGCACAGAATTCGTGGCAGAGGAGGGACTCAATGCAAACAACATCCTCTAGGATGTCATTGCTAAAGTCAGGACAGTCACTGGACTGTAAATCTGAGCCGTTATAGTCAATAGCATCATCGACCCAAGCCATGACAATGCCTTCACCGTCAGTCTCGTCCCAAGCGGAAAAGATATTGGGATAAGAAGCGGCTTGTCGCTGTCTCGGATCAAAGAAATGCCACTGATCTTCAAGAATAAGCTCGTTGGCTTGCATCACAAAGCTTCCTGAGCAAAGAGTTTGCTCATTAATTTAGGCAATGTGAGGAAATAGATTCTTGTGGTTCATTCTAAACCCGATTCTCATAAAAATTCTATTTTGTCTAACTCAGAATTAAATCTTTAATCAGACAAAATTCAGGCTATTTAAGTCCATAATTTTGTCTTCTTTTTGGCCCAACAAGAAATCGTTTAAAGTGCCGACGATTCAAGCAATTAAGCCCATAACGACTTTAGATTTGAGGACATTATATTGGAGCAGTTTATAAATTTTGTGCAAATTTTCAGGATACATCGCGTAACCCAGGCCCATTCCCTTGATAACCCTTCATAGACACGATGGAACGGGCGACGATGGAACGGGCGACGATGGTTACAACAACACAGATGACAGCGGCACAGCATGAGCTGTACGCCAATATTCAGAATTTTGCTATGGATGAACCGGGGGCGAGTTTCCCCCTGAGTCGGCGCTTGGCCAAGGAAAATGGCTGGTCCCAGCGGTATACCCAGCGGGCGATCGCCGAATACCGCAAGTTCGCCTTCCTCGCCGTCGCCGCAGGCCACCCCGTCTCCCCCTCCGAAGCCGTGGATCAAGCCTGGCACCTCCATCTGCTCTACACCCATTCCTACTGGGACCGCTTCTGCGGCGAGGTCCTGGGCAAGCCGCTGCACCACATGCCGACGATGGGGGGTCAGCAGGAACACGAAAAATTTGAAGACTGGTATGCCAAGACGCTGGAAAGCTACGAACGCTTCTTTGGCCCAGCTCCGGCAGACCTGTGGCCTTCAGCGGAGGTCAAGTTTGCTCAGAAAACAAATTATTTGTGGGTGGATCGGGTTCAAAGCTGGGTGATTCCCAAGCCACAGCAGTGGGGGGCGTTGCTGACGCAAAAAATCCAGCAACTGGGCCAAAGGAACTGGCAAACAATTTTGGGAGTTGTGGGCTTAGCCTGCACGCTGCTGATTTGGGCCTTGAGCGGAGAAGCTGCCATGGCCCAAGCGACCCTCAATCCGCTGGATTTTCGGGGGCCGGAATTTCTGGGCTTTTACCTGATGCTTTTGGGCCTCTGCTTTGGCAGTGCCTACACGACCCGCTATTTGAGTCGTCGGGTCAGCGCGAGGGATCTTGCCATACCAACGCTGAATCCCTACGAAATGGCCTATCTGGCGGGGGGCGATTATCGGGCGATTGAAACGGCGATCGCCAAACTCACCATGGAGGACGTTGTTTCCGCAGATCCCAACGGCAAGGTCACGCTGGAAAACCCTCGGGAACAGTACGACCATCCTCTGGAGAAAGCGATCGCCACTTACCTGGAGGCCGACAGCCGCTACCTGCGCCATATTGTTTTGCATCCCAAGGAAATCCGGCAGGCGGCAGCGGCCTTGGGCGATCGCCTCACCCAACACAATCTGCTCCTGAGTCCGGCCAAATTGCGCCAAACCCAGCGCCGCTCCGCTGCCATCATGGCGTTTCCGCTGCTGATCGGCCTGAGCAAAATCTATGTGGGTATGGTGCGGATGAAGCCGGTGGGCTTTTTGGTGCTGCTCTGTGGCTTGACGGCGATCGTGGCGTGGTTCATGTGGAAACGCGGGGGACGACGCCGGACTTGGAAGGGCGATCGCCTCCTCGCAACTCTGGCGAAGCAACAAAAGGAAAGCACCGTTGAAGCCAGCACCAGCGATCCCCATACGATTGCCCAAGCCTTTGCACTCTTCCATCGCAAAGCCCTCGCAGACACGGCCTATGCCAGTTTAGTAACGGCCCTTGCAACAACACCCGCAGTGGCGCGATCCAGCAGCGGCGTATTTAGTAGTTGCGGCGCTGTGTTTAGCCATAGCTCTAGCTGTGGTTCTAGCTGTGGTTCTAGCGATAGTGGCGGATCTAGTTGCGGGTCGAGCTGTGGCTCCAGTTGCGGGTCGAGTTGTGGTGGTGGCTGCGGCGGCTGTGGCGGATAGCTTCCCATGGGACAGAAATTTCTAGAAATTCCCTAAACCCATCCGATGCCGGACAAGCCAACTCAGCAAAGTTTATCAAGGTAGTTCAACAGTAAATTGGTGTTGTTCGTTGATGATGAGAAAATAATTACGTCTTCGGGTCGCTGCCGTTACCAGGCAAGAGTTGGAATTGATGTTGGCAGAAAAATCCGATCGCTATATCGAGCTTCTACAAAGTTTTCCACCTCGACCGATTAAACCAGAAACAGAGTTAGAGAAAGTTCAAGAAATCATAGATGGATTGCTTGACTCTAGAGAACTGACTTCAGAGCAGCGAGACTATATGAATCTACTGGGTATTCTGGTTCATGAATACAAAGACAAGTATGTATCAATTCCAGATTTATCTGGCGTTGATCTACTCAATGCACTCATTGAAGAACTTAGCCTTAAACAGAAGGATTTAGTACCTATTTTCAAGACTGAATCTATTGTTTCAGCGGTGCTCAGCGGTCAGCGAAAATTTACGGTCGAGCACATAGAGAAATTGGCTGAATTCTTTAAAGTTTCTCCCTCTGTCTTCTTTAGCAAGCCTTGATAGTTCTGGCTTGGCAGAATTTATCGAGGTGGTGGGAGAGGGTGGAAGGGCTGGTATTGGATTCTCTCTGATTTTCTTGACCGACGGGAGCGACGAAGAGGCAGGCAAGCAGCTTGCAGACAGAAATATGGCCCTAGCACGGCGAAGGTAGAGCAATATTTGGCAACGCACCATCAGCCACGGCACCCATAGCAACTTTAAAACCTTTCCCAACGGCCACTAGCAAGGCCCCTTTTTTCAATTCGAGGCACCGGCTTAACCATGAGTCCCCCCGAGAACCCCAGAGAAAATCCCCCAGATGAGAGGTCGATGCGATCGCGCATGCTCTCCGGCGCTCTCTACCTCGCCAACGATCCCGAACTCACCAAAATGCGCGATCGCGCCCAGCAGCTTCTCCACCGATTCAACACAGCACCCCCCGACGCCATCCAACCCCAGCAAGCCGTCCTCCAAGAACTTTTCGGAGCCCTGGGTTCTGGCTCAGAAATTCGTCCTCGCTTCCAGTGCGACTACGGCTCAAACATCATCGCCGGGAACAACCTGTATCTCAACTTCGACTGCGTGATTCTGGATTGCAACACCGTGACCTTGGGCGATCGCGTTCTCCTCGGTCCCAAAGTCCAGATCTACACCGCCACCCATCCCCTCGACCCAGCTCAACGCTCAGAAGGCTGGGAATTTGCTCTCCCCATCACCATTGGCAACGATGTCTGGATTGGTGGCGGAGCAATCATTTGCCCAGGGGTGAGCATTGGCGACGGTACGACGGTCGGGGCAGGCAGCGTGGTCACAAAAGATTTGCCACCGCGTGTGATTGCTGCGGGCAACCCCTGTCGCATTATTCGTCAGCTTTGAAAGGCCGTCAGCCTTGAAAGGCCGTCAGCCTTGAAAACCCATCCTTTGAAATATCCTAGCGAGCCTTCCAAGTGCCGCCATAGCGGTAAAACGGATTGTCCTGACTCAGCCCCTGCCAACAGCTCGAACAGACGATTTTCCACTGAGCCGTTTCGTCACACTGGATTCGATAACGAATTGACGCAATTTGGTGACAGCGATCACAGGGTTTCGGGGCGCGCTTCCGCTTTCCCATAAGCTTCTTTTTGGATTCCGATAACCTTTCTTCAAGACCGGCCCCAAGCCTTAGCAAAGCAAGGCTAATCCTACAGCGGCCAGATCCCTAAAAATTGACAAAAAAAAGGAGAGCCACCAAAAGTGACTCCCCCGATCATCAGGGTGCATCTACATTTCTATTTGTACCGCATCGGGGTGGGGGGTGTCACCCCCTTTTGTCGATTTTTTTGTGATTTCAGTAAAATCACTTGCGGGACTGGTAGCGCACTTTGCCAATTTCAGAAAAATCAAGCATTTCCTTAACCCTTGAGCTTTTTGGCCAAAATCTGATTGCTGAGCTTGGGATCCACACGGCCACCGCTCTTCTTCATCAGTTGACCAACGAAAAAGCCCTGGAGCTTCTTCTTGCCCGCCCGGAACTGCTCCACTTTGTCGGGGTTGGCTTCCATTAATTCATCGATCATGGCCTCGATCGCCGCCGGGTCAGAAATTTGCGTCAGCCCCTTGGACTCCACAATGGCCTTGGCAGACCCCCCCTTCTCCAGCAGTTCCGGCAAAATTTCCTTGGCAATCTTGCCGCTGATGGTGCCGTCATCGATGAGCTGGATCAGTTCCGCCAACATCTCTGGCTTGAGGGGCAACTCCGTAATCACCATGCCCGTGTTGGCATTGAGGTGGGCTGCGATGTCGCCCATGACCCAGTTGGCCACGAGTTTCGCGGTTGCTCCGGTGGCGATCGCCGCCTCAAAGTACTCCGCCACCGCCTTCTCATCGGTCAGCACGCGGGCATCGTAGGGGGACAGCCCTAGCTCCGCCTCATAGCGAAGACGCTTTTGGGCCGGAAGCTCGGGCAGCGTCGCTTTCCACGCCTCCTTCTGCTCAGCCGACACTTCGATGGGTCCCAGATCGGGCTCCGGGAAATAGCGATAGTCGCTAGAGCCCTCTTTTTTGCGCATGCTGCTGGTGCGCTGGGTGCTTTCATCCCAGAGGCGAGTCTCCTGGACAATCGTGTCGCCGTCGCCGCGTTCAATGGCTGCCACCTGACGCTCGATTTCGTAGTCGATCGCCTTCTGGATCGCACTAAACGAGTTCATGTTCTTGATCTCGACCTTGGTGCCGAACTTCTCGCGGCCCTTGGGTCTCACGGAAATATTGACGTCACAACGCAGGGAGCCCTCCTGCATGTTGCCGTCGCTGACGCCGAGATAGCGGACGATGCGGCGGATTTCCTGGGCGTACTCGGCAGCTTCGCGGCCCGTGCGCAGGTCGGGCTCGGAGACGATTTCGACCAGAGCAACACCAGCGCGGTTGTAGTCCACGAGGGAGTGGGTGGAGCCCGCAAGGCGATCGCTACCGGCATGGACCAACTTGCCCGCATCTTCTTCCATGTGCAGACGGGTGACGCCAATGCGCTTGGTCACGGCCTTGCCCTTCTCATCCAGGAGCGGCTCACCTTTCTTGTCCGTCAGCTCGATATTCACATGACCGTGCTCCGCAATGGGCAGGTCAAACTGAGAGATTTGGTAGTTCTTGGGCAGGTCGGGATAGAAGTACTGCTTGCGATCGAACTTGCTGTAGGGCGCGATCTGACAGTTCAGCGCCAGCCCGGTCTTGACCGCATATTCCAAGACTTTCTCATTCAGTACCGGCAGCGTCCCCGGCATGCCCATGCAGACGGGATCAATGTGGGTGTTGGGCGTTGCACCAAACGTCGTCGAGCTGGTGGAGAAGATTTTGGTGTTGGTGCTCAGTTGGCAGTGGGTTTCGAGGCCGATGACGGCTTCAAATTCGGTCTTTGCGGGGGCGGCAGCGGTCATAAGCGTGTCTACAGCGTTGATTTCAATCACTACAGTGTCTCTATATATTCTAGGGCAGAGATGAAAACCCTGGTCCGGCAGGTTGGCTCCACTTCAGCCCGTCTCTCCGTCACCACAACAGTCGCCACAACAGTTGCCACAACAGTCGGTACCGCAGTCGGCAGAAGTGGCAACTATAAGTTGACCTCACAACCGTCTCGGCCCTCACCGTCTTGCCTGTCTTCCTTACTCTGTGTAAAGACTCCGTGCAAAGACTCTGTGCAAAGAACTCCCGAGGACTGGCGCGATTCCCCGTCAATCCTCGGGAAGAATAAATCACAAGCATGCGAATCCTCCCGGCCAAGCACTATCACTAGGGCGGCCCCGAGGACATCGCATCGTCATCCCTTGCTAGACAACTCAA
>CALIJJ010000166.1 GCA_938017515.1 uncultured Pseudanabaenaceae cyanobacterium
CCACCTTCATCGCTCGACCCGTCAAAGCTCCAGCCTGTTAGGCCACCACTCAAGGTCGTGAGTTCAGCGAATACATCGGTAAGTTGATTCTTGTCATTTCCTGCCCATGCACCAGAACAGTTAGTTGCGATGGGGTCGAAATCATTGACTGAACAAGCTGGAGGAGCGCTTGACGTCAAACCCATTGCATTTGCGGAGACAGGAGCGAAAACTACTCCTGCTGCAATTGTGCTCACCAAAAGTAAACTCTTCATTTTTTCCTCAAATCTGATTAAGAACCACAACACTCAAAATCAGACACATCCCGACTCAATAAACACAGAGAATTCTGTGTAGCTCGAACGTATTTTCTGCGTACATCACCAACATCCCTGGAAAGGGCAGCAATCAGAATAAAAGCGGACCATATACAGCTTGAATCGTGTCTAAGACATCTCCAAGAGTATTGCGAGCGAGCCAGGGAAGGCCCTCCCTGAATCTGAAACACACAAATACCCAACCTCGACGTGAACCGTGATGTTGGGTAGGGAAAACACAGGCCTTGCGCACTAACTTAGTCTTCTTCTATACAAAAAACCTAGATCCGGTAAATTTCTTGTCTAATTTTTAACTCCACTATGAACCAGTCGCAAAGAATTACACGCAAACATAAATAAAGTATTAAGAAAAAGCTCAAGCCTTGATGCATTGTGAGTGCCAAGCCATTCTTGTACCGTTTGCGTCTCTAATGAGAGTGTTGAGATGTTTTGGACCTGTGGGACAAGAATGATAATGAGTCGTTTTGGGGTGAGAGAGCTTACGGGGATTCTGGTGTTGTGCGGATTGCTCGGTAGGGAATTTCGAGTGTAAAACAGCTTCCGATGCCGACCTCACTGCTGAACCGTATTTCTCCACCATGCAACTCAACAATCCCCTTTGCTAGGGCCAGTCCTAGCCCCGTTCCTGAATATTTGCGGTTCGGAGAACTCTCGATTTGACTGAACGGTTGAAAGAGCTTATCGATATTTTCTTCCACCGCAATACCAATACCAGTATCAGTAACTGAAATTTGGAGGATGTCCGCTTCCTCCGTGCCCATGGCCTGCTTGATTTCCAGCGTGATACGTCCACCCGTCGGCGTAAACTTAACCGCATTTTTGAGGAGATGAGTCAGGGCTTGATAAATGAGTTTTCCATCCATCAAACAGCCTGAAAGATCGGCGGGAATGTTCCTGACTAGCTGAATCTTTTTCTGTTCAGCTTGCCGTTGAATGGCCATGATGCTGGTCTGGCAAAAGCTTTCAATGATAGTGGGCGTAAGGTTTAACGCCATCTGACCCGATTCAATTTTGGCAAGGTCGAGAATATTGTTGATTAATTCCAGGAGATGAGAACCGCTGCTGTCAATTAGTTGGAGTGCTTCCATTTGGCGTGGGTTGAGATGGCCATAGGCTGTTGCCTTCAGACCTTCTGTCATGCCCAAAATGACGTTGAGAGGGGTGCGAAACTCATGGCTCATATTGGCGAGAAATTCATCCTTAAGTTGGGTCGCCCGGCGGAGTTCCTCATTGCTGCGACGCAGGGATTCTGCAGCCCGCTGGCGATCGCTAATATCCTGGTAGGTCCCCAGCACGCCGAGGACTTCCCCGCTCAGACTGTGGAGGGGGAGCTTGTTGGTTTCTAGCCATGTTGTTGTCCCGTCAGCTCTTTTCAGGGATTCAATAATGCCTAATTTTGCAGTATTGGATTGGATAACCTGCTGATCGTCACGGCGATATACATCTGCTGTTGTTTTTCCCCAGGGCATGTCATAGTCCGTTTTTCCGATGACTTCATCCACCGATGTCAGCCCTGCATCCTGTAAAAAAATGCGATTACATCCTGAATAAATCGACGCTCGATCTTTCCAAAAGACAGACACAGGAATGGTGTCTAAAACCGCTTGTAAAAAATTTTCTCGCTCTTGAATTATGGCCGTTCGGGCTTTAACGTTTTCCTCTAGTTCTTTGTTAAGCCGTTCCAATGCAAGACTGGCTCGCTGTCGCTCTAGCTCTGCCCCGGCCCGTGCGGCAAAAGCGCGCAGCAACTGCTCTGCCCGCTGAGCATCTTGAAAGGGAAATTTGTCAAAAATACAAAGGTTGCCCAGCGCTTCGCCCTCGGCGTTTCTCAGGGCAACGCCGAGATAAGACTGGACGTCCATGGCCGCCAAATTGAAACTATTGGGAAATTCTGCTTGGACACAGCGATCGAGGTAGAGTCTGCCGTTTTGACAGACTTTCTCACAGGGGCTTCCTGCCAGCGCAAAGGAAAAAGGGGGCTGTAGCTTACCCTCTGACCAGTAGGCAAGGGAATGGAGTTGCTCATGCCTTAATTCAGAAACCAAAACATGGCTGACATTGAGTGCGATCGCAATGTGTTTGACGAGGGCAGGAAAGAAATCTTTGCCGGTGGTGGCTGCGGTTCCTTCCAGGAGATTTTGAAACGCAATTTCGGTTTGCTTGCGATCGCTAATATCTTGAATCAGCGCCAACGTATGCACCGGGTCATTCTGCGCGTCTCGCACCAGAGAGACACAAGTTCTTGCCCAAAAAAAACTCCCGTCCTTGCGTATATAGCGTTTCTCTTGGGTGAAGTATGGAACGCTATTGGAAAATAGACGTTTCATGTCGGGTGAAATCTTGGCCCGATCATCGGGATGGGTAATCTCAAAAACTGTTTTTTGCCGCAGTTCCTCGAGGGAGTAACCGATCATTTTGCAAAAGCAAGGGTTAATTTCGATGAAATGCCAATCGCTGTCGAGGTTAGCAAACCCCACCATGGCTTGATCGTAAATACCGCGATAATGCACGTCGTTGGCGTGGGCATCGGTTGTGGCTTCTCCGGGAGCAAGGGGCGGAAACAGCGCCGCATTGTGGAGACTTTGCTGAGTGATCAACCCAACGAATTGCTCTGTCTCATCCATGATGGCGAGATGATCGATTCCGTAGCTGTGGAGGAGAGCAAGGGTGGAGGGGAGATCGATAAATTCGGATTGGCGCAGACTCATGATGGCAGGGGACATCGCGTCTCCTACGGTGAGCTGAGCCGGGACAATCTGCGGGTTGCCGACGAGACGCATCACGTCCCATGCCGTTAGTACCCCAACGGTTTCTCCCTTCTCTAACACCACACTACAGGTGTGCAACTGATTCATTGGGGCGATCGCATCCATCAGCCTCATTTCAGGTGAGACGATCAGGGGAGCAGGAGCAAATAATGCCAGGGGAATCAAGGCTGGGGGTTGCTCTCTCGAACCGGGGTCTGAAGGAGAACGGGACATGGATGAACAGTGTGTTCACTGCTTAGATGATGTCTTCGAACAACTTAATCTGACGGAATGCTTGGCCTCGCCTGTCGTTTGCGAATGCTCTCTTCGTAAGCCTTACGTGATGGGCCTCTCTGCAAAGAAGGCTATCTCTAGGCTACATCAAATATTATGTAAACTCATGGGTTTCTCGATGACTTTGACTCATTTTATGATGCTGTGTGTCTCTGTAAGGTGCAGCACGTCCGGTTTTTTTCAGGGGTGGCTGTCTTGCTGTAGTGTGAAGGGATGAGCTGCCGAGAATGACTCCTAACCCCATCAAATACGCCTCAATGAAAATGCGTTTCAATGAAAATACGTTTCAATGAACTCCAGTAGAATTTGTTGATGTTGGGGAGGTATAGGCCGTTCTTCCTGGTTCTTTTTCGAGAAATATAAGCCCCGCTGAATATCAGAGATGCTGGCAAGTCCTAGTTCTTGTCCTTCGTTGAGTTCCAGTGCCGTGACGGGGACTGTGAGTTCTCCGTGATAGAAATTGCGCAGGATTTTTCTGCCGTCTTGGGTGGGGCCGATGGTCCGCCGAAAGCGGGAGAGTTTGGGGGGCACATAGGCAATTTCTTCCTGAAGTTCCCGTACGACGGCGGTGTCTGCATCTTCGCCGGGTTCTAGGTGACCGCCGCAAAAGGCCCAGTGTCCGGGATAGACGATGGTGGGGATATCATCGCGGAGTTGTAGAAGAAACTGTTTGTTTTTGTGGAGGATGGCGATCGCCACCTCTGCATCGTATTCCGTTGGACCGTATTCCGTTGGGTCGTATTCCGTTGGGTCGTATTCAGGTACGTTGTCTTCAGCCATGTTGTCTTCAGCTACATTCTCTTTAGCTACATTCTCTTCAGCCACCGTTCTCGGTGCTCGAATTCTAGTGCTTGAATTCTAGTGCTTGAATTCTACTTGTAGGGCGTGCAGGGTGGCATTTACTTTTTGTGTGACTTGCCGCTCCGTTTGCCGTTATTTCCGAATCCTTTGGAGGTGGGCAAGGGCTGCTCGGGGAAAGCGTCGGACAGAGAGGTGGGCGGCTCCGAGGCGGCTAGCATATCGCCCAGTTTGCCCAGGCGCTTAATCTCTTCTAATTCTGGCGGCATCTGGGGATTAAAGGCTTCCTCTGGAAAATCCCCTGGTGCTTTTAACCCCAGGGAAACCTGGCAAGCAGGCCAGGTTCCCGCCATGAGTTCATCCACGCAACCCGTTTTGTAGGCTTGCTCGATTGTGGCGGCAGCCGTTGATGCTTTCAGCTCAATGAGTTCGGCAATTAAGAGGCCATTTAGCTCCGGTGGATTGCGGCGATATTCAGCCAGTTGTGTTGTCATTACTACGATGCATTCCTGGCGAGCGGCTGGCTGATGAAGTTCGGCGATCGCCCGCAAACAGCTCACGGTGGTCATCCGCCCCCAGGCATCTTTGGAAGAACTTTTGAGATATTTGGCTAGCGCCGGAATGGCAGCGGGGCCAATGAGAGCATAGACCCAGGGAATTTCGTCGGTGACCCAGTCGTCTGCTTCATTGCCGAGGAGTTTGAGTAGGGGGTCGATGGCGTCTTGGGCGCGAAGCTGACCCAGACTGCGCCAGGCGTGGAGTGACGCCCAGACTTCTACGTGGTTGCTCGGGGTTTGGGCCACCGCTGGATCCAGTACCAGTCGCAGTAGGTCGGGAATATGTTCTGAGTCCAGTTTCAGCTCTGAAATGTAGTTGGGCCAATCATCCGGCCCTTGATTGGGCTTGGGCTGACCGTAGGTGATGAGTTGGGAGATGGGGGCTTGATAGGAATCGAAACGCATAGGGGCGATCGCGGCAGTGTCTCTTTCTATCTTGAACCTGTTTGTGAGCTTTGAATGGATTTCTGCTGGATTGGTCTGAGCATAGAACCTGGGCATGAACCCAACCATCATCCCCATCCCCTGGCCCCCAAGATTGGGGAATGGGGCGTCCCTCAATTTTGGGGCCAGGGCCAGGAAGCGATCGCGTCGGCTTAGCGGACGGCTCGGCGTAGGGGGTAGTCAATCAACATGGCTTCCTTGGGCAAAAAGCGCTTACCCAGAGGCTTTTTCTTACCCAGTTCATGGATCGAATCCATGGCCAAGGTCTTTTTCATCGGCCCGAGTTCATTCATCTCCCAGTAAACGGCCCAGCGCTCTGTGTCAGCCTTGGTCGCCTCGGGACGTCGGCGAGCTTCTCCAGCAAAGCGGCCTCGGCGGGAGTGACTGTGGCTGACATACCAGCCCTGCCATGTGATTTCAGGATTGAGCGGATTTTCAGCCAAATGGGAGGCGTAGAGAAATACGGCGACAGGCTTGCCTTTACGGAGTGCATCAGCCTTGCTAAAGGTCTCAAAGGCCATGCTGCCAAAGGCAATGGTTGGGTTTTCCTGGGCCAAATCCTGCTGGGCAATGAGGGTATCTACGCCGGAGACCAGATGAGATTCGGGCAGAGGAGCCAAGATAGCAATATCGAAATTTTTGAGCATGCGAGTCGAACGTCTACAAGGTGCGCTGGACTATCTTCGCAAAGGAGGGCAGATCTCTGGCTCTTGCTTTCACCCCTCATCAAATTTTTACGGTTATGTGTTTGTCGCTCGACCGCAGTCTCTCTATGGAAGACTTCCTGTGGGTAACGGTTTTGGAGGCTTTTGTCTTGGAGAGCATCGGGCAGGTCATGGATTCTAGATATGTTCGGATAGATCCGGCATGGATTTTGCTTCAAATGGGGAATGATAAGGCTGTGCTGTCAGGGGAATGACCGGCGCTAAACTGCTGTCTACCCCCCTCTCAGCACGATCATCTTGGGTCTGCGTGGTTCATCCACTGGGTATCTACACTGTGAATAAGAAAACAAAAATTCTCGTCATTGACGATAGTGCTTCTGTGCGTGCCAGTTTGGGGGGAATGCTGCCAAGCTCGGCTGATATTATCGAAGCCAGCAATGGTCTTGAAGGGCTGAAGCAAGTGCAGAGCCATCGACCCAATCTGATTTTGCTGGACTGCCAAATGCCGGAAATGGATGGCATTGAGGTCTTTCGACGTCTTCAGAAACATCCCCATTTCTGCCGTATCCCTGTGGTGATGATGTCGGCCTGTGCCGATGAGGTCCTGCCCCTGTTGGAGGAGCAACCCTATGCCTTTGAATTTTTGAGCAAGCCTTTTAAGCCCGCTCAGCTGCTCAAGGCCAGTCATGAGGCGATGAAGCGTGCGAAGGGGATGAAGGGAATGAAGGATGTGGGAACCAACGCCCCAAAGGACTCTCCTGCCACTCGCTCAGGGACAACTGGCCATGCAGCCAAGACGGCTTTATCTGCCCCAAGTGCTGCGCCAAAATCAGCCTCCCCATCCCCGAGCCAATTCACGTCGGCGACGACCGCTGCCTCAGCAGCAGCCCTGGCGACTTCCCCCAGAGACGTTTCCACTGCCAATTCAATCGCTACCAATTCAATCGCTGCCAATTCAATCGCTTCTAACTCAGCAGCAGCTAGTCCAACAGCTTCGAATAATCCAGCGGCTGCGAGCCAGATAAACGAAACCCCGCTGAAAAGCGTCATCGAGACGTTACAGCGGGATATGAAAGTGATGCAGGGTCGCTATCGAATTCTGGAGGCTGAACTGAAGCAAATGCGGCAGTTCATCCAAAATGCTTCTGGCTCTTAAATCGCCTGCGTGAGTGTTAGGGGAGCAAGTTGGCTCGGACCTAAAGCTGCTTGACTTCAGAGACCAGCTGGCCGACGGCTTCCTTGGCGCTGCCAAAGTACATCATCGTGTTGTCGCGGTAGAACAGGTTGTTGTCGATGCCAGCGTAGCCCGGCTTGAGACTGCGCTTGATCACGATGGTGTTCTTGGCTTTGTCTACTTCTAGGATCGGCATGCCGTAGATGGGGCTGCTGGAGTCGGTCTTGGCGTCGGGGTTGACCACGTCGTTGGCGCCGATAACCAGCGCAACGTCGGTGCGCTCAAACTCAGGGTTAATATCATCCATGTCGTGGAGCTGGCCATAGGAGACATTCGCCTCTGCCAGCAGCACGTTCATGTGACCCGGCATGCGCCCGGCTACGGGGTGAATGGCATACTTCACGTCAACGCCTTTCTTTTCGAGTTGATCAGCCAACTCACGCACACTGTGCTGCGCCTGGGCGACGGCCATGCCATAGCCCGGCACAATCACCACGGAGCGAGCATAGCCCAGCATCATGGCGCCTTCTTCGGCATCGATCTTATGGACGCTCTTGTCGCCGCCGTCCGCTGTGGCACCGCCGCCGCCGCCCGCTGCTGTGGCACCGAAGGCGGAGAACAGGACGTTTGGCAGAGAGCGGTTCATGCCTTTACACATGATTTCCGTCAGAATCAGACCCGAGGCTCCGACGAGGGCTCCAGCGATGATCAGAACGTTGTTCATGACCACAAAGCCTGCGGCACTGGCGGCCAAACCCGAGAGAGAGTTGAGCAACGAGATGACGACGGGCATGTCGCCGCCGCCAATGGGCAGGACAAGGAAGAGGCCCAGGACGAGGGCGATCGCCGTAATCGCCAAAAATGCCACGGTATTGAGCGGATTGAACAGCAGCAATCCGGAGCCCGCAATAAAGCTGGCAAACAGAAAGATGTTGATGATCTGTTGTCCCGGCAACGAAACCGGCTTGCCGGTAATCAATCCCTGGAGTTTGGCAAAGGCGATCGCACTACCAGTAAACGTGATGCCGCCGATCAAGCTGCCCAGAATGGCGGTGATCGTTGCATTGAGTGGTACGTTACCTTCGCCCAGAAGACGATAGAACTCAGCGATCGCCACCAAGGCCGATGCTGCACCACCCAAACCGTTGAGTAAACCCACCATTTGGGGCATATCGGTCATGGCGACTTTCTTGGCCGCGATGACCCCGATGATGCTGCCGAGGGCGATCGCGCCCCCAATCATCGGATAATTCACCACCTGCAAATCCAGCAGTGTTGCGACGACCGCAATCAACATGCCGCCCGCCGCCAGGGTGTTGCCCTGGCGAGCCGTGGCCGGTGAACCCAGTTTTTTGAGGCCCAGAAAAAACAGTGCCGTTGCGCCCAGATAGCTGAGCTGAATTGTGGTTGGGATAAAGCTTTCCATTTCGATCACCGCCTATTTCTTAAACATTTGGAGCATGCGGTCGGTCACCATAAAGCCGCCAACGACGTTGATGGTTGCAAATACAATTGCAATTAGTCCCAGCCAAACGGTCAAATTGAGATGATCCGGGCCAGCCACGACCATGGCACCAATGACGGCGATGCCAGAAATGGCGTTGGCCCCGGACATCAGTGGCGTATGGAGTGTTGGGGGGACCTTCGTGATCACCTCGAGCCCTGCAAACGACGCCAGCACAAATACGAACAACGCAGCAATAAACGTTTCAGACATAATCCACCAAAATGATTGTTCCATCCGCAGGGCAATCCTGTCGGAGTCGTTCTGTTGGGGCAGGTTGAGCCAAGCACAGGTTGAGCCAAGCAAGAGGGCTTCTACCCATCTCCGGTGCTGCCAAAGCTGCCCTGGCCTGAACCAGGGTCTCTGCCAAAGCTTGTCCTGGCCCTAGGCCCAAATAGGCCCTGGCTAAAACCCATTCAAAACCTGTTCAAAACCCGTTCAAAACCTGTTCAAATAAACACCATCAAACTGCCGCCGTTTCTAGCATTGACTTGACCCGCGCATTACGGATTTCGCCGCCGTGGGTGATGCAGGCTCCATCGATGATTTCGTCTTCAAAATCGAGATTTAGCTCACCGTCCTTGACCAGCAATTTCAGCAGGGCCGAAATGTTTTTGGCATAGAGCTGGCTGGCGTCCGCTGCCACCGTGGCAGGCAAATTAATGGGTCCCATGATTGTGACGCCGTTATGGACCCGAGTCCCCCCGGGTTCGCTGTAGGCGCAGTTGCCCCCCTGGTCGGCAGCCATATCCACGATGACGGCTCCTGGCTTCATGCCGTTGACCATGGCCTCCGTGACAATGCGCGGCGCTTTTTTGCCGGGGACCTGGGCTGTGGTGATCACCACGTCGGACATCTGCACATGGTCCGTGAGCACTTTTTGGGTGTGCTTCTGGGCGGCCTGGGACAGCTCCTTGGCGTAGCCTCCTTCCCCTCGGGTGTCTTCCTCAAACGTAATGTCGATGAACTGGGCCCCAAGGCTCTGGACCTGTTCCTTCACTTCCGGGCGGATGTCGAAGGCTTCGACGACGGCACCGAGACGGCGGGCGGTGGCGATCGCCTGCAAGCCTGCCACGCCTGCGCCAACCACCAAGACCTTCGCGGGGGCGATGGTGCCCGCCGCCGTGGTCAGCATGGGGAAATACTTGGGCAGCTGCGCCGCAGCCAGCAGTACCGCTTTATAGCCACCGATGCTCGCTTGGGAGGACAGGGCATCCATGCTCTGGGCCCGGCTGATGCGGGGCACCAGCTCCATACTGAACCCGGATACCCCTTTCTGAGCCAGGGTTTGGATCAGTTCCGGCTGGGCGAGGGGATTCATAAACCCAATCACCACGGTGTCGCTGGAGAGCTGGTCTAGCAGCGCGGGATCGTCGCTGATTTGCTGGGCGGCGCCCACGGTCAGGATTACGTTGGATTGCTGCCAGAGTTCCTTGCGATCGCCAATGATGGTGGCCCCTGCTTCCTGATAGGCCTCATCCGAATGGGACGCTTTTAAACCTGCCCCCGCTTCGACTAACACGGTGAGGTCCTGTTTAACTAAACGGCGCACCACATCAGGCACCAGCGCGACCCGCTGTTCCGCTTCAATTTCCTTTGGGACGCCTAATTTCAACGCCATGCAAATTCTCCTAGTGCGACCATTCGTGCGATTTATGCCCTGTTTTACAGGGAAATTAAATGCCCCATAGACTGAATCGTAGGCCGATCCCCCAGAGAGAAAAGCCTTATTTACGCTGTTTATCAAAACGAAAGAAAAGGCAACGTGTTGGCTCATCCAGCGCTTGCTGATTCATGGCGGGGGGTCCGTTGAAGCGAGGAGAAGCGAGACCATGATCATGGCCTGACGAGGCGGGAGGCCAAGCTCCTGAAGGGATGAACGGGAGAAAATCTTGGAGGACAGATAAAAGACTGTCTGCTTGAAGACAACAATTTCTTACGATGGCAGGTCATAATTGAGCACATGTGCATTCGACTTCGCGAAATGCTGGAGGGGACGGGCTTTCTGTCTTGCCCCCGGTGTTCCGTTGGTATCTCCGGTGTGAGGAGCCCAAGCAGGTCGGTGGACATTATTTTCTCGCAGAGCCGTCTAGCAGGAGTCTAATGCTACCTATGCTGCCAAAATCTTTCATCAAGTTTGGGGCCGCTGCCCTGGCCGCTACCACCTGTGTGGTCACGGGTCATGCGGTGGCCAATGCTGAGGGTCTTCCTGGCATCACCTTCCGCTGGAACAATCGCGAAGGCTTTAACGAGCTGGGTCATGTGATTGAGCTGAATAACGAGCCCAATAGCTGGGGCCGTTACCGCCTCAAGATCGGTGCCCGTGACATGGAGCTGGCGGCCTCTCAGTTTGTGGTCAATATGCCCGATCACTTCGACGGCAAGTTTGACGAAGATGACATTGAGGTCCGTATCTGTAAGAGCAAAGGCTCCTTCCTGCGCCGCGCTAAGTGTGATGCGGTTGAGGTGGACGAGGTTGCCGTCGATATGGATGCGCGGCAAATTGCGATCTATCCCGCTGCTCCCGTTGCTGCGGGTAAGAATGTTGAGCTGGTGTTCTCCAATGTGAAGAACCCCCGCCACCCCGGCATGTATCAGTTCAATGGTCTGGTGGAAGTGCCCGGCGATGTGCCCCTGCTGCGTCCGATTGGTGCTTGGATTTTGTCCATCGAGAACAACTAGCGTTTTAGGTCCAGCAGGGCTGGTTTTGGCCTAGTTATTAGGATCTGATGTTGAGAGCCAAGCAGTGATCGCTGCTTGGCTCTTTGTTTGGTCTCAATTCTGCCTGGACGAGCGCGGTTCGGCCCTGCATTCATCAACACCGACATCTATCAACACCAGTATCAACACCGGCATCAACACCCGCACGGCCTAAACCCGATAGGACGTCACGACGACTTCGTTGACCTTGCCCCGTCGTCCCCCTTTGGAGTTGATGGAGCGTGAGGCGGAGATGGTGTGAATGGGGAAGTCACGGTAGAGATCGCGGACAAATTCGCAATCTGAATTGGACAACATGACTTTGACGCCACTGTCAGCGAGCTTAGAAAACACCTTGCGGAGCTGTCGCTGCTGGAGTTCACCAAAGGCCATTTTGCTGTAGGAGGTGAAGCTGCTGGTGCTGCTGATGGGGTGGTAGGGCGGGTCCAGGAAGACAAAATCGCTTTTGCGGGTGGCCTGACGGATGATTTCGGTAAAATCCTGGGTCAGCAGCTCTGTGTCTTGGAGGGCTTTGGAGGCGGCCCACAGCCGTTCTGGGTCGTGAATCGTGGGCTTTTTGTAGCGGCCCATGGGGACATTGAACTGGCCCTTGAGGTTTTCGCGGTAGAGGCCGTTGAAGCAGGTCTTGTTGAGGTAGATGAAACGGGCGGCGTGGGGCAAGGCGGTGAGGTTGTGTTGCGATCGCACCTCATAGTAGTAATCCTTGCAATGCAGCGCCTGGTGCTCTTCGAGGCGTTCCAGCAGCTCATCCACATTGTCGCGCACGCACCGATAAACGCTGATGAGAGACGGATTGACGTCGGCGAGGAGCGATCGCTGGGGCTGCAAATGGAAGAAAACTGCGCCGCCCCCTAGGAAGGGTTCAAAGTAGCGGGTCCAGCTGCTGGGGAAAAGGGGTTCGTACTGTTCTAAGAGCTGTCCCTTACCGCCCGCCCACTTCACAAATGGGCGAGTGATTAATGGACGAGCTGCATGACTCGTAATGGAAGCGGGAGTGTGCACGAAGCAGAACAGACGATCTATAAGACTACTTGAAACCAGCCTAGCCCATGGCGTCCATGTTTTAACAGGTCCGCAGATAAAATTCGTCAGAATCGTTTCAGGCTACGGGTGTTCGATGGAGTGCCTCGGTGGCCGAAGCCTGTTCCAGGAGCCTGCTTCGATCCTTGTTGGGATATTGCTGGAATGTTGTGGGGAATGGTGTTGGCGCGGGGTCATTGTTCATGCCCGTGTTCATGAATGTTTGGGGAATAGAGGCTGCAAAATTGCTCTGGGGTGATAAGAGGCGAGGGTCGAAGTCGGACCTGTGGTGTCGAGCCTGTGGTGTCGGACTGGTGGTGTCGGGCCTGTTTTGATGTCAGTTTCCATCGGAAGCCTTCTGGGCGGCGGGCAAAGGCGCTAGTATGAATTGGGCCCGATTTTGCCAAGCCCGCGCTTTAACGCTGTACAAAAAGAGCCGCGTCGGTTTCCACCGAACTCATAACATCGCCGAATTAATTAGGGACTTAACGCGTTCACCATGAAGGACTTTTTTGTAAACGTTTCTCGCTACCCCCGCTACTTCATCACCTTTGTCTTGGGGATTTTCTATTCCCTCTATCAATGGGTGAGACCCATGATCAAGACGCGGACGACGGTCTTCGCGTTGGCGGGGATCATGGTGACAGGCTTTCTGTTCATCACGTTCACGCTGCGCGCCATGTTTGGCATGGTCGATACGGGATTGACCCCCATGTCAGTTGATATTTTTGCTGGCTAATGTGTCAGGTTTTTAGCGAGTTCCTTGGCGAGTTCCTTGGCGAGTTCCTTGGCTGACTAATATCTCGGGCCCTTACTGTTTATTCCTTTAGGAGGAAGCACCATGGCTAACAATCGTCGCGTTGAGCGGGTGGCTTCTTTAATCAAGCGTGAAGTCAGCCAAATGCTGATGTCGGATATTAAGGATGAGCGCGTGGGCGCGGGTATGGCCAGTGTCACGGATGTCGAGGTGTCTGGCGATCTCCAGCACGCCAAGATTTTTGTCAGCATCTATGGAGATGAGGCGGCGCGGGCGGCCACGATGTCGGGGCTTCAGTCTGCGTCGCGGTATGTCCGCAAGGAGTTGGGACGTCGGGTGCGGCTGCGTCGGACGCCGGAGGTCATCTTTGCGGAGGACTTGGGCATTGAGCGGGGCAGCAATGTGCTGACGCTGCTGAGCAAGCTTTCCCATGAGCGAGAGGACAAGCCTGCGAATGAAGTCGATGAAGCGGTGGGCGCTGAGGAATAGCGTTCGCCCTGAGAATTGATGGCTACCGTAGGGCGTGAATTCCATGCCCTTCTTCGTTTGTCGAGGATTATAGATATTTAGGGGATTACAGATATTTGATGGTTTGAGATACATGCCCCTACCGTTTTCTTGCCGTTTTATGGCTAGGCTCCTTGTCCCCTAGCGCTTGATCTGACTCAGAATTGTTGGATCGGTGATTTTGGTGTCCTCAGCCAGCAAAAAGGCTTTGCTGAGGATCGTCGCTAGAACCTTGTCGCCTTCAAAGGGCAAAAAGACGTTCTCAGCGCTGCTGCTGCCGCCTTTGACAATGCAGAGATACTGGTTGTTGGGCTCCATGATGATATTGCTGCTGCCCAGATGGATTTTGTAGGTGCGCAGGTCGCCTTTGACGACGAGGAAGCGGTCTTGGAATGTGACGCGATCGCGAATCTTCTTCAGCTTCGGCACCAGTGTCTCTAACACCTGCCGCCTTGTCTGAGCCGTGGCCGACAGCTCCCCAAAGGAATAGTCATACCAATAGTTGTATCCTTCGGGTCTGCGCGCCTCGGGGCCACCATCGACCCAGTTGGGATCGTTGCCAACGCTGGCCACGCCCACAAACAAATCCACATCCCGCAGAATTTCGCTGAGGACTAACGCAGGGATTTCGCTCAGGGCTAGGGGGGCAGCGAGAGCTTGCCGATAATCGTTGCCGCCGTAGCCGCCGCCGCTTGCATGGGCAACGTTCTGGGGCGCATCAATGGGATAGAAGCGGACTTGGTCGGTGCTGATGTGGAGGTAGGTGCCGGTGTCTGTTGTATCTTCACCGTATTGATCGCCAATGCCCTCAATCCAAAACTCCGCTCGAAGTTCCCACTGGGGCAAGGGCCGGGTTGCCGGGGGATAGCAGTCATCTACCATCAGCCGCAACGAGTTTTTCCAGCCCCGCTGACCGCAGAGGGCGTTGAACTGGTGCTGTTTGAGGATGTGGGCGGCGAAGCGATTGGAGTAGACGCCCGTGGTTTCTTCGGCGGGGGTGAGCAGGTAGAGTTCGCGGTGGGCTTGTTTGAAGGGTTGTTGGATTTGGTGCTCTAGCAACCAGTTGCGCCAGGTTTGGATGGTGGTGGCGGTGGCGGTGATGGGGTGCCAGAGGGTGACTTGGGTGGTGGGAGTTAACCCGGCGATCGCCTTCCCCTCAATATCCACCAGTTGCCCCTCAAACCAAATGCCAACGGCATGGCTGCTCTCTGTTTTACAGTTCTCGCCTTGTTCAAATTGCCACAGCATCCGCCGTGCCAGCGTGCCCATGAGGGGATGGTTGAGATAGCGTTCTTGCCAGGTGGCGAAGTCCCAGGTGGTTTGTTGGAGGTAGAGGGATTCGATGCGATCGCGCTGGGCGGGCAACATTTTCTGAATCTCTTTGGCCGCCTGCTTCAGTTCCTTAAGTTCCTCAGCGTGATTATCTTTAACAGCCTTGGGCACAGACTTCTGCGGTTTGCCGTCGGGCTTGATCCAGCGCAGTGTTGTACGACTGGTTCCTGTTACAACTAATTCGGCTGTGAACTCTCCAAGCGTTTCTTGGCGTAGGCCCACGTCAGTCAGACCATAGGTGGGAACCGCCAATTCTTCGATTTCTTCGCGGGGCATGCCTTCCCGTTCGGCAGCGGCGGTGAGGGCTTTGTCGATGCCTTTTTGGGCGGTGCCGAATTTCACTTTGACCTTGAGCAGGGCGAGTTGGGCAATGGCATCTTGCGTGGGCATTTGGCCCAGGGCCCAGACGCAGGCGTTGCCCAGCTTGATGCAGCGGGGTCCGATGCCGGGGAGTTTCCGGTAGGCGGAGACGGCGAGTTTACTGAGGGCGCGAACGAGGTTGGGGTCGGTTTGCTTGGCGCAGAGCCAGACTAAGCCTTTGAGGATGTCGCCGTTTTGGTCTTGAATCGCATCGGTGCCACCGCGCCATCCCGCTAGGGGCTGGGTGCGGGGTTGATCGACGAGGGGGAACCATGCCAGGACGGTTGTGTTGAATGTGGTTTGGCCGATGGTTTGGAGTCGGGTTTGGGTGGCGTTGTGCCATTGTTTGCTGGGTTTGCCGCCGGAGACGAGGCTGCATTGTTCGATGAGTTGAATCCAGGATTGGCGGGTGGTGTCGTCTAGGGCGGAGATGTGGGCGATCGCCGCATCGGACCAGGCTTCCCCTGGATGAATCGCCAGCTTCTCTTCGGGGTCAGAAATCAGTGCTTTGAGTTGGGTGGCGTATTTGCGGGCGTCTCGGTAGTGACGGTTGAGATGATCGCAGGTGAGCTGGATGCTGGTTTCTAGTTCTGGGGTGAGGGGGTGGTCTTTGAGATAGTGGGTGACAATTTTGGTGATTTGGCGATGGCCTCGCCACCACACGCGATCCTCGCTGCGGATGACTTCAAGCCAGCGTAGGACTTCGTGCTCTTCAAAGGGGAGTTTGCGGTTGATGAGTTGCAGCAGGGTCTCAAATCCATGGCGGGCGCTTTGCACTACGGTGTGGTCGTAGCGTTTGCTGTTGGCGTAGGATGCGACTTGTTGCTGATACCAGGAGAGCAGGAGCAGGGCGAAGCTGGCCTGCTGCGGTTGGCTGAGTTTGAGGATGGTGGCTCCGGCGTCGGAGTTTTTGAGGCTGTAGTTTTGGTAGGGGTTGGCTTTGCGCTCGTTGATGATGCTGTGGATTAGTTCCAGGTATTGGTCGAGGTTTTGCTCTGGATTGGTGGAATCCTGATGGGTTTTATTTTTGGAGGATGCGGTGGATGCCATGGCTACCCTCCCACGAGCGGAATCAGCTTCAGAAAGGTGACGGAGCTGTCGGGGGTGAGGGTGATTTCTTCGTCGAGGTCGCAGACTTGTTCGTCGTTGATGAGGAGGATGAAGCCGTTGGTGTCGAAGGCGGCTAGGGCTTTTTCGAACTGCTGTTCCCAGTCGATTTTGCGGGGCTGGCGCAGTCGGTAGCCGTTGAGGGTTTGTTCGGTTTCGGTGGGCTGGACGAGGCCCTGGAAGTATTCGGGTTGGCGGGTGTTGTGGTCTTTGACTTCCTGGTAGACGCGGCTGCGGATGAGTTCGCGGACGGTGAGGTGCTCGGTGAGAAGGTCGAGGATGAAGACGGGTTGGTCGGGGGTGGGGCCAGCGAGGTTGGTGCTGTCGTAGATTTTGAGGCGGTTGGACATGGCTGGGTGGCGGTGTCGGTCTACGGTGTTATTCCTATGATGCCCAAGTTTGGTCAAGGTAAAATGAGATATTGAATGCAGAGCATGATTCAGGCTCATG
>CALIJJ010000167.1 GCA_938017515.1 uncultured Pseudanabaenaceae cyanobacterium
TTCATCACAACGCCTGACCCCTGAGGAGAGCTGTATCGATCTTGCACCTACAGTTCCCCACAAGCCTTTTCAAGAGCGCTATCGAGAACGCTGCCCCAACGCCAACAGCCCCAGCAAAGCGCCTACAAAGACACCCACACCACCACCATACAACCCGCCCTTCAACGCCCACTCCCAACTCCCCGGCTCCCAAACTTCAGCCGATGCCAGCGCCGCAAAGCCAGCCACCCCAGCCCCCAGAAACCCTGCAATACGAGAGACCCGCCAACCCAAGCGCGATCGCAACAAAACCGCCCCAATCAATCCACTCGCCGCCGATAACAACAAGCCATTCACACCCCGAACCACCGGCCAAGCCACAACCCCCACCAACACCATTGCCAGTACCCCCAGCCAAGACACCAAAATGCCAGTGGCAGAACACTTCGCGCACCTTAGCTGCCAACTCTCGTCAGATCCCATTGCTTCCCTCCCACTATCAACAGAGCCAAATTCACCGCTAAGCTGGCGTTCTCTCTTCTGCAGCATCCGATGTGCCACCCCACCGACCAAAGCCTCCGTTAGGCCCACAGCTTCTATTCAACAGGATTATATCAGTTGCAATAGCATCTAATGAAGTCATCCTGCAACATCCCTGCATCATTATCTCGCCAATTCTGAAAATTTCCTCAGCATCCCCTCGTCATTCACGCCAGTGAACGCCCAGGCAACACCGGGCTAGAGCGGATAGATATACAGTGCCCAAAAAACATCGCTGCCCCCTCGTTGCCCCTTCCCGCTGGGTCAACCGCCTCCCTGCTGGCCCTCACCCCCCACTCTCCGGATGGCTCTAACCCCCTTGACGCAAAGACTAGCGGATTCACCCAAGAAGCGACTTTACAGATTCAATATACTTTTCTTAAGTAATAACCTGATTCACCCCCACGGTGGCTGTATGCCTCTCATACGAATAAATTCGGGATAAAACTTCCGGATTAATTCACTGCCGGATTGAGAGTCAGCGTCGGCCAGTCGTTGCATGCGACTGGTCCGACTTGTCCCACCGGCAGGACTTGCATCAAAGGGTACGTCAGGTGAACGCCCCCTCACCTGGCTTTTTTCCGTTAACTTACGGTGTGCATCATGCTCAGCTCCCCTCGCTTGGCAGCGTTGTCGCGGCCTTTCGGGTCATTGTTTCGATCGCATTTTTGGCTTTCTGGATTCGACGACATCCAGGAGCAACTGCACATTGGAGCAACCCTGCTGTTTAGTCTGGGTAGCGTTTGGCTAGAAATTTGTAGCACCAGTCTTTTCCTAGACACCTTTGGCCTCAGGGCTCTGGCTGGGATCTATGGCGCGATCGCCCTCCTCTCCCTCAGCCGCCAGATCATTCTGACCCAGGTTCCCCTACCCAAGTTCCTCAGTGTTCTCTTGTACCCTCACCCGGGGCAGAGCCGGTGGCAAGTGCTCTGGCTGCTCCCGCTGACGCTGATTGTTCTCACCCCCTTTTCAGAAACCACCACACTCCCAGGGTTCAGTGGTGGTCCACTACCCATCGCCCAGCTACAAGTGGGGGTCATACAACTGTGGGCAGTCCTACTGCGTCAGCAACGGACTGCTCCCCGTGCCAACTTCACGGCCCAGCCAGCCGATCCGGCAGGTGCGTGGATCCAGCTTCTGGGATCTGCGATCGCCGCCGCCGCATTACTCTGCCTGCTCCCCGTTCTCACCGGCAATAATCTCGATCTCCACAGCGGTCTCAATGTTGCTTGCGTCATTCTCCTCATCGCAACGCTGCTCAAGCGTCAACTTCCTGCTGAACCCCTTTCCTCCCGACACACCGCCGCTCGCGAAGCCCAGGATAGCGCTCTGCAGAATGCCCCGGCGAACCGCTACTTCTCAGCCGCTCAATCCCACACCAACGATCCCAGTGCCATATCTGAATCGTTGCTGGGTCTCCGTTTGCGTCAGTCCGGTCGAGTCTTTCTCGCGCTCTTTGGCATTGCACAATTCCTGGGTTGCCTCACCGAGATTCAGCTCCTCAAACAATGGCTTGGCCTTGCGGCCCTGAGCCCCGTTGCTACTGTTTTAAGTGATAGCTCTCTCGCTTCCAGTGCTTTGGGCATCGATTCCCTCGCCTTCGTTCTCTGTTGGCTTTACATCACGATTGGGTTTGGTGGCTTTACGCTGCAAACCTTGATCGATCGAAGAATCTTTCGCCGCTATGGCGCATTTGTGGCCCTGGGAATTTTGCCCATGAGCGTCCTCGGGTTTAGCCTCCTGGGCCTCAGCGGGCTGATGCCACCGAGCCGCTGGACAATCTGGATCATGCCCGCCCTCTATGGCATCTGGCAAACCACATTACTGCCGGATGCCCAGCGGAAACTGTTGTCGTTTTTGCCCCAACAGAGCCAGCAATCGATTCAACGGAATGCCAGTACCGGGGTCGCGATTGCCTGGGGAATCGCTGGTCTTTCCCTCTTCTTCCTGGGCGCAACGGTCTCTAGCCCGCTGCTTTGGTCGCTGCTCGGTGGTTCGGCAGCCCTGGGATGTGGCACGATTCTGCTCCTGCGTCTCCACTACGTAAAGCTGCTCATCGCCACGGTTGCAGAGGGTCGTCTACAGGCATCCCAGTTTGAACCTGGTGAGGGTCGTCGAGATGGCGACCGATCCCATCGCAGCATTTATCAGAGTCCGCTGCTAACCCGAGCTATTACCCAGGCCCTGAAAGCATCGCTGCGATCGCCCATCCAACTCTTGCAGGCGCAACAGTCAATTCAACTTCTGGCCCAGGTTGATCTGGCCAAGGCCTGCGAGACGCTGATGCCGTTGTTGCCCAGTCTGCCCCCCAGTCTGCAATTGTCGAGCCTGTCAGTGCTGCAGCAACAGCCGGATAAATCCCATGAAATCGCGCTGCGGCACCTCTTGACCCCCGTGACGAGCCCTGAGGTTTATGCCGCAACCCTCAAGTATTTATTGAAGATTGCTCCCCCCGCCTCTGCCCAGTCGCTGCTGCACTATCTCAAGAGTGATGTACAGGTTCCGATCCGGGCCGTCGCTGCCGCTTATATGATGGCCTATGGAGATTCCAGCACCCAGCGGAGTGCCAGCTTGGCATTTGTACAAATGTTGGGCCGCGACTCTGAAGTGGAACGCCTCGTCGGGGCCGAAGCGCTCAAAGAGGCAGGAGACTTAGAACGATTGCAGCAGTACATTACGCCGCTCCTGCAAGATTTTTCCCTCCCGGTTCGGGCAGCACTGTTGCAGGCGATCGCCGAGACGCGGAGTCGTTCGCTCTACGACCATTTGCTTCAGGCCCTGCATTCTCCCATGACGCAAGAGATTGCCCGTACTGCGTTGCAAACGATGGGCGACGAAGGGCTCCAACTGCTCCAGAAGCACTGCCACAACTCTGCTATTGCCTTAGATGACAAGCTGCGAACGTGGGATACCTTGGCTCAACTGCATACGCTGAATCAGCAGCAGGGCTCTTCGAGGCAGGGAATTCTCCAGTACCCGGATCGTCGGGATCCGCAGGCCGCCCATCAGACCTCGCTCCAGCGGAAACAGCGAGAGACAGGAGACAAACAGTCCGAGGTGAACGCGCTCAACATCCTTGCCCTCGAACTGACCCAAAACTCCGGCGTTGCCCGTCAACATCTCCTCAAATTGCTGCTTCAGCAGCCTAAGCGTGCTGGGATTCGAGCCGTCCAACAAATTCTGGGTAAGAAAACCGGCATCATGGCCCTGGTGCAAGAAGAGCTGTGGTTGCTAGGTCATCTGTATGCTGCACTGGTTGATCTGGACCCCAAGACGCTAGATCCGAAACATACGACACCCTCTGCGGAGGTCCGGGTTTTTCGGGAAGCGCTGATCGAACAACAGCGTAATGTGGGTGAACGTGTGCTCTTGCTCTTGCAGTTTCTCTACCCTCGTAAATCGATGAAACTCGCGGCCCGCAAGCTGCGCGATCGCGACAGTATTCCCCAGGGACTGGTCATCCTAGAACGGTTGCTGGAGCCGGAGATTAAGCCTCGGGTGCTGGCCATCTTTGGGGCACAATCCGCTTCTAAAAAACTCGCACAGCTCAAGCGTTGGGTTGCCTATGAACCCCTGCCAGGTCAGCAACGATTGCGATCGCTCCTGAGTCTAAAACCTGGGCTGGACGACTGGCCCCATGCTTGTGCCTTTCACCTCGCCTGTCACCGACAGTGGCGTGTCAGCGATGATCAGCTGCTCCAAGGGTTGAACCATCCCAACCTAGCGGTGCAGGATGCAGCCAAGAGCTACCTCGGTGAAATTTCTTCCGGTACGCTGGATCGACTCTTGCCTCGAGGATAAAGCTGCTAGAGGCCCAACCACTCCGTCATGCTCTCCGAGGGAAGGGGCTTGGAGAAAAAGTATCCCTGACCTAAATTACATCCCATGGCCTTGAGTTGCTGCAGCACAATATCTGTTTCAATGCCCTCCGCGACGACATCCATCCCCAGGTCATGGGCCAAATAAATCGCAGCTTTCACAATACGTAGGTCATGGGCATTCTCGCTCTGACCCTGACCCTGACCCTGACCCTGAGCTAATTCGTTCGGTGAGACCGTCAACGATGTCGGCGAAGATGGCTTGAACGACTCGCACTCTTCCAAAGCCTGGCCTGCGATCACCAAATCCTTCACAAAGGACTGATCAATTTTGAGCGTATCGACGGGGAAGCGATGCAGATAACTCAGGGATGAATAGCCGGTCCCGAAGTCATCGATCGCGAGTTGAATCTGTCGTTTTTTCAGGGCTTGGAGCAATGCCGTTGCAGAATCAGCATTCTCCATCAGTGCGGTTTCAGTAATCTCCAATTTCAGAAGACGCCCATCCATGCCTGTTTCTGCCAGAATCTGATCAATTTGCTCAATCAAATCGGGTTGGGAGAACTGTTGTACAGACAGATTAACGCTCATCTTCCAAGGGACATCCTGGGTGATGTCTGTTTGCTCTAGACTTCCTGCTTTGGACGCAAGCTGCTGTTGAATATACAATTTCTGCCATGTCTTCATCTGCCGACAGGCTTCGCGTAATACCCAAAGACCCAGCGGAATAATGATCCCTGTTTCTTCCGCGATCGGAATAAAATCTGCCGGGGAAATAAATCCCACTTCAGGGTGATGCCAGCGAATTAGGGCCTCAAAGCCCTGAACCTGTCCTGTTTTGACCGACATGATCGGCTGATAAGCCAGGGTAAATTCTTCCTGATCCAAGGCGCGTCGCATCTGCCCATCGAGGGTCAGTCGCGCCAGAACCTGTTCATACATGCATGGGTTGAAGCATCGATACTGGGCTTTCCCCGCGTCCTTGGCATAGTACATCGCCGTATCGGAATCCCGGAGCATATCCTCGGCTTGCTCATACCTTGTATTACCAACCACAATGCCAATGCTGGCCGTCATGAACAATTCATGACCCATGACGCAAAAAGGTTGGCTTAACTCGACTTGCAGATGCTGGGCCAGACTCTCTGCATCAGATTCTGCGTCTTCTATCGGTAGATGTCTCAGAAGAATCGCAAACTCATCACCGCCTAAGCGTGCCAAGGTACTGTTGGGCGGTAAGTGGGCCTGCAGTCGTTGGGCGATGGCGATGATGAGTTGATCACCCATCACATGACCGAGAGAGTCGTTGACTAATTTGAAGCGATCGCAATCCAACAACAGCAGGGCAAACGACGAATGCATTTCGGGTGCTGATGTATCCCGATCAAGCTGAGATAAGCTCCTATCCGCATGGGTGACTTCAGAAACGGTTGTCTGTTGTCGATGGCGTAAAGCCGCCTGGATTTCAGTTAAGAGCTGGGCGCGGTTGGGTAAATTGGTCAGTGCATCATGAAAGGCTAAATGAGTCAGCTGTTGCTGGGCAGCCTTACGCTTCACAATTTCTGCTTCAAGCGTACGATTAACGGCAATGAGCTGTGCGGTTCGTTCGGAAACACGCTGTTCCAAGGCTTCATTGAAGCGGATGACCTGGGCCTTTGCGGCTCGTAAAGAGAGTTGATTTTTGACCCGGGCGAGCACTTCAGAGATTTCAAAGGGCTTGGTAATGTAATCCAAGCCACCCACCGAAAATGCCTTCACCTTATCGAGGCTATCGTTCAGTGCACTAATAAAAATAATCGGAATATCTGCTGTGTTGGCATCTGCTTTGAGCGATTCACAGACTTCATAGCCACTCATATCGGGCATGGTAATGTCCAGCAAAATCAGTTCTGGATGCCAATTTTGAGCTGCTTTTATGGCGATCGCCCCATTGATAGCGCGTCGCACTTCATACTTATTGATCTCTAGCATCTGAGAGAGGAGGTTCAGATTTTCAATCTTGTCATCAACAATGAGTATTCGTCTGGCTTGATCTAATTCTTCATTGAGATCTAAAGTTGATTCTAAAGGATCGGCAGGGGTCAACTCCGATGGCACATTAAGATCGCAATCTGAGCCTGAATATTCTGAGGTCGTACTAGAAACGTTGGTAGTCATTGTTTTTGCTGCACTAGGAATATGGAACCAATCATTAACGAAGACTAAGTAGGTGGCCTGAACTAAACGTAGCCTTCATCCTTGCTGGTTTCGGCTCCGCTCAGTCATGGAAAAAGTCAAGTGTAAGCATGAAAAGTCGGAGGAGTTGTGCAGTAGACAACTGAGCAACTCCTTACTTGTCCAGCAATTGAACCGTCTTAGTCAAAGAAAAATCCTGCCAGGCAAACCCTTCGAGGCCGGGGTCTTTAGCAACAATCAGTCATTCGTAGTCATCGTCGTAACGACGCCACTGATACCCAAATTCGCTCTTAAAGTCCTGTGCCCTAAACAACCAGTCGTCGTCATGGAAGACTCCATTGCAACCTGAGCGGAGTCGGGGTCACAGGAAAGGCAAGAAGTCCCCCCTCGCAACCTTTCAATGCTTTACCCAGAATCGGACCTCTTTTCTCGTTCAATCAATCAGACTCCTCTATTTCGCTTTACGTGCCTACAGCAACTGTTTCTTTCGCTAGTGGATGCGGAGCAATGGGATGCTCCTCAATCTTACGAATCAGATAGAGCTGCCCTTTGCGAAAAGCTGCTCGAATTCGTCCCAGCAACTTTCGAGCTACCGCGACAATGCCCTTGCTCTTACCGGTTCGGGCCGACAATCGATTGAAGAAGCTCTTCAGAGACGGATCTAATCGAATCGCTCTCCAAGCAGCCTCAATGAGAATGCTTCGAACTTGTCGATTCCCCGCTTTGGTAATGGAGCCTCGACGGACCTGCTCGCCACTCGAATGTTCAGAGGGAGTTAACCCGACGTAGCTGAAGAGCTGGCGCTCATTGGCAAATTGACACAGGTCACCTAACTCATTGGAGAGTACTCGCGCACTCAAGAAGCCTACGCCTGGGGCGGAACAATAGGTCGCTTCATGGGGGTCGGCCTCCGCTTGACGACGCAGAGCTTGAGTCAGGCTGGCGATCTCATCATCCAGGGCCTTCCAAATTTTCCAGTGACATTCGAGCGCAATACGAAGGTCCGGGGCCTCAACCTGCGCAAGCAGTTCTTCGACCAACCTATGGCTCATGACCCGCTGGTCATCTGGGGCAATCAAGCCAAACTGATGAGCTCTCATGCGCAGTCGGTTCATACATTGGGTGCGTTGGACCACGAGCTGCCTTCGACTGCGGCTGAGTAAGCGTTGATGCTCCTGCTCAACTGGGGGAACGGTAATGGCCTTCAATCGACCGGCTTCCAGTTGGGTCGCCAGTTTCTCGGCGTCTCGTTTGTCGGTTTTCACTCGGCTGTGAGCGGCAACTTCCACCGCTGCTGCATGCACGACTCGGCTCTGAATACCCTTGGCTTCGAGAACGCGATGAAGAACGAAACCCGAGAATCCGGCTTCATACGCCGTCTCAATCCTGGCTTCTGGAAAGTACTTCAGTAATTGCTCTACTAATCGCTGGGGCTCAGCGCTGGTGGTCCACTTTTTGACCCTTTCTTTCGCCACTCGCGCATTCACACTATAAGTCCGTTTATGAACGTCAATGCCCACAAAAACAGTCTCTCCAGCGTAAGATCTCGATTGGGTAGTGGATTTCATTTCCTTGTCCTCCCTTAGGTTTGGAAACTTTAGGCTAGCGACTTGGGAGGTCTGCTGCCCTTCCTTTCACCATAGGAACAACCAGCGAAGCTGCGATGGCCAAGGAGTCGAGGGCTGAGCGAAGTCGAAGCCCGATTAGCTGGATAGTTGTGTCCGCTTACTTAGATCCTCAGCACTGAAGCAAAAAATATAAGTTTTGCTTCTTTCCGCTCAAAAGGAAGTTTCAACAATAGAAAGAAATGAAAGAAAAAAGGTTCTTTAAAGTAGGCATTAGCTGTTTTTGTTTCATTATTGCAGCCTTTTTCCTGATTAGTGGACCGCTAAAGAAAATGCATACGCCTGAAAATCCGATTCTTCTATTTAATTTTTTGAGGATACTTCCTCCTGATATCTGCAACGATTTATCTTATGGCAGTGGCACAGATATGTCCCAGAAATTTAGAGATTTGAAAATTTATTTTGAGAACGGAGGG
>CALIJJ010000168.1 GCA_938017515.1 uncultured Pseudanabaenaceae cyanobacterium
GGTGGAGGACAGTTCGATGTCACCTACCGCCATATCGTTCAGAACGTCGGTACGATTCCTCTAACTGGCGTTCAGTTGAATGAGAATCTCACGACCACCTTCAGGCAGGGTGCTGCGGATGGCGTTACGGATTACGCCGTCACGGGGATTCGGATTCCGACAGCTGGGGATGCAGCTAACCCCAATCCGTTTGACACCGGAGGAGCTGCCCAGAACCCCAACTACGTCGTTCTGAGTGCAGGTCCAGCCCCTGGGGGGACAAATTTTGGAAACTTCAACTACTTAACCGGCGCAGATGGTCTGCAACCCGGACAGTTTGGTGTGGTTGACTTCGTTACTCGGGTGACACCAGGAGCCAATCTGGGCGATGGTCCTGCGCCAGATGTCCCCTTTGAAGGTCAGGTGACGGCAACGGGTACAGGTAACGATGTGGGCAACACCGTTGTTACAGACCTGTCCGACGATGTGACCGAGTTCATTAATGACCCGGCTAACCAGTTCCCTCAGGATCTGAATGGTGACTTTGACACCACCGATCCTGATGCCGAAGCAGATCCGGCAGCTAATATCGGTGCTGCGACAACGCCTGCTTCCTCTGCTGGTCGTAATTTGCTGGACCCTGCACTGGCTGACCCGGATGGGGCATCAGAGAACGATCGCACCCCAGTCGCCTTCTTGCCGCCTCAAATCGGTGTAACCAAGCAGGTCTCGAATATTTCCAGCAATCCCGATGGCACTTACACCATCACCTATCGCCAGATTGTTCGGAACCTCGGTAACGAGCCCATTGGCGGTGTTGCGTTGACTGAGAACGACACCGTTGCGAACACATTCCGCCAGGGTGACCCCACCGGTACAACCAGCGCGGCGTTTGTGCCTGGTAGCTTGACCGTTCCTGGTGCTGCGCCTGCTGGCTTCCCTGCCGGTTATGTTCCCTTGACTGGTACACCAGCTTTTGATGGTGCAGGCAATTTGGAGCTAGCCACTGTTCCAACCTTGCCCGTTGGTGGCTACGGCATTGTGGATTACCAAGTCATCGTCGATCCGACCGATCCGCTTGACCCCACAATCGAGAATTTGGGTGACGGGGCAACCAGTGGTGCCGCAGATGACACGGCCTATATTGCTCAGGCTACGGTCACAGGTACTGGAGCGAACTCTGGTCTTCCCACCAGTGACCTCTCTGACGACTCCTCCAACTTCAACCCTGGAACAACGGTACCTTCAGGCACACCGCTTCCTGTTGCTCAGCAACTGCCTCGGGATGAAACCGGCAACCTAACGGCCACTGATGGTGCCGCGGGTCCTGGTACTCCCGGTGGTCCTGAGAACGACCCCAGCCCTCTGAGCCTGGCTCCGCTTCCGCAAATTGGTTTGACCAAGCAGGTGACCAATATCATCGATAACGGAGACGGCAGCTTTGATGTTGTCTTTGATTACGTGGTTCAGAACCAGGGTCAGGTTCCTCTCAACGGTCTGACGATTTCTGATAATTATGACGACCAGTTCAATGCCAATGACATTGGCCCAGTTGCTAATTATCAGGTTATTAGCGTGACACCTGGTGCCTCTACGGCATCAGCCCCGCTAACAGCAGAACCCACTGCTCCTGGACAGACCCAGGGAAGCGGTCTGATTCCGTTGGCGAATGGTACAACGACGGTTTACCAGCCGGGTCAACAGTCCACGGCACAGGTTGTCGTTCGGGTATTTAATCCTGACTTGTCTGCAGTCTACGACTCGAATGCCTTGGCAAATGGTGTTTCAACGGTTGATGGTTCGCCAACTACTGACTTGTCTGACAACGTTCCTCAGTTTGGTGCGCCGGGTCCTGAAGATGGCATTTTTGGTCCGGGTTCAGCCCCCGGTGACCCGAATGACCCGGCCAATACTCAAACGTCGATTCTCTTCTCTCCCCTGCAGCTGTTCAAGCGCATTACTTCGATTACTCGTAGTGGCGTGACCACCAACTTCACTAATGTGGTGGGCACTGTGCCGGATCCGTCTTTTGTCGGCGAAGTGGACATTCGGAATCTTGAGGACTTGCAGATTGGTGATTCAGCTGAGTACACCATCTACTACTTCAATGCGTCTGGTGCTGCGATCAACAATGTTGAGCTTTGCGACCCCGTACCTTCGCCGCTAACCATCATCAACGGTAGTTTGACGGCAACCCCGGCTGCTACGGGAACCATCATTTCGCCGCTGACCCCGCTGTCTCCAACTAGCAATCCGGGTCGCTCCTGCGGTGCTAGTTCTGGAACGCAGGGTGCTGCAGTCTTTGATGTTGGTGATATTGCACCTGCTAGTGGTGGCTTTGTACGCTTTAGCAACCTGATTCAGTAAGTCAGTCGTTGAACTCTCGCTCTCAAGTGAGTGAGAGTCTTCATTCCCATTGGGCTCAGCTAACTTGTGTTAGCTGGGCTTTTTTGCATCTACAGGGGTAAATATTGGGCATGATAGGTAGGTATTTCCCCTGAAGCGGCTGTGGATGACATGGACGGTACCAAAAATCTCCGAGAAAACGTCTCAGCCTCTTTGTCAGAGCTTCCTGGGTCATTGTCCCAGCCTATTTTTATTGTGGGATTGCCACGATCGGGGACGACTCTGCTGCGATCCATGCTCTGTGCCCATTCTCGTCTTACAGTTCCGCCGGAAAGCCATTTCTTTAACTATTGGCTTCGGGAATATGGCCAGCTTGACCTTTCTAATCCAGCTGACTTTGAGACCTTTTGGGAGATCTTTAGCCGCAGTCAGCGATTTGGCTATTTTGGCTTGGAGGCGGAACCGTTGCGCGGGGAAATTTTGCAGCAATCTGAGCTGAGCCTTAAAACGGTCTTTCGCTGTTGGATGGATGCCTTTGCTACGAAGATGGGCAAACCCCGCTGGGGCGAAAAAACGCCGATTCACTACGAGCATTTGGCAACAATTTTTGACTGGTTTCCCAATGCTCAAATTATTTGGATGCTGCGGGATCCGAGAGCAACGAGCGCATCACTGATGAAAGTCGGTTGGGCCAGTAACTATGCCTATCTCAATGCGGGATGGTGGGCCGGCTGTCTGCGGAGTTATGAGGAAACCTGGGCTAAGGACAAGCGAGTGCAATTGCTGCGCTATGAGGATTTGGTCGCAACCCCGGAGGAGACGTTGCGATCGCTCTGTGCTTTCTTAAATGAGCCGTACGAATCGGCAATGCTTAAGGAGCGTGATGCCAACACCATGCCAGTTAACCATCGCTCCGGTTGGGCTAAAGCGCATTTGCAAACGGCTCTTGCTCCGGTCAATCAGGGGTCAGTCGAAAAGTGGCGATCGCAACTGTCTTCCACCCAAGTGGCCATGATTGAAAAATTTACCCGAGAGTCCATGGTCCGACACGGCTATAAACCCGATACATCTGGCCAGATGACACCATGGCAATCCGTGGTGTTTGCATTGACCCAAAAACGCCATCGAGCAGACCAAAAATGGAGCGAAATTGCCCAGAAATTGCCAAATTTCCGTTCTCTGGATGATCGATGGATTGGTACCGGTAAGTAGTCAATCGTGGTTTGTGTCTGTGCCTAAACCGCTTCCTTTTGCCTCTCTTTAACGTTTTCGATTTCCCACTCCCTTCTTCAAACACCATGGCCAATCAAGGCGCGCTCATCTGTGGATTTTACGGCTATTCCAACACGGGCGATGAAGCTATGCTCTCCGGCATGGTGAAATTGTTGCGTCAGCAAGATTCGAATTATCCCCTGACAGTTCTGACCTTTAATCCAGAAGATACTGAGCGCCGTCACCGGGTCTCGACCGTGCCGACTCACCCACCTCGTCGTCGTCTCGATGTCCTCAAGCGCAAGCTTCAGGACCCGGAGTGGCAGGCGATGAAGCAAAATCCGGTGTTTGTCTTAGGAGGAGGTGATCTGCTACGCGATGGTGCCGATCGCCCGGTGGCTGAATTTTGGCTCTGGCCTCTGCAAAAGGCGCTGAAGCTCAAGCGACGCACGGCCATTCTAGGCGTCAGTGTCGGTGAAATTTGGAAGCCGGAAACTGAAAAGCTGATTCCCTGGGTGCTGAATCAGGTGGATCTGATCACCGTGCGCGATGCAGTCTCGAAGCAGAAGCTGGAAGCGCTGGGTGTGACGAATCCAGTGCATGTCATTCCTGATTTAGCGCTTCAGGCGGTGCAGTCCTTGCAGGGACTGGAGCGGCCTAGCCCCGCGCCAGAGCGACCCTTACAAGTTGGCATCTCGGTGCGCTGGATGAGTAACCGTGGTCAAACCGTGGACTATGACTATGGGGCATTGCAGCGGGAGATTGCCGCGATCGCCGATTACGCCGCTGAGCACCACAACGCCGTTGTCCACTTCCTACCCTTTCAAGCCTTTGACAACTACTACGCCAACGACGACGACGATTACATCGCTATCCTCGAAATGTTGCGCCACAGTCGCTGCTCTCCCGATTTTGTCGTCCACCGCTATTTTCCGTCCCTCGCTAAGCTAACCCAGGTGATGGCAGGGCTGGATGTGGTGGTGGGAATGCGGCTGCATTCGTTGATTGTGGCAGCGGGCTTGGAGGTGCCCATGATTGCAGCGGAGTATGACCCGAAGGTTGCAGGGTTCATGGCCGAAATTGGTCAGTCTGATTACTCCGTACCCTTGGGGGAATTTAACCGCGATCGCATCATTCCCCTGCTCGATCAGCTTCTAGCCGACCCCAAACACAGCCAGCGGGCGATCGCCCAAGGGCTTGAGCATTACCAAAGCCAGCTCCAAACAGTACAGCCTCTGATTCAAACCCTGTTGCAAGCCAAGTAGCGTGGTTGGTTGCTGGGTTGCGGGATTGGTTCGGTGTGCCAGGCTGGTTCGGTGACAGAAGACTTCAAGCCGTTGCGGATGATTCGTCTAAACCTTGAGAGGGTCTGTATTGCTCAAGATGGGCTTGAGCGATTGTCTTGAGTGAAAGCTTGCCTTGTAGTTGAGTAACGTTCGCCTGGGCTGCTTCTTGCTCAGCACTGTCTTGGACGAAATACGCTTGGATAGCCGCTGCTAGGGATTCGGGGGTGTAGTCGGAGAAGGTTGCGATCGCCCCCGGTACCCACTGATTCAGCTCCTGAACCTGGGGTAAGTCGTAGGCCAGAATGGGGCGCCCCATCGAAATCCAGGTGGAGAGGGAGCCCGAGGCGGAGACGATTTGAAAGGGGCAGACAGCCAGGTCACTCGCCGCTAGGTAAAGCTCTAAATCCTGTTCAGAGAGATAGCCTGTGGTTGTGACACGTTCTTCCAGGTTCAGCCGTTGGATCTGTGCTTTGAGTTCCCGTTCCATGGCCGCTTGGTTGGGAGCCATTCCCCCGGCAAAAATGACCTTAATTGATGGCGGGAGCAAACTGAGGGCATCTAACAGTAGTGCATGTCCCTTGGAGCGATAGATAAAACCTTGCAGGGTGACGATTTTTTCTGGACCCGTTAAACCGAGTTTTTGCTTGGCTTCTGCCGAAGTTATAACCGTTGAACGCTCTTCCACAAAGTGGGGAATGACATGGATTTGATCAGCCCCCTCAAAATGTTGCAGCCGTTCAGCCTCTGCTTGGTTAGAAACGAGAATTTGGTCAATGTGAGTGAGCATCCACCGCATGATCGCCTTGTCGGCCAGGTGGTTTTGCCACAGGCAAGTCACTGTGCTGCGCAGGGCTAGGGATTCCCCCTTGGAAAAGCCACGTAGTCGCTTGTTCTCAAATCCCCAGGCTTCTTTAACGTCGTAGGCCGGATATAGATCGAGGTAGATATCATGGAGGGTGACGCAGATTTTTCCCTTGAAACGGCGCCGAATCATCTTGAGAAGCTGAAGTTTTTTCCAACCCGTGAGTCCCAAGTATTTGCTGTATTGAAGGTGAAGAACGTCGTAGTCCTTTAATTCCTTTAGGGCTTTTTTTAGTGGGGCTCGAAAGGGTTGGCGATCGCTCAATAAAAGCGTTTGCTCCTTCGTCTCAACGCACGGTAACGGATTCGTGCCAGGTAACGGATTCGTCTCAGGTAACTGTGCCACTGCTTGCGCAATGTAGCGCCCGTAGCGGGCAATGCCGCTCTCGTACTTTTGTTCGGGAGAAATATGCAGATAAGCGATGCGCATGGGAGTCTGGGGAAATACCCTAAAAAGCTGGCCAGCGAAGGATTTTCCCGCCACCTTAGGTCCTAACGTATAACATTCGTGATCGGACAGCTGGAGCTGAGATAAAACCTGAAATATATGGGCACCTTAACCATAAGGGTTCACAGAATCGGGGTGAAAAGTGCCACCCTTGACGTCTTTATTTCCTAGGGAGTTTAAACGGATATTTTGGCCTTATCTCTCCCCATCTCAAAACTCCCCCATCAGAATTTGAATCACGACCGTTTGGTGTCAGCGGTTTGTACCCGATCGCAACCCTTCCCTGCTCGGGGAGGTGCACCGTTGAGGAACTTGCAAAACCTGGACGTACTGAAGACGCTGGGACCGGTTTCCCTGTTCTCGCTCTACAAAGGTTCGGCAGAGGTTGAATCCTACGATGGCTTAGCCCGCTGGCACCACTGCGATTTGAACCAGTCAGGGCGGTCGTTGCAAGAGAAATTGCGTAATCGTCTGCGTTTGCTGCGTCCCGATGGCCATTACTACACGGACTGGATTCACACAGCCCAGGTGGCCCAACAGTTCGCGGCGTTTTTGCCGCAGGTTCGTCCCCAGCTAATTTTGCTCGAAGAACTGTGGCTGTCGCCCTATTTGCCCGTGGCGATCGCCTATCGTGCGGCGAATCCTGGCTGCCAGATTGTTTTGGACAATCACAACGTGGAAGGGTTGCTGGCCCAGGAGCGAGGCGTGCTGGAAACGTCATCGCCTAAGGCAGGGATTCGAGGATGGTCCGAGCAACTGGATTTGGCATTGCGGCCCCGGCGAGTTCAACGTTTAGAGCGTCGAGCGTTGCGAGCTGTAGATCAGATGTGGGTCTGTAGTGAGGCGGATCGGGCAGCGATGCGATCGCTGTATGGCCTAGACCATAAGCTGCGAGTGGTACCGAACGGTGTGGATGTGTCGGCCTATGGTGCTGATGAAACCTCGGATACGACTCCCGCTAAGTCAGAAGATCCAGTGATTTTATTTTTGGGCAGCTTCGCCTACGGCCCCAATCGTGTGGCCGCGAAGCAACTGATCGAGACCATCTATCCCCAGCTACGGCAGCAGCATCCCACGGCGAAATTGCTGTTGGTGGGCCATGAACCCACGGATCTGATGCTGCAAGCGGCCCAGCGAGACCCCCAGATTACGGTGACGGGCTCGGTGCCTTCTGTGCTGCCTTATCTGCAACAGGCCCACGTCATGGTGGTGCCCTTGCGCCATGGCAGCGGCACTCGGCTGAAGCTGCTGGAGGCGTTTGCGGCAGGGGTTCCGGTGGTGACGACTGCGAAGGGGGCCGAGGGCTTGGATGTGGTGGATGGTGAGCATGTGCTGCTGCGGGAGGATGAGGCTGACTTGGCGGCGGGAGCCGCTGAGGTTTTGGCTTCACCGGAACTCGCCCAGCGTTTGGCCCATGGGGCTTACCAGTTAGTACAGTCCAGCTATTCCAGAGAGGCGGCGGCGGTGAAGATTCAGCAGGCGCTGGCTGGGGGAGGAACCCAAGTATGACGCTGTCCTTTGCTAAGCTTCCTTTGAGCAATCAGAGTCGCTTTGTGGATGCGGTGCCAAAGGCGGTTGCTGCGAGCGATGTGGCCGTTGTGATTCCGCTCCATAACAAGGCGACGTATATTGCCCGCACCCTAAGTTCGGTGTTGGCCCAGACCCATGCCCCCAGCGAGATCATTGTGGTAGATGATGGCTCCTCCGATGACGGGGTTGAGGTAATTCGCAATTGGATGGCGGAGCATTTTGACCAGCTTCAGGCTTCCCAAATCCAGCTACACATTTTTCAGCAGAGCCAGACGGGGCCTGGGGCAGCGCGCAATCGTGGAGCGCAGATGTCAACGGCTCCGCTGTTGGCGTTTTTGGATGCGGATGATGAGTGGATGCCAATGTTTCTGGAGCGAGCAACCCAGGCATTGAAGGCGCATCCAGACTGTATGTTGGCGTCGTTTGGTCAGTTTCGGGGAGAGGAACGGGGTAATTTGCTGTCACGTTTTAAGGCGCTGGGCATCACGGTGGGTCCTTGGCGGATGCCGCTGGATTTGTCTCCTCAGCTGATGAAGCCCACGATTGATTTTGTCTTTTCTGGGGCAACGGTGGTTCGTAAGACGGTGGTGGATGCGTTGGGGGGATTTTATTCCCAGGCGGGCTGTACCTATGGTGAGGATACTTATTTCTGGTTGCAGGCGGTGCTGGGCTATCGCATCTATCGTGATCCGACGCCGCTGATGTGGTACCACACGGAATGTTCGGAGTTGGGCATGTGGAATCGTCGGGCTCCGATCAATCCGATTTTGCTGAATCCGGAGCCGCTGCGCAGTCGTTGTCCGGAGGACTATGCGCCGTTTCTGGAGCGGTATTTGGCTCAGGTGGCGATTATGACGGCACGGCGGTTTGCGAACTATGGCGATCGCGAAACGGCCCGCGACCTACTCAAGCGTTTCCCCTTGTCCCGCACGTTCCATACAGATCATGCCAAGGCCAACCTCGATATTTTGTTGACGAACTTCCCTCAGCTACGCAGCTGGATTTTGAGTGCTAAGTTCTCCGCCTGATGTTTCTTGCCTTTGGTACGCTTCAACTCAAGGGCTAGCAGAGTGCTAGGATTCCATAGAGATATTTGTAATACAACCATCTTTGTTGAACCGAACACTAAGCACGTAGTTCGATACATCTCCAGGAAGTGCAAAATCAAATATATCGATGCCGTCCTCGGCCTCATCACCCCAGTGGGATTTTAAGCAAAGGAGGCTGAGGACTTGTATCGGCTCCGGTTTGCTGGAGCCAAGTTGCTGCTGCCAGTAAGCAGCATCGATTTTTTCTAAGTAGATAGACATTAATCTCCCGCTAACCGGGCTTCGACTTCGCTCAGCCCTCGGCTCTTAGTCATGTCAGGGGTTCGCTGGTTGAGCGGAGCCGAAACCAGCAAGGATGAAGGCTACGTTTAGTTCAGGCCACCTAC
>CALIJJ010000169.1 GCA_938017515.1 uncultured Pseudanabaenaceae cyanobacterium
TATTTGAAGCAGCAGGGCGATCGCTAGGGCTGCGATACAGGAAGTGCCCATCACGCCGCACTGAGAAATGCCATGCCCCCCCTGAATAAAGCTGTTCCAGGATTTGGTTGGAATAGATAAGCCCGATTGTTCTGCCAAAACCTTCCCCCAGCCAGCCCCTCAGCAACCACTCAGAAAATTCCCCCATGGAACTCAGATTCGGCTCATGCCCTCTTCAGACCAGCGCCATAAATTACAGCCATCGACAAAAAACATTCCCCCAACACCATGAACACCAACACCGTCCTCCGCACCCTAAAATCTAGCATCCTCCCCCAGCTCACCCTAATGGCCTCCGCCGTCACCCTGCTCGGCAGCCTCGCCCCCGCAGCCATGGCCCAGCCCGCCCTCAACAACTTGAACATTGGCCCGACCCTACGAACCAACAGCCCCAGTTCAGTTGCTCCATCAACGGACCTGTCCGCCTCTCCCCTTCCCCCCAGCATCAACACACTCGGCGTCAACTGCCTCAACCACGCGGACCAAGCCTCCGGCCCTCAGTCCTTTGTCATCCTCAACTGCGAAGGCATCTCCCTCGGTGGCTCCGACTTCATCCTCGACCCCGCCCCCGTCCAAGCCTCCAACCTGCGCTTCCGTCGCTCCGTCCAAGACCTGACCCAGCCTGACCGCAGCCATCCCGACACCGGCAACCTCCTCACCAAAACTGGCGAGCTACAGTTTCTCTTCTAGGTTCGAAGATATGTGTTTAACTTCAGCAATGCTTGATAGGTCTGGATGAGTTGTGGATAAAACGATTCATCCAACACCTGCTCATCCGAAAAATGACGAATCGCAGCAAAGCTCTTGAGCCGAAGCAAGTCGATCGCCGGATGGTCCTTCCCATAGCCTCGCGGTGCAGTCTTCAAGGCGCCATCCTGGGTCAGCCCCTCTGGAAAAACAGACTGAAAGGCTTTGCTGTTCAAAATTCTTCTCAATCCCTTAGGATTCTCTGCAATCTGCTCCCGCAGGGATTGCAATAATTCCGACGGAGGCATGTACAGCCCGCCGCCCGCAAAACAATTGCCCGGTTCGATGTGGAGATAGTAGGTCGGCTCCCCCTCACGCTGACCCGCCGTAATCGACCCACTCATATTGATCTTGTAGGGCGTCTTGTTCTTCGAGAAGCGCACATCTCGATAAATCCGAAATATCTTCACCGTCTTGGGATGATCGATGTCGGACCGCACCACCTCATCAAACTCAGCAATATCCCCGGCAATGCGATGAATGTCGCGGGTGAAAGCCTCCCGCAGTTGCTGATACTGCGGCTTGTTCGCCTCAAACCACTCACGGTTGTTGTTCTCAGCCAGTTCCACCAGAAACTCAAACAGGGATGAGCTGAACATCCGAGCACCCTCAAACTAGAACATGCTTTCTAGTTTACAAGTCATTGCTAGTCTACAAGTCATTGAGGGACAAACAAGGCCAACCCATCCCCTAGCAGAGTCTTTATCTCCGCTCAACGCCAATACCTCTAAAATGGGTATTAACAATAGTTAAAGAACGAGCGGAATCCAGCGTGACGGTGAAGCCAGATTGGTTACGGGTCAAAGCACCCCAGTGGGAGCGAGTCGGTGCGGTGAAGGAAGTCCTGCGGGATCTCAACCTCAACACCGTTTGCGAAGAAGCCTCCTGCCCCAACATTGGCGAATGCTTCAACAACGGCACCGCCACATTCTTGATCATGGGACCGGCCTGCACCCGCGCCTGTCCTTACTGCGACATCGACTTTGAGAAAAAGCCCGTCGCCCTCGATCCCACCGAGCCGCTGCGTCTCGCGGAAGCCGTCCGCCGCATGAAGCTGAACCATGTGGTGATCACGTCGGTCAACCGCGATGACCTCCCCGACGGCGGTGCTAGCCAGTTCGTTCAATGTATTGAAGAAACCCGCAAACTCTCCCCCGGCACCACCATCGAAGTGTTGATCCCAGACCTCTGCGCCAACTGGGACGCCCTCGAAACGATTCTCTCGGCCAACCCCGAGGTGATGAACCACAACACCGAGACCGTACCTCGGCTCTATAAACGGACCCGGCCCCAGGGAGACTATGGGCGATCGCTCGAACTCATCCGCCGCTCCAAGGAAATAGCCCCCTGGATCTACACCAAAACCGGCATCATGGTGGGTCTCAGCGAAACCGACGAAGAAATGCGCCAGGTCATCCGCGACCTGCGGGCCGTCGATTGCGACATCCTCACCATCGGCCAATACCTCCAACCCACCCAAAAGCACCTCGGCGTCAAAGACTTCGTCGCGCCAGAACAATTTGATGCCTGGAGAGAATACGGCGAATCCATTGGCTTCCTGCAAGTCGTCGCCTCACCGCTCACCCGCAGCTCCTACCACGCCGAGCAAGTCCGCATGCTGATGGAGCGCTACCCTCGCCAAAACCCCAACCTAAAATCCAGCGAAACGCTTAGCGCCCCCCCGACATCGAACGCCGCTGCCACAAACTAACCCAGGCACCATTGAACGATCGCGTTTCCACCGTCCGATAATCCTGGGCCAGGGATGCTTCCAAGACATCACAGCCCAGGTCCAAATCCGCATAGGAACAACGCTCCGACGGTCGATCGGCCACGAGCCATAGGGATGTGGGTTGCTCTAAATTCCTCAGCACCGACTCAATTTGCTCCGGCGACTGAATTTGGAACTGCGCCATGCTGTAGGTCTCAAACTCTTCAGGCTCTGGCAACGGATAAATGCGATTGGCTCCGCTGTAGTAGTGGCCCAAGGGCATCGCGGCCTCCGGCGTAAACACCAAGATGGGCTGTCCAGACTGCTCCTGCTGCATTAAATAGCGGGACACCTGCTGCCAATCGCCTAACTTTGAAAACGGACTGTAATCCGTTCCCAGCGAAACCAGGTAGAAGCAAAGCACCAAGCTACACCAACCCCGCAACACAGGCCGAGACCCCGAATGTCGTTTCGAATCGAATCGAGCCACGATCCCTAAAACCAACAGCAGACAAGGCATAAACACCACCACCGTGTGTCGCCGCTGCACCACTTCCGGCCCCAATTGATAGGCCAGGGCTGCGAACCCAAGCAGCAACGTCCCCACCATCAGGGCCAACCCCTGCAACGAACGATCGCCCCTCTCCGAGGGCTGCGCCTTGCTCCGCCTCAGTCCAGCCCCCACCGCGACGCCAGCCCCCAACAACAGCACTCCAAAACTCACCTTCGACAGGCCGTAATCCCAGCTCGGCAACACATACAGCGATCCTCGCATCAGCAACTTGATGCCACTGCTCCAATGCCCCGCTGTATTGACATCCACCACAGCCTCAGCCAGTTGTGTCGGCATAGCCCATGCCAGGGGAAGACAACAGCAGAACGCGATCGCCAAGCCACGCAGCCATGGCCCCAAAGCTCGCCGTCGCTGCACCAGCAACACCACACCATGGGCGACCAAAAGCAGACCCACATAATACTGCGTATAGAGAGCTGCCACGGCAACCCCAACATAGGCCCATCGAATCCATTGGGGGTCATGCAAAGCCTGGAACACCCAACGCCGGGATGAACGTTCAGGTCGAGTCCTGGGCTCCCAAAATCCCGCCCAAAACAGCCACAGCAGCAGGGTCGATTCCAGCAGTAATAGTCCATACAGCCGCACCTCCGCAGCGGACCACAAGAGGAATGGATTGAGCGCCAAGACCCCCAGGGTCAACATGCGAGACCAAGATTCCGTCGGCGATCGCAACACCCGCCGCGCCAGGAGTCGCCCCCCAACTACCACCGTCAGTGTTGTACACAGCAATGAAAATAGCCTGGCCCAGGTCACCGAGGGCGAGATCCAACGCCACAGGGCCAACACAGCAAAATACAACGGAGGCTGCTGCTCAAACCGCATCGCTTGCACAATGACCTGCCCCAACGGCTGATGACTGGTGTGCAGGGAATAGGCTTCATCTACCCAAAGATTGAGACCCAAAAGGAGCGGTAAAGCAGCAGCAATGTGCAGTAAGGCAGCGATGCCCTTAGCCTTCAGGACTATCCCCCAAAGGGGCTCTCGCTTGACGCGGACATGGGGAGAAGGATGGCCAGAAAAATTTGTCCCAAAATTTCCTCCGAAATGCCCTAAACGGCGGTTCCAATCCATCGCGTCTTTGACAGTCCGCATGGGGGACACTCCGCATTTTGGCTTAGTAGACAAAGGCAGCAATACTACTGATGCCCTTTCCCCTCCCCTTCAGCCCTCTCCCCCCAAATCCCCAAAGGACACACACTTCCACCAAGCCTTATCAATTTCGGCGATTTTGATGTGAATTCAACCAATTAATCTTCAAAGATAATTTTCTCAAGTCAATATATTTCAAGAGATTACAACAACAATGCATTGATCCTGCCAATTCAGAATCACGGGTTCATTGAAAAGTACGCCGTTTTTATCCGGCTCATCTTGATGAAGATCCCGTGAGGAACCCGGACGCTCTGGGTAGCTCTCGCTACACCTGGGGTAGAATATGAACCTGCCTACGCAAACATGTTCAGCAATTTTTTCGTCAGCGACTCTCTACATGAACAGACGCCGACACAAGGAACAGAGACTTTGCAACGGGCTTATTTATTCATAGACATCTGGCTCGGCAGCCCCCAAATTCGCCGAGCGCTCAATGTTTTGAAGTGAACATCCAAGTTAGACCAGCGGTCCATTTTGGGGAGCAAAGCCCGCCAGGCGGAGCCAGCCCCCACTTTCGTCAGGCTTGGTCTACCTTAGATAGAGGTCACACGAAAACGTGATCCGACTCATCATCAATCGAATCATTAGAGGACAGGCAAATACCCTTTTGGCGATGTCTAAGCATTCGGAGAAACTAGGACATTTGTTCTATTTCAATATCTAAAAATATGCTCTTCCTTTGCTTTATCGCGAAGCATTTCCCGGACAGGGGTGCAACTTTTGTGAGAAAAGCTACAATCAGGAAGCATCCGAACGTCAAACGTGAATATACAGAAATTCAGACAATTCCCTTCTGCCGAGTGTGAACGGTCTACCGAGGTTTACGGTTCCCCCCTCGACCTCATTGATAGGCTTTCCCACAAACCAGAAGTGTCAGAATTTTTCACGGTATTCAGTCTTAGTCTTCTATCTAAATTCCAAGGAGAACGAGGAACGCAGCATGACCCAGGCCGAAAAAGTACTGGCTTCCCTGACCCAGCCTGAGGCTGATTCCATCCCTTCAGCTTCAACCGGTAAAAAGAAGAAAAAAGCAGCCACCAAGGCTTCTAAAACTTCTACCGCCGGCAAAAAGAAGGAAGGCGGCGGCTTTGATAATCAGCTTGCTGAGGATGACAAAACGGCTAAAAATAAGTCGTCTCGACGCAAAACAGCTGCGAAGAAAAAGCATTACACCGAAGATTCGATTCGTCTCTATCTTCAGGAAATTGGCCGAATCCGTCTGCTGCGTGCGGATGAGGAAATTGAACTGGCCCGCAAGATTGCGGACCTCCTAGAGCTAGAGCGAGTCCGTGAGGGTCTTGAGGAGCAGCTCGAGCGTGAGCCCCGCGATGCGGAGTGGGCCGAAGCTGTGGAGATGGCGCTGCCTGCGTTCCAGCGCCGCCTCTACCAGGGCCGAAAGGCGAAGGAGAAGATGGTGCAGTCGAACCTGCGTCTGGTGGTCTCCATCGCCAAGAAATACATGAATCGTGGACTGTCGTTCCAGGATTTGATCCAAGAGGGAAGCCTGGGTCTCATCCGTGCGGCGGAGAAGTTCGACCACGAGAAAGGCTACAAGTTCTCCACCTACGCGACATGGTGGATTCGTCAGGCCATTACTCGGGCGATCGCCGACCAATCCCGCACCATCCGCCTACCGGTCCACTTATACGAGACCATTTCTCGCATCAAGAAGACCACCAAACTCCTCTCCCAGGAAATGGGTCGTAAGCCCACCGAGGAAGAAATCGCCACTCGCATGGAAATGACCATCGAGAAGCTGCGTTTCATCGCCAAGTCGGCTCAATTACCCATCTCCCTAGAGACACCAATTGGTAAAGAGGAAGATTCCCGTCTGGGCGACTTCATCGAGTCCGACGGCGAAACCCCCGAAGACCAGGTCTCTAAGAGCCTGCTGCGGGAAGACCTCGAAGGCGTACTCAGCACCCTGAGCCCCCGCGAGCGTGACGTACTGCGTTTGCGCTACGGCCTGGATGACGGCCGCATGAAGACCCTGGAAGAAATTGGCCAGATCTTCAACGTGACCCGCGAGCGCATTCGCCAGATCGAAGCGAAGGCCCTGCGCAAACTGCGTCACCCCAACCGCAACAGCGTCCTGAAGGAATACATCCGTTAAACCGTCCGCAAAAAACATTTGAGTCAAATGTTTGACTGAACCGAGGCGCATCTCCGATGGTGGAGGTGCGCTTTTATTTGTTCACGTTGGCTCCCGCTTTTGTTCCAACTTCAATCGGCGCACTGACCTTCAACATTGCGGCATGGAATCGCTGATGGACTGGCTCAATCTCAATACATTTCTAGAATTAGCCCTGGGGATTAGCCTCAGTGCAGCCGCTGGTTTTCGGGTCTTCGTACCGCTCTTAATTTTGAGCGCGGCGGCGGTCCTGGGGCACTTTGATTTGCCCGCGGATCTCGACTGGGCCGAATCAACTCAGGCACTGGCAGTCTTTGCCGTCGCTTCGACCCTAGAAATTGGGGGTTACTATATTCCCTGGGTCGATAATATTTTAGATACCGTCGCCACCCCCGCCGCCATCATTGCCGGAACCGTCGTCTCAGCGGCCCTAGTAGACCCCAGCATGGCTCCCGTAGCCCAGTGGACCCTGGCCCTAGTGGCAGGCGGCGGCACCGCCGGTCTCACCAAGATTCTGACCAATCTGTTGCGCGTCACCTCCACCGCCGTCTCCGGTGGATTGACCAATCCCATTTTGGCCACCATCGAATTGGCCGCGGCCATCGGCCTGTCGGTGTTGGCGATTACAGTTCCCGTGCTGTCCTTGTCTCTGGTCATCATCGTGCTGTTGCTGGGGCTGCAAAAACTCTGGCGACTATTTCTCAAGATCCGCAGCAAAAGCGAGTCCAGTAAGGCAACCTGAAGCACCCACGGGCGCATTGGCCCAATTGCATCCATGGCGAGTGCTTCAACGATCCCAGCCAGTCCAGACCCCGGCGTCAAGATGACCCCAAGCGCTCATCTATAGGGAGTGAGAAGAGATTGCATCGCTGGCCCAGTCGTTTTATCATTCGCTAGAGATTTTGGGCAATCTCAGATTAGGCTTCAATCAACTTAGGCGTGCATGGGTCATGCCTAGGCTTTGATGGAGTTTGATCCGCCTAGGCTTTAATTGGCCCAAAAATCGGCCCAGATCAGCAGGCAATATTCCAAATCAGCAAGCAGTATTAAGGAGCCGCAGGGTATGGCCGCAGGCCCGACTTCTTCCCCCACTTCTCTTCCGAGTTTTTCCATTGTTCTCGAAACCGAAAATCTCGCCTATGCAAATCTTGAGGGTTTGTTCCAAGCCATTGCGTCCTTGGAAACTCAAACGCCCTCTCCCACAGCCGCCAATGAAGTCCTGCTGATTGATAGTGGGGATACGCCCCTAGAAGTGCTGGAGCAACTGTGCGATCGCTATCCCTGGCTCCAAGTCTACGAAGTTCCCCAGGGTACGGAGTACTACGGTGCCAAGATGCTGGGGGCTCAAGCCTGCACCGGCGATATCGTAGTCTATTACGATTCCGACTGCCTCTATCAGCCCAACTGGTTGCAAACCATTCTGGGGAGCTTCAGCACACCCGAGATTCAAGTTGTCGCCGGAGAAACGCGAACCCAGGGCGTCGGGCTTTACGGAACAGCCATGGCGATCACCTACATCTTTCCCCAATACTCGGGCCAAAAGGGACTCCAGCCCAGCACCCAGTATTTCCTCAACAACGTTGCCTTTCGCCGCAACTTCCTGCTGGCCCATCCCATCCCCGTTGACCTGCCCCTCTACCGAGGCAACTGTGTCATCCATGCCCAATCCCTCGTGGCAGCAGGACACACCATCTGGCGACAGCCCCAGGCCCAAGCTACCCACGCCCCTCCCAATGGACTGAGCCACTTTTTCTGGCGGTTTCTGCTGATTGGCTACGACTACTACTGGCAAAAGCAGCTACTGAGCAGCAAACGGACACTGACAGCAGCCCAGAAGCAGGCCAATAACCAGGCCAATAACCAGGCCAATAACCAGGAAAGCGACAATCCCACCGGGGGCATGGCCGAAAAGCTGGGCATCTTTCGCGATCGCATGGGCAAACTGATCAGCGCAGACTGGCGCCATGCCCTGTTTTTCCCGTTGTCCCTTCCCATCATCCTCGCCTCTGCCCTACTCATCTACGGCGGCTACAGCATCACCAAGTGGCGGCAGGACTACCTGATGGACCTGTGCAACAAGCTAGCGGTTGAAATCTAACCCCGTCAGCTTTGATCAGCCGCTCAACTCAAGACGTGAGCGGCAACTCCTGAATAATGCCGTCTTCGGTGATGCGGAGCTGACGACCGCGCCAGAAGATGCGATCGCCAAAGGCCCCCGCCACCCAGATGCCAAACGTCATGGCATCGCGCAGGGGTAATAGCCAAAACCAGCGCGCCAGCTTGGGCGCACCGACCTGGCTGGCAGCAATCCAGGCTTGGAGGTAGCGGAGGAGGGCAGTGGCGATCGCCAATCCCCAGGCCCAAGTCGCAAAGCCACTGGCCAACAGCAACAGTGGTAGATACACCAAACCAAAGCAAAACACCTGGCCGTAGTACACCGCCCCGCGATTAAATCGAATCGTTCTAGCCCAGCGCAGCTCCCGTTTCCAGACATCTCCCAGGCTTTCGGCTCCGGTGTCAGATTCAAGAATCAGATGGGAGAGTTCGACGCGGTATCCCGCTTCGGCAACGCGCTTGCCCAGGTTGTAGTCCGAACCGATGCGGTTCATGTGCAGGTTTCCGGCCTTTTCCAGGGCGTCTTTGCGGATAGCCATGGTGACGCCAATGGCAAATTTGATGCCGCCGTCGAGGGCACGGGCGACGAGGGCACTGGGGATGAAGTCGCAGCAGCGGTTGAGGGAGGCGAGCGCAGCACCGATGTGCTTCGGGTCATGGGCAACGTAGGCGCAGGTGACCATGCCGAGGCTGGGGTCGGCGAGGGGGGCGGTGACGGTGTCGATGTAGTCCGGGGCGACGCAGATGTCGCTGTCGGCGAAGACGATGGTGTCGTAGCGGGTTTCCTTGAGCAGGTAGCTGAGGCTGCTGTCCTTGTGGTTAGCCCCGCGTGGCGCTAAGCCCGTGCGCAGTTTGACGAGGTGGGGGTAGGTGGCTTGAAGTTTCTCAATGACGGGGACGGCGGGGTCCTTGGGATCGACGACGCCGAAGAGGACTTCGTACTCGGGATGGTCTTGCTGGCACAACGAGGACCAGTTTTCCCAAGCGCCTTCGTCGAGACCACAGCAGGGGATGAGGAGAGAGACGCCACCGGGCAAGCGCTCGGCGGGCTCGGTCACTGGCGAGCGGCTGAAAAATTGGCGCGTGAAGTAGGCGCAGGCGAGGTAGAAGGCGAGGGAGCCGGTCGTCAAGAGCGCGAGTAGGATGCTGATGGCAACCATAGAGAAGTACGGGGGAGAATGGCTGGGGTGGGCGTCCCCAGTAGTTTAGCTCGGAGGTGGGAGGCTTGCGGGGGTGGGGCGATCGCAAAGGAACGAACCTTCAATAATGCCGTCGAACACAATGCCGTCGCACACAATGCCATGGAAAACAATGTCGTGATGCAACAATCCTGTAGGGGCGCGCATTCAGCGCCCTCAGATATCCTAGGCGCATCTCACATTTCTGAAGGGTCTATATTCCAGACCCCGACGGCATCATTAAATGCTGATACATCAAAGCGCCCCATTCTTATCGAGCAGTTCATGCAGCTCCTCGGCCATGACGCGATAGCCCTGGGCATTGAAGTGGACGGCATCGGATTTGTATTCTGATTTGCGCAGCAGGCCACCCAGCAAGTCGTCTTCGTAGACCAGTTTGTATTCCTGGGCCAGCTCGTCGTAGAGGGGAGCGGCCTGGGCTGAAATGCCCTTCTTAGGGACACCCACCAGAACCACATCGATATCGCGGCTTTGGGCCAGCTCAATCATGGCGGCCAGGTTTTGCTTGGTTTGGGTCAGGTCCTTGCTCTGAAGGATATCGTTGCCGCCTTCCAGCAGGATCAGCAGGTCGGGATTGGTTTGGTCGAGGACTTGGGGCAGGCGAGCAAGACCGTCTTGGGTGACTTCGCCGGAGATACCGGCATTGATGACGGTGCGGCCGCTGAGTTGGGCCAGGGCGCTGGGGTAGCTGGTGGCTTCGGAGGCACCATAGCCTGCGGTGAGGCTGTCGCCAAAGGCGAGAATGGTGCCGTTGACGGGGACGGCGGTGAGTTTGGCCCCGCAGCTTTGGAGCAGAACGGTGACGGCAGCAGCGATCGCCACCCGACGAAATCCTTTAACCATGGCTTCAGCACGACCAATTCAACAGCGGCAGCGGGCCGAACCTCAACCAATCGCCGCCGTCTCCAGTTTGCCCGATGCCGGATTTAGATGCACAGGCGGCCAGCGAACAGCGTTAGCGACTGAGGCTGGCGGACCAGCCCATGAAGATGCAGGAGAGGGCGAGGGCGAGGATGAGGGGAATGATGCGCCAGAGGCCAGGCTTGATGCGCGATCCTTCGGAGCTTGGCAAAGCCAATCGCCACCGCCACCACAGGACGCAAAAGCTGAGGGGCAAGAGCACGCCCATTTCGATGGCGAGGTTGCGGTAGAAAAAGTAGTTGTAGGGGTCGAGTCTGCCTGCACTGGGGAGCAGGCCGGGGAATTTGATTTTGAGGGGGCTGAGGGGCCAGAAGAGGGGCAGGCCAGCGATGCCGACGAAGAG
>CALIJJ010000170.1 GCA_938017515.1 uncultured Pseudanabaenaceae cyanobacterium
CGGTAACATCTGTAGGGCTAGGGCACTAGACTCCACCGTCGATTGCTGGATCTGCCCTAAGAGCTCTCGCTCTCTCCGCAACGCAGAAGGGACCAACAGAATAATCTCAATCACAACGATACTGAAAAAAACCCAAAAAGCCAGCCATCGTGAGAGCTTTGCCTGGAAGAAGATAGACCAAAAACGCAGTGGATTAGTCACTTATTCACCTAATTTTATGGGAATAAAAACACTCGAAATGCATCAATGATCATGGCCATATAAATATTCACAGGTCAATGCTTACCGAGAAGTTCTTACTGATCAATCCAACAACCCAGTATGCCATTTTTATTCGGACTGAGATAGCTTATTAGGTCAATCCTAAATCTAGGATTAACAATTAAAATCATGGCCTGTAGCAGGCTATTAAGAGTCAGAATCAATCTGTCTTATCATCATTTTGACATTGAAATAAATCGAGTGTTTTCTCTGCGGGAAGAGGCTTTCCGTATAAAAATCCCTGAACTTGGGAGAATCCTTCTAATTGGACACGTTCCAGTTGCCATTCATTTTCGACCCCTTCAGCCGTCGTTTCCATCGCAAAACTTTGCCCCAAGCCTGCGACAGCCCGCAGGATTGCCTGAGATTCTTCGCTGTCGGAGAGTTCATGGATAAAGGAGCGATCTAGCTTCAGCTTATTGAATGAAAAGCTCCGTAAATAGCTCAGGGATGAATACCCCGTACCAAAATCATCGAGCACAATCCGAACCCCTTTTTCCTGTAAAAGCCGTAGTATGGAAAAAGCATTATCGTTTTCATGTAGCAGCACACTCTCAGTTATCTCCAACTCTAGACGGTAGGGAGATAGTCCTGTTTGCTTTAAGGCTGTAATGACTGCATCAAAAAGGAAATTAGGCTTTTCAAACTGAACTGCCGAAATATTAATGGCAATACGAATATTGTCTGGCCAATCCATGGCATCGGAACAGGCCTGCTGAATCACCCACTGCCCTAGTGGAATAATGAGACGTGTCTTTTCAGCAACAGGAATGAAGTCTGCAGGAGAAATCAGCCCATGCTGGGGATGAATCCAGCGAATTAAGGCTTCCATTCCACAGGTTTCTTGCGTCTCTGTGGAAATAATGGGTTGATAGTAAAGCTCAAATTCTTTTTCCGCGATCGCCCGATGCAGACCTTTTTCGACTTCGCGAGTTTTACGGACTCTGGCTTCTATATCCGTATCATAAAAGCGGAAGATACCGCGTCCATCTTCCTTCGCCTGATACAGGGCCAAGTCTGCCTTCTGTAGGAGATCTTCTGCCTCAATGCCATCGGTTGGAGCCATCGCAATACCAACACTAAAGCCACAGTGGTAGTCTTCGCCGTCGAGTTGATAGGGTTGACTAATCGCGTTGTGGATTCTTTCAAGAACAATCCGGGCTGACTCTGGTTCCTTGACCTCAGACTGAATAATGGCAAACTCATCCCCCCCTAAGCGAGCGACGGTATCGGTTTCTCGCACACATTCAGTCAGCCGTTGGGCCACTTGAACCAAGAGTTGATCACCCACGGCATGTCCCTTCGTATCATTGATCTGTTTGAAAAAGTCCACGTCAATGAGAATCACACCGGCCCCAATATCGCCACGCTTACAGCGCTTTAGTGCTGCGTCTAGGCGATCGTTAAACTTGTTGCGGTTCGCCAGATTCGTCAGGGGATCATGCAACGCAGCCTGCTGGAGTTGAGCCGTCCGCTCCTCCACCAGCTGCTCCAGCTCTTGTTGGGTCAAGCGAGCTTTCTTCGCTAGATCCCATTTTTCTGTCAGTGCCACTGCCAATTGAAAAACTTCAACGCTATCGAAGGGTTTTTTGAGGATGAGCAGGTTGTCCTTTTGTCCCAAGCGTTGGCTGACTTCTTCCCAGGTATTATCGGAATAGGCAGTACAAATGACCACCTGTAAATCTGGTGCAACTTTCCAGACTTCTTCAATGGTTTTGAGTCCATCCCAACCGGGCGGCATCCGCATATCGACAAATGCCATGGCAAAGGGATTCCCCTGGGAAATGGCGGCTGATACCATATCAACCCCTTCTTGCCCCTGAAAGGCTGAAGCAACCTGCAGCGTCTGAAGCGATTGTGACTTGGGTTCAGGAGGAAGACTTTCTCCAAAAAATTCACTCATCTCAGCATCTATTTCCATGCTGTCAGATTGTCCCACGAGAATTTTTTGATAGTCCTCATGAATCGAAGGATTATCATCAATAATCAGAATGCGCCGCTTCGTCAAGTCAACATTTTCTGTCTCTAACATATTCATCGAAATTCACCGGGGATAAATAGGAGTAAAAGATTTGAATGAGCAACCATAGACGGCTGACTTTTCGTTACCGAGGAAGCATTAGAGTAAATTCTGCTCCTTGATCATGTCCTGCGCTCGCCACCGTTAATGTGCCTCCCATTTGCTTCGCATTCAGCGCACTACCATGAAGACCAAATCCATGTCCTTCTTCTCGAGTTGTGTAGCCGTGGATGAAAATTTTCTCAATATTCTCGATCGCGATCCCTTCACCGTTATCTTTAATCTTGAATAGGATTTGATCGGCATTATATTCTATGTCCAAACTCAAACATCCTCTTCTGCCAGAAAGCTTAGCCATTGCCTGTTTAGCATTAGAAATGAGATTGACTAAAATCTGTAGGACTTGATGCTTATCAAGGGAGCAATGGAGAGGACTTTCATAGTGCTTTTCGATGACAATATCTTTCTCAGCCGAATCATTAAGACTTAGGGTTAACGCAGATTCCATTAACGCTGTGAGTTCCACCTCCTCTCGCACCTCCTGATAGCCAGCAGATGCCTGCTGTAGCTTTACGATATTGGCAATATGTTCGACGTGGGTTTGAAGCGTTGTTAATTCATCACAGCAGATCTGGTTCTGCCGTTCCATCTTGTGGGTTAACTTCTCAAGAACAGAGGGAAGTAACTTCATTTTTTCGTGGTCTGACAAAAACGATTGATGCTCTGCCACCATGTCTGCCATACGTCGGAGATAGCTCAGCGGCATCCCCTTGAGCTGACGCTGTAGCGCCTCCGAACCGACATTGACGCTGTTTAAGACATTGCCTACGTTATGCACCACATTGGTGGCAATTTCAGCCTTGCCAGCTTGCCGAGCTGTGGCAATTAATTCTTCCTGAACCTCAACGAGTTTAGTCTGGGCTTTGCGTCGCTCCTCTACCTCTTGTTGCAAACGCTGATTGATATTGGCCAGTTCTTTCGTGGTCTCAATATTGATCAGCGCTTGGGCCAGCATCGGCGCAAAGCGAATGGCGCGTTTGGAATGCTTATGGCTAAAGAAACCCACCTGGGGATGGGTACAGATCAGGTAAGCCGGTTGAGGTCCAGGACGCAGCGCAAGATGCAAGGCACTACTCACACTGCGTTGCATTGCTTCTGTTTGCATCTGCCACATCGGCAGGGCTTTAACATTAAAAGCCAAGAGGGGAGTATCAACCGTAATCCGTGACTGAATCCAGTGGGTCGGCCAACGGCTGGCCTGGAGACATTCATGGGTACTGGCTGTCACAATGAAATGCTCAGGATCCTCTGGATCGGGAACCAAAACACAGGCCTCGTCATACTCAAAGAGCGGTTGAAGTTCCTCCAGCAAAATTCGCAGGGCATTTCTATCTAGCCCGACTCTGGAGAGTGCATTGAGACAAGCCAGGATGTATTCGGATTCAATGCGAGTCTCTTCTTCAAGCTGCTTACTGCGCTCTAGATCAAGCAAGGCTTCCCGAAGATGTTCGGTATTGTTTTGCTGCTCTAGGGTCGAGAATTCAAGGGTACTATTCATCCTATTCCTCCAAAAACAGCATGACTGAAATCATCAGGTTGCCGTGCTTAGGACCGGCTTGTAAAAAACTCCCCTGTTCGCCAAAGGTGAATGCTCCAATAAATGGCGCCTTGTCAATACTTTCATCCAAGATCTGAGCCACCTCGTTCATTCGATCGGTGACAGTCAACATACAACCGGCACAGTAAATCACCATGGCTCCCAGCACCTTGGGATGCTCTAGGGGAGTGCTGTTTCGGGCACTCTTGGCCACTCGCCCAATTCTCCGCGTTAGGGTTTCGGGACTCCCTTGCATCAGCACCAATTCATCGTCGATGGCAATGTTGCTGAACATACTGAGTGACCCCCCCGCAGAAACACTGTCGGGATGGGAGAGCTGATACTGAGGAACCTTACCGATGTGATCTGCAACGCGTCCTAGGGGGGCCAGCGTTGTTAAACCCAAAATGTTGCCCCCCCTCTCCATTTGCTCCTGGATTAATCCCTGGGTCCACTCGTTATAAACCTCGGCTGCGGGACGATTATTCAAACGATGAATCATTCGCCCTTCCGCATCACTAACAACTGCGGCCTTTTGGGTGGGGTCATAGCCACTATGAAAGGCAAATCCAATGGAACAACTGGGGAACAAAACACTGACAACGACAGCATCTTGAGCGATCGCCCCATTCCCCCCCAGCCACCATTCTCCCTTTACCTCATTGTCCGCAGCACTGCCCCCCGCAATGGCAACATTGGGACCCATCAAAGACTTGAGTCCCGCAATGACCGCTTCTTCTTGCCCCGGAGTACTGGAGATCCAAACCATTTGAGGCAGCTCACCGGGACGATCGGCCTGGGCCAGAGCCTGTTCCGCGGCCTGCATGGCTGCCGCCGCGGCCTCCTCTCCCAAAGGGGCCATACCCACACCAAAGCTGGCAGCAGCATCGACAATGGCAAATAGCGCTAATCCATAGCCATTGTCGCTGTGGAATCCGGCATTGGTCATCGCCCCTAAACAAGAACTTGTCTGATGCAACGCTGCCTTCGGAGCATAGACTTGCAGCGCCTTTGCCAAGTCAGCGGCATTGTACGTCGCAGAATGATTACAAATTAAGTAGTCCGGCGTCGCCCCTCCCAGTTGAGAGTCTAGGCTTTTCAAAGCATCTGCTAAGGCCTGCTCGACATCTGAGTCTGTGGACCAAGACGTTGCAATATTCATGGGTCGTTACGGTGCAGAATAGAATCAATTCCGAACGAGGAATTGGAAGCAAAAGGATAGTGCGATGAGAGTTGACATTGACAAAAGACAAGACCAAAGCCGGTGGCAATCAGGATTCAGAAATCCTATATAGGCAAGTCTTCCCAGAAATAGCAACTGAATTCCAGTCAACAACAAACTCTTCTATCATTGATATGATCGTCTTTATGGCGTGGTGAAAAGCAACACAGTGAATCGTATTGTGTCTTCCACATTAGGATTAGAAAAAATACAGAGGCCATGGCCTTAAGATTCCGTAGCGTTACTCAGTCAAGGCTTTCGCCAATATCCGTGGTTTTCTTTAGAGACCAATTTAGGCCATGACTTACGATTTTCAATACATGGATTGATGTGGCTGCTTCCAGCGTTTTCTGGCATGGTGTATTGGTAATCATAAATAGTTGAACAACAGTGAGGAAGACCAATGTACGTTGTTAGTGTTGATGTCTTTGTCATTCCAGAAAAAATTGAGCCATTTATCGAGGCAATTTTGGCCAATGCGATAGGAACCCGCCAAGAGACAGGCAATTTGAGGTTTGATGTCTCCCAAAGCAACGATGATCCCAGCCAATTTCTGCTGTACGAGGTTTACACAGACCAAGCTGCTTTCCAGGCTCACCAACAAACGGAGCATTACAAAATATGGAAAGCGACCGTCGCAGATTGGATGGCAAAACCTCGTCAAGGGGTGAAGTATCACAGTCTATTTCCCCAGGATGAGGCCGCTTGGTAATGAATTGGAAATTTACGACCCTGCCCCAGATCCTCTGCCAGCAGGGTGGGCGACATCAGTTAGGCCGCTTGGCTTCTGCGTTGGGACAGCGGGTGTTGCTTGTCACGGGACGGATGAGCGGTGAGCGATCGCAGCATCTGACTGACATTCAGTCCTCCCTAAAAGCAGCCAATCTATTTGTGCACCACTGGGTTCAAACCGGTGAACCGACCATTGAAGATGTGGAGGCTGGCACAGAAGCCGCGCGATCGCACCGCTGTGACATGATCATTGCTGTGGGCGGCGGCTCCGCCATCGATGCAGCCAAGGCGATCGGTGGCGTGGTGGCCAATGGTGGGGCACCGCTGGATTATCTGGAAGTGGTGGGTGCAGGCAAGCCACTGATCAAACCTGCTTTGCCCCTCATCGCTGTTCCCACAACGGCCGGAGCTGGGAGCGAAGGCACTCGCAATGCCGTGCTTTGTGTCAAGTCTCGCGGCGTGAAGGTGAGCATGCGAGGGGAACAACTGCGGCCCCATTTGGCGCTGTTAGATGCTGAACTCGCAGTTACGGTTCCACCGGAAACAACCGCAGCCACGGGGCTGGATTGCCTCACACAACTCATCGAGAGTTACACTAGCAACAAAGCTCAACCCCTAACTGATGCCTGGGCCTTGGATGGGATTCAGCGTGCCGTACCAGCACTTCCCGTAGTCTATCGTGATGGTTCCGAGGTTAATGCCCGCGAACAAATGCTCATCGCAGCGCTCTTGGGCGGACTCTGCCTGGGCAATGCTGGCTTAGGAGCAGTCCACGGATTTGCTGGTCCATTGGGCGGGAGTTTTCCGATCCCCCACGGTATTGCTTGCGCAACTCTGTTGGTTCCGGTTCTTAGCGCTAACCTTGCCAAGGCCCAAAAAACAAACAACAGCGAGTTGCTTGAGAAATACGCCGTGCTGGGGCGCATTCTGAGCCAGCAGCCGGATCTGGCGGCTGCGATCGCCCAGAATCAAGTCATTGAGCAGTGCCAAGCCTTCGTGGATGCCTTTGAGATCCCACCCCTATCTCACTATGGCGTATCAGAGGACGCCTTCCCGGAACTGGTCACAGCAGCAACACGCTCAAGCAGCATGAAGTACAATCCCGTGCCGCTGTCCAATCATGAGCTGACCCAATGCCTGGCCATGGCACTGTGAGCCTAAGTTTTAGCTGGGGCGTAGCCGTTTAGACCTAGAGCTTGAACAGAACGGTGCCGAGGGCGATCGCCATCACCCCAGCTAAGCCCATCATGCCGCCACCAGCCCAGAACCAGCCCATCGTCATCATCTGCGTTCCCGACAGCAACAGTGCGCTACACAACATCGCGTAGATTGCACCCACACCTACCGAATTCAGTTTACGCAGCTCCCGATCGGTATCCACCGCTGCGATGCGGAACTTGATATCGCCCTGCTCCAAATGGTTCAGCGTCTTCTCTGCCCGCTGCGGCAAGTTCAAACTCGTGTTCGTAAACTGAGCCGCCTGCAAACCGATCTGATCAAAAATACTGTTGGGGCCGCCGGGAGATTGAGTCATGAGTTCAGTGGCTAAGGGTTGTGCAACATCCATAAAGTTAAAATCTGGGTCCAGGGACTTGCCCCAGGCCTCCAGCGTCGAAAGCGCTCGCAACACGAACGTAAACGTCGCGGGGAAACGGAACGGCTGACCATAGCTCAGCTCGTATAGATCATCGCTGATCGAGGCCATCGATACATCTTCATGACTGCCGAGGGACTGGTTCATGAAGTTTTCCAGCATGTACTGGACCGAACGACGCACCGGCCCGAGGTCCGTGTCCGGAGCCAGCGCACCGAGCTGCACCATGGACTCAACCACCAGGCCCGCATCCTGGCGAATAATGCCCGAGAGCGTCACCATCAACGAATCCTTCGTGGTCGTCGGCACGCGGCCCATCATGCCAAAATCGTAAAAAATGAGGCTGCCACTGTGGGCCTCCACAGCGATGTTGCCCGGGTGTGGGTCCGCATGGAAAAAGCCGTGCTGAAGCAACTGCCGCAGGTAGGATTCTGCGCCGAGGTAGGCGATCGCCTTCTGGTCAATCCCTGCGGCCACCAGCGCATCGGCACTGCTGACTTTAATCCCCGGCACATACTCCATCGTCAACAGACGCGGCGTCGTATAGCGCCAGTAAATTCGAGGAGCCTTTACCCGGTCATGATCGCGGAAATTACGGCGGAACATGTCCGCATTCCGACCCTCGTTGAGGTAGTCCACCTCCTCCCAGAGCGTGCGGCGACATTCCTCATAAATCCCCAGCCAATCGTGGCCCTGCTTCCCCCAGACTGTTCGATATTGAACCGTTTCGACAATATTTCTGAGAATACGCAGGTCGATCTCAAACAGTCGCTGCAGGCCAGGACGCTGGACTTTCACCGCGACCGGCTTACCGGACTGAAGCTTGCCCAAATGCACCTGCCCCAGACTGGCCGAAGCAACAGGCACGAGGTCAAACTCGTCGAACACCTGATCAATCGGCTTGTCCAGCTCTCGCACCAGGATGGCCTGCACCAGTTCCGCATCAAAGGCTGGCACCTGATCCTGAAGCATCGACAGCTCTTCGATGTATTCCGATGGAAACAAGTCGGAGCGGGTCGAGAAGAACTGGCCAATTTTGATAAATGTTGGACCGAGCTGCAGCAATGACTCTGTCAACCACGCCGCTCGCTTGCGATGGAGGTCACTGCGGGCTTCAGGCGTCAATCGCCCACGCTGGTCTGCCTGGCGATCTTTCCAGAGCGCCATGAGAAACTGAGACGAAACCAGACCAATGTCCAGCATCCGACCCAGGGGCGTGTAATTACTTCGAGACCAGCGATACGATCGCTTGGGTTCTTCAACAAGTGCAGGCACAGCGATCAGCCCCGAGCGGGAGAGGAGGAACTCTGAAAAGAATGAGAGATTCTTAAGAGATGTAACTTAATCCTAAAGGCTTTCTGGAGGGATTGCCGATCTCTTGAGGTTTGCTTAACAAGCGTTTACGTTTCGCCCCATGGAGCTTGTGCGATGCCTTGTTCTATAAGGTTTTCCCGGCCCTGTCCTCAGCGGGCATTTCTCTTTCTCAGCTTTTTTTTAGGTACAGCTTAAATCCCTCTAACGTGGCGATCGTCGCTTCGGGGCAAGATAATTCCATCGAATTCCCCCACAAAGATGATTGCTCACACAGCTCCTTTGACGAAGCTCCTCTCACCCACCGAAGAACAATTCGAGGCCTGGCAGCTTGAACAAGAATTGCAGCAAAGGATTCGGGACATGAGCGTGAAAGCGATCGCCTCCGGCACATTCACCTGCACCGCTTGCGGCGAGGTGGCGGGTCACTACGTCATCACGACGGGCAGCCAAACCTATCACTTACCCACCCAGGAAGCCTTTTTGCTGTTGGAATCGATGGTTGCATAGCCTCCTGAGTTTCGGGTTCGCGGGTCAATCTTCCCTCGTTAAAATCCAGTAAATCGGTCCGACTCTTCCTCGCAAAGATACGGAATAGTCGATTCATTAGCACCACTGAAATCATGCCAAAAACCAACGGGAAACCTAGCGGCATGGGGCAATTGTTAATGAGTCAAGATGCATGGATCGCAACTTTAGGCTAAAGGGTTGGAAAGCACTCATTTGGTCAATTACATTTTTGTTTGTTGTCTACGATGGCTGGGTCATCTTTCAACACCGCGTTGCGATCGCCCAAGCCCTCAGCGACACCTGGCTCTGCGCCATCTTGCTCCTCAGCTACATTCTCTGCCGCTGCTTTGCACCGCGTTACCCTTCTAAGCCCCTCCTGATTATCTTGCTCTTGGGCGTCTCAGGTATCCAACTCAATTACTTGCTATGGCGGCTGGACAACACCTTAGTGCTGAACTGGACCGATGGGTGGTTTAGCCTAGGATTGTTCGCCTACGAGGTTTTGAGAGCATTTAATGCCTGGCTGAATAACGGATTACTCATCGCCGCTACCCAACGTTCCCCGGAAGCAGACGCCTACAGCTACTCCGTCCGCACCGGCGACTATCGTCCCATCGTCGATATCTTCATTCCGTCCTATAACGAGTCCGTGGATGTCCTGCGGCGGAGTTTGATTGGCTGTCGAGCGATGAAATACCCACGGGAGTCCAAACGCATTTGGCTGCTGGATGATGGCGATCGCCCAGAGATGGAACAACTCGCCCAGGATTTACGCTGCAACTACCTGGCTCGCCCTGAACATCACCACGCCAAGGCTGGCAATCTTAACTACGCTCTGCAACAAACCGATGGCGAAATTGTCGTTGTCTTCGATGCAGATTTTGTGCCATTGAACTTGTTTCTGGAGCGAACGCTAGGGTTCTTTCACCATTCCCAAAAAATGGCGATGGTCGTCACCCCCCAACATTTTTATAATCCTGAACCACCCCAGAAAAATCTAGGCACCCGCTTCATCCCCGGTGACCTCGTGCATTTTTATCACTTGGTTCAACCCTCCCGGGATGCGGCCAATGCCGTGATCTGTTCGGGGAGTTCCATTGTCTATCGTCGCTCAGCCCTAGAGGCCATTGGCGGTATCCCCACGGATTCCATTGTCGAAGACTACATTACGGGCATGAAGCTTCAAGCCCGAGGTTTTAAAACAGCGTATCTCAACGAAGTGCTGAGCGTGGGCTCTGCCGCCAACACCATTGATGAATACATCAAACAACGGTCGCGTTGGGCGGAGGGAACGTTGGCCACCGCCACCAATCACTACAATCCACTGGGGTTGAAAGGACTCACGCTTCTCCAACGCTGCATCTACCTCTCCGGCACGCTGTCTTGGCTGGAAGAGATTCTGAAGCTCCTGAGTTACACCGCCCCCATCCTCTATTTTCTCTGCGGTATCCAGGGTCTTCAGCTCAGCTTTGACCAGGCAGCACTGCTTGGTCTCTATAGCTATGGACTGATTTTGATCACCCAAAGCTGGACAAGAGGCAGCCTATTGCTCACGAGTCTCCATAACCTGCTCCAGGGATTCCATATTTTTCGAGTCGCCCTCAACCTTTTTGTGTTGCCTAAGCATCAGATCAAATTCAAGGTGACGGATAAGGCCTTGGCCGACTATCAGACACGGCTGCACACCAAAACTATGGCCCATGTCTTTGGTCTTCTGGGTTTGACACTCGTCGCGATTCTGTCCGGTATCCAGCAGGGTCGGGCACTGGAGCATGGCACGGGTTTTCTGTATCTATTTTGGGCGCAAGTCAATGCGATGTTGCTCGCAACGGCCATCGTCGCTGGGGCCAGTACTCCCCGCGATCGCGGCTATCCCCGTGTGAAATGTCAGGTAAAGTGTCGCATCACCCGAGATGACGGTCGCCAAGGCACTGGCACCATCGTCAACATCTCCGAGGCAGGGGCAGGCATCCAGCTGGATCAGCCCATGGATTTGCAACGACACGAGCCGATCTACCTTGAAATGCCAGAGATTCGCATTCGACTCCATGCAGAAGTACGGCACCCGGACAAAATCATCGGCTGCCTGTTTGTAGACCCGGACTTCAAAACACTGTGGAAACTGGTTAACTTTTCCTATTGCCGCGCCGAGCACTGGTCCATTCCACCGTTGGGAACGGAATGGAATACCATTCGCGCCATTATCGCGGGACTTTACCAGCTACACCCATTCTATCGGCGACGTTAGGAGAGCGATGATTGTTTCAACAACAACTTTAGTTATAACTTTCAACTACAACAAGGATGCGGCTTGCTCCACACTGCCAATAGCGCGCAGGGTGACAAAACTAGTCTGCTGCAAATCACCCGCCTGAACATACTTCAGAACAGCCAAGCGTTCCTCACCATTCACCACGCCCAGAACGGTATGCATCCCCTCTTGGACTCGGGTAATATCGGCCTCCATCAAAGACCCCGCTACCAGCCCAATGACATCAATGCCAACCCGGAAGTCTTCGATGATGTCGGTGCCCATGCTCCCAGTCCCGCTGCCTGCCGTGCCGGTCGCCTGGCCATAAACAAAGACATCGGAACCACTGCCACCGGTGAGGCGATCGCTCCCCGCTCCCCCCACCAAGACATCATCACCATCACTGCCCATGAGGGTGTCATCCCCCGCATTACCCAGCAGAATATCCCGAGCCCCGTTGCCATAGATCACGTCATTACCGGCTCCGCCAAAGGCAATGTCGCTGCCCATGCCGCCGACAATTTCGTCGTTGCCATCCCCGCCAAAGAAAAAGTCCTGGCCACCGTTGCCATAGAGCTTGTCATCACCGGCTCCGCCAGCAATGGCGTCATCATTTTCGGTGCCGGGCAGGGAATCGCTGCTGGGGTTGGGGGCGATCGCAATACCAGAACGCTCTGCCTCCAAGAAGCCCGAGCCAAAGAAAGATTCACCAGCGTTCCAGCTGAGGTCAGCAATGTCGTCGCCCGTCCAAGCCACCTCACCGAGCCGCTCTAGGTCATTGATGTTGTAGGCCGAAATCTGTTGCTGTGAGAAGGCATAGAGCGTCTCTTCAATCGAGACACTCCGATTGATCACGTTCGTGCCATGCTCCACAGTTCCGAGACTGGTCAGGCCCGCTTCAGCATCAACCCGAAAAACACTCAGTTGCGTTTGGAATGAACCAAACCCATCGCCATATGCCTGGGTGGGAATCGCCAGGAGATTCTCACCCGGCACGTAGGTAACGGCCTTGTGATCCCACAGCGCTTGGGACGATGAATAATCCCCCTCAAACAGATGATTATCGATCTCCACTGGATTTTCGAGGTCCGTCACATCGAACAATGAAACCTTGAGGGCACCGGCACGCCCGGTGATGGGGTCGGCATCTCGCCCAATGCCCAGCAGCAGCGTCTGCTCCCCTTGTTGGATCACCTGCAAATATTCTGAAAAGCCGGGAATCTTGAGTTCGCCGGAGACCTTAGGATTGTGGGGGTCGCTGAGGTCCAGCGTGAACAGGGGATCGACCTGGCGGAAGGTCACCACAAAACCGTAGTCCCCCTGGAAACGGGTGGAAAAAATGCGCTCTCCTGGAGCCAAGCCTTCGACCTTGCCGACGACATCTAAACGGTCGTTGTTCTGGTCCAGCACATAGATATTGTTGCGGGAGGCGAGTCCGAAGTTCGTGGTTGTGGTGATGCGGAGGAATCCCTCATGTTCATCCACAGAAAATTGGCTATCGATACGCCCCGGCACCTGTCCCGTAGCGACGAGGGCCGAGGTTTCGAGATCAAACTTGAGAATTTCGGTGCTGGCTGCTCCCGCCCTATAGGTTTGCTTCAGCAGGTAGAGACTGTCCTGGGAGACAAAGACCTCATTGATCCATTCCGTCGGAATGCTCGCAGACGCATCCACCCCACGGTGACCATCACCCACATCAAAGGTAGAAACCGTTGTGAGCTGTTGCCATGCATAGGCATTCGGCACATCGTCTTGGGTGAGCGGCTGATAGATCTCGGTTGCAGCACTCAGAAAGCCTGAGTCAACCAGGTTGCCATGGCCATCAAAGGTTTCAACCTCTGGCAAGCCCAGGGTCAGCACTTGCCCGTCCATGCGCTCTAGGTAGGCCGCTTTGGTTTCGTAGCTCCCTCGGGGATAGGGATAAAAGGGATAGAGAGGAATCTCTGGGAGAGCACTCGTAGAGAGGTCATCTGGATCAGTTTGCTTAACAACTGAATCGGCAGGTTCTGGCTCAACAATCAGCGGAGCAGGCAGCTGAAATTCTTGATTGGTGACCACCACCACGTCATCCCCAATGGCGCGGGAGGAGACGAGGCTGCCCTCTAGGATCGACGTTTCTAAAAGACTGACCTGGGTCGGGTCGGCCACATCCAGAACGGTCACCTGCACTTGGGGCTTACTGGGAAAGCCGCTGTAAAGCGAGCGTTGCTCACTGGCATCGGGCTCGGCGAAGGTGTAACCGGAGGCAATGACCGTGAGGCGATCGCCCTGCAAGTAAATACCATCGATATTGCTCCAGCCTCCCACCGGCCCACCGATGGGAAACAGTGGCTCTACCGGCAGACCGGTGATCGTTGTCGTGCTGCTGGACGGCGTTGAACTGTCTGTCCGATTCTCGGTGAGCCAGGGAGGAGTCAGGGTGAATTGGGAGGCGATCGCCAAGTCAGCGGGCTCCGTCGCATCCACAATCGTCACGGCTTGGCCATTCACCTGGTAGAGAAACTCACCATCGGTTTCAATCAGGTCAGCTTCATCAACGCCATCCACCTGGGTATTGGTGGTGTCGGCGATCGCGACAGCCTGGGATTCCGGGACGGCAGCCGTCGCAAACTCAACCGCCGCTGCGGGCAAGAGAGCAATATCATCACGGTAAAGCCCGGGCCAATAGCCACCGTAGGCGGGTTGACCGAAGAGATTGTCATACCGCTCTAGGGCATCGTTGATGAGATAGGATTCCAGGGCTGAAGCTGATTCGAAGCGTTCAAAGGTGCTATTCATCTTCGATTCCTCGTCCAAATTGGACGGCGGCGGGGGAGGGGCAGCGGATTTGCCTTATTTTATGCGCCGGACAGACGTTATAAACCGTCTCTTCACGGAAAAATCGCTCTCAAGCCCGACTAGCTCCTAAACTTTAAGGGGATGGCGTTTATCCCTTTGGAAGCTTAGGCTGCGATCGCATCCCCACCCTTTTCCACTTTCGGAAGTCAGATGCTGAACCAACTCATGTCAAATCCCTGGATTATTGGAATCCTGATTAACTCGGCGCTGCTGGCTCCGGCCTTCCTATCGCCGAAGAAGCTGCTGACCCCCTGGGGGATTGCCCATGCCTGGGCGCTGGGGGTGACGGTGTGGGCGACGTTGGGCTGGCGAGGGTATGCCGTGGTGATGTTCTATTTCCTCGTCGGCTCTGCGGTGACGCGCATTGGGATGGCGGAGAAGGAGGCGGCGGGTATCGCGGAGAAACGGGGTGGGGCGAGAGGCCCGGAGAATGTCTGGGGGTCGGCGGCGGCGGGAGCCTTCTGTGCGCTGGTGGGTTGGCTCCTCACTCAATGGGGAGCGGCTTCGGTGGCGGCGGTGTGGGTGCCGCTGTTGGCGTTGGGCTATGTGGCGAGTTTTGCGACGAAGCTATCGGATACGAGTGCCAGTGAGGTGGGGAAGGCTTATGGGAAGCGGACGTTTTTGATTACGACGTTGAAGCCGGTGCCTCGGGGGACGGAGGGGGCGGTGAGTTTGGAAGGGACGTTGGCGGGGGTGGTGGCTTCGGTTGTGATTGCATCTTTGGCCTGGGCGATCGGGATGGTGAGCGGTTGGGGGATTGGGATTTGTGCGATCGCGGCCTTTGTTGCCACGAATATCGAAAGCTTCATCGGGGCGACGGTGCAGGAGCAGTTCGATTGGCTGACAAATGAGTGGGTGAATGTGATTAATACGGTGATTGGGGCGGGGGTGGCGATCGCGCTGGGGCTGCTGCTGAGGCTTTGAATCCACAGGTTTAGGCGACGGCAAATTCGGTATGCTGCCGAGCTTCTGGAGGATGAAAGCCTAGGACAATATCTGTTGCTGGAATTCCGGCTTTGATCAGGGCATCGACGACTTCGAGGTCGGTCCAATCTTCTTCGACCCAAACCTTGCTGTTTTTGATGCGAATGTAGATGCTGATGCCTCGGACACGGCGAACGGTGTCCCAGCCGGTGCGGAGCCAGATGTATTGGTCGTGCTGTTCATCGAAGGCGAGTTGGGATTCAATACCTGCTGATTGGGATTGTTCAGCGAGGTTTTGATATTCAGAGAGAAGGCTCTTAATGATGTCTCGGTATTGGGTTACTGAATCCATCTTTGAGGAGGGCGTTGCACATGGGGTCATGGTAAATATCCCTCGTTGGCATACGGAAGGTCGTCTTTTGTTTGTCTCTATTTTAGCTTGGGCGATCGCCCTTATTCTGCTGGGATGCAGCCTGGGTAGCGAATGAACGTTGGGATAGTCTGAGGCAAAAGCAGCTTGCTGAATGGATCCCGCTTTGTCCTAATTTTGCAGTGGAGTTACGATTGGCTACGCCAAACGCTGATGGATTGCCCAGCAATGATGTGGATGATTTGCAAGCGAAGATGCGGGAGTATGTGGAGAGCTAGCTGCAGCTAGGGCCGTCGCTGACCCATGAGAATGGAGTGGTTGAGGTTTATCGCTGCTCCAGCAGTTCCAAAGCTCATAATGCTCCCAGGCTAAGCCTGCTGCACCGGCACCTTCTCATTGGCACAACGCCGCTCCAACGCCACCCGAGGCAACGTCCGCAGCACCTCCTCCGCCGTCGTCTTGCCCTGA
>CALIJJ010000171.1 GCA_938017515.1 uncultured Pseudanabaenaceae cyanobacterium
ATGGCCCGAGCATTAGCCCATGCTGGTATTCCTCTCGAAGGAACCCATCATCGCGGCATCGATGATGCTCGCAACATTGCGAAATTGGCCCAGATTATTCTGCCTGTTTGGGAGGAATACCGTGAGTAACAATCGAAAACAGCGGGCGGCAATTGCCCAAGAGACCCTAGATATTCTGGAACAAGGTTTCTATCACAGTACTAACGGCGATCGCGTCAATCTTGTTGCGGATCTCGCCACCGCCAAAAATCAAACGCTTCACTACCGCGTAGAGGACTTTGAAGCTGTTTTTGAACAGTGCGATCGCCACCCGCCACGCTCTGAATCAACAACGATCACAGTCACGAACGAAACGACCCTCGATGCAGCCTATCGCTTGGTTGTAGAGCAAGGGCAGACCCATGCCATGGCACTCAACTTTGCCTCGGCTAAAAATCCCGGTGGAGGCTTCATGGGCGGGAGCCAAGCCCAGGAGGAAAGTCTCGCACGAGCCACTGGGCTTTATCCTTGCCTAACCCAGCACATGGCTTTTTATCAGACCCATCGCCAGCAGCGCTCAACCCTCTACAGCGATGCGATGATTTATTCGCCTGCGGTGCCTGTTTTTCGTGATTCTGAGGATGTGCTGCTGGAACAGCCTTACATGCTGTCAATTTTGACTAGCCCGGCGGTCAATGCCGGAGCACTGCGACAGAACGCTCGAAAGAGCGACTGTGCACAGATTGAGTCGGTCATGTTAGCGCGGGTTGAGAAGGCTTTGGCAGTCGCCATGGTCCATGGGCACAGAACGATTGTTTTGGGAGCCTGGGGATGCGGTGTGTTCCAAAATGATCGCAGGATATAGCACGCTACTTTTATCAGCAACTGCTCTGCAATCCCAGATTCAAGGGTGTCTTCGAACAAATCACGTTTGCAGTACTCGACCATACTCCAACCCAGAGGACATTTCAGGCATTTCATGAGGTCTTTGGGGCTGCTGTCCCTGATTAGAAGAGACTTTGCACTAATTTGCGGCAAATTTTGGACCATGCCCGAAAACGCATCCGATTTTTCAAGTCCGCTTAAGCCCAGCTCACCCAAGTCGCTGGAGCTGATCATCTTCGTGGGGCTCCAAGCCTCAGGTAAGAGCACGTTCTACCGGATGCATTTTACTGAGAGCCATGAACTGATCAGCAAAGACCTGATGCGCAACAACAAAAATCGTGAGCGGCGTCAGCAGCAGCTTTTGACAGAGATGCTGGAAGCAGGTCGCTCAGTTGTTGTGGATAACACAAATCCGACAGCGGCAGATCGGGTAAGGCTGATTGCGATCGCCCAGCGCTTTGATGCTCGCATCACTGGCTATTGGTTTGAGTCGGAGGTGAGGGCCTGCCGCGATCGCAATCTCCAGCGCAAAGGCAAGGCCCGCGTGCCCGATGTCGGGCTTTATGCTACGGCCAAGAAGTTGGTTCAGCCAACCGCGACCGAAGGCTTTCATCAGCTTTATGGGGTCAGAATTATAGGTGATGGAAAGTTTGAAGTACAACCCAAGGGCGAAGAAAACAAATCTGAAGCAAGGGAGGTGAGTGATGGAAGCGAATCGTTTTGAAGCGAAGATGCGCGAATTGGAATATTTTCACGGTTTGCGACTGTTGCAGGAAGCCTGGGCTGTGGTGCGTGTCGATGGTCGTGGCTTTTCTCAGTTGACCAGCGATCGCGAACAGGCTCAACACCGCTAAACTTTGAGACGTGCTCCGAGGTTTTCTATGATTCCCAACCAAGCCCAACTTGAGGCGATCGCCCAAGCGCAACCCTACCCCCTTCTCTTCGCCACCATCAGCGGCTCCCACCTCTATGGATTTCCATCGCCGGATTCTGACTATGACCTGCGCGGTGTCCATGTGCTGCCGTTGCGGGAACTCGTTGGCCTGACTACGGGGCCAGAAACACTGGAGATTTCTGACGATCGTGATGGTCTAGAACTGGACCTCGTGACCCACGAAGCCAAGAAATTCTTTGGTCTGCTGCTCAAGCGCAATGGCTATGTGCTGGAGCAACTGTACTCGCCGCTGATTGTCCAGGCCATGCCCGAGCACGAAGAGCTGAAGGCGATCGCTCAAAACTGCATCACGCGCCACCACGCCCACCACTACCTCGGCTTTGCCCAAACCCAGTGGCGGCTCTTTGCGAAGGAAAACCCACCCCGCGTCAAACCCCTGCTCTACACCTACCGCGTCTTGCTCACCGGCATCCACCTGATGCGGTCAGGGAAGCTTGAGCCCAATCTGGTCACCCTTAACGAAGAGTTTCAGCTTCCTTACATTGCTGACCTGGTCGCGCGCAAGTTGGCTGGGGCGGAGAAATCAGTGCTGGCTGGGGCTGATGTGGGTTTCCATGAGCAGGAATACCGGCGGTTGCTAACGCAGCTAGAAGAAGAACGCGATCGCAGCACATTGCCCAACGATGCCACGGCCCAAGCCGCGCTCCACGACCTGCTGCTACGCCTACGCCTTGGGTGATTGCTGGAGGGTATGGCTAGCCCGCGACATCCTCGAAAAAGCAGGAGGCGAGCGCTGAGCGAAGTCGAAGCCTGGTCAGCCAGTGAGTGACGCCCAGCAACCTAGCGCCCAATAAAATCGTTGATTTCTTGGGTCAGCCACTGGGTCTCTTGCGGCGTCAGGAATCCGCCAAATTTGCAGCGCTTGCTCCGCAGCACAATGGAGCAATAGGTCAACGGCGCTTGACGCCAAGGCCACCACCAGTGTGTTTTGAGCGTTGCGGGTGGTGTCGATTTTGGCTGGTCTAGGGCATAGGGCGATCGCATCTTCTCGTAGGCCGAGTCCAGCAATACTTTACGCATTTGGATCATCTGCTGACCCAGAATGACATCCACATGGGTGACCGTTAGGGCCGCGTAGATGTATTTCACAAGTAGGAATAGGCCAATTGCCACTAGCACCATAAAGCTCAGGAATTTAGCCGGAGCTAGGAAAAGTTGCAGGGACACGATCATGACCACGATGAACAAGATGAGACCATTCCAAATGAGATTGGCGATCGCCAAGCGCTGAATTTGAGGCGTCCGAAAGCCTACGGGCGGAATTTTGATCGTGAGTAGATCGTCACTTTGACTGACCTGAATCGGACTTCCAAGCGGTTTTACGAGAGTCTTTGGAGGAGGAGGCGCCAGAAGCTGTCGCTGGTGTAGGGCTTCGAGGGCAACTTGGGCAGTAGCAAAACGGTGACTGACTCTCGGTTCGAGCAGGCGATCGAGCCAGTCTGCAAAAAATGAATCAAGTCCCGGCAGTGCCGCGCGAAAATCCAGCTTGAGCTGATGCTGAGGCAACTCAGCCGGAGAGTCACCCGTCAACAAAAACAAGAGTGTGGCACCCAGACCATACAGATCTGTGCCACGGACGGCTTCTCCCCGAAACTGCTCCGGCGCCATATAGCCGAAGGTGCCGACGACGGTGCTGCCCTGGGTGATGCTTTGGCGATAGGTGTCTTGCACGGAACCAAAGTCCACTAAAAAGAGCTGGCCATTTTCGTGGCGGATGATGTTTTGGGGCTTGATGTCCCGGTGGAAGACGGGGGGCAATCGTGTTTGTAGATAGACCAGCACATCCAGGAGTTGCGTCGCTAACAGCTCGACCTCTTCCTCGCTGGGTCGCCATCCCGCCTCAATCCACTGTTCCAGGGACTGGCCGGGAGCGAGCTGCTGGGCAATGTAGAAGCTGCGGTCCTGGTCGCTGTCTACCTGGAAATAGTCGATGTAGCGGGGGATGCTGGGGTGATTGAGTTCGGCTAAGACTTTGGCTTCGCGCTCGAAGAGTTCCAGCTTTTTCCAGTCTGCGGCGCGACGTAGGGACAGGACTTTGAGGGCGACGGACTGGTCCGTTTGTAGATCTTGAGCGGCGTAGGTAAAGCCCAGACCGCCGCGTCCGAGAGGCTTGAGAATGCGGTAGCGATCGTTCAAGAGCTCCCCGGCGGGGTGGAGCGTCATCATGGTTGTATGTGCCATTTTCGTCTTCCTCCCGTTATTCCAAACCGTCGAGAATACCGGCTAATGCTGGCTCCTGGGCAATGAGGCTGCGAGGCGTCATGCCATTGTTATTGGTGATGTCAACATCGGCCCCAGCCTCCAGCAAGAGCTGCACGATTTCTAGCGATACGCTGCGGCTGGTGTTGGTCATGCCGTAGTACTGGTTGATGTCGTTTTTGAGTAGGGCTCGGTGCAGGGGCGTATTGCCGTTGCGATCGCGGGCGTTCACCTGGGCACCATGCTTGAGCAGCACAGCCGTTACGGCGGCGTTGTCATGCTGTACCCCCAGGTGCAACACGGTTCTGTCGTCCGTGGGATAGGTCTGGTGCAGATTTGCTCCGGCGTCGATCAACACATCTGCCACTTCAGGACGACCATTGGAGACGGCCCAGTGCAGCAGCGTATTGCCGTTGTAGGCCCGAGAGTTGGGACTGACGCCTTTGTCCAGATACTTCTTGATAACTGCCACATCACCACCGTTAATGCCCTGCTCAAACATTTCCCGAGGGGTAAAGCCCAGGGCACTGAGGATAGGGAACTTGAATTGGTTAAGCAGGGCTAGGGTTGTGAGTGTGACGATGCCGACGGCAATCGCCCCTTTTTTCGTCAGTCCCTTAGCCGTCTCTCCCGGTGGGCGAGGCATTCCAGTGACGAGGGCTGTCATCGCTGCTTCCGCAGAGGCGAAGCGATCGCCCGCATCGGGCTCCAGTAGCTTTTCCAGCCACAGCCCAAAATCTTCCGAAACTGGCAGCTGCCCCCGAACCTTTAGCTTCAGATCGTCCAGCGGGAAATCTGTCGGCGATCGATGGCTCAAGAGAAACAGCAGCGTTGCGCCTAATCCATACAAATCCGTCGCTGCGACGGCCTGTCCTCGAAACTGTTCGGGGGCCATGTAGCCGTAGGTGCCCACCATCGTGCCGCCGCGCATGAACGTGTCGTAGTAGGCGTTTTGCACCGCCCCA